>CALJOK010000036.1 GCA_937981555.1 uncultured Saprospiraceae bacterium
GCTATTCAAAATTTATCTTTTGTTGCATCACACCCAAAGACCAAACTCGATTTAAAATTGAGTTCCCGTAGCTTGACTCTCTGAGTCGAGTTGCGTAATTGGGTGATTTATAAAAGTAAAATAAAATGATTTTTTTAGATGAAAAAATATGTAATTCGAATTTTGATAGTTGGTGTGATTTTTCTTTTTGGGAAAAATAGAATGGAACTAGTTGCTCAAGCGAATTTGAATGAACGAGAAATCATAGAAGTTGAATTTATAAGACCAAATAAAATATTTTTTGTAAGAAGTGAAAAATATAAGATTAAAAATAGAGGTTGTTGGAATGGAACTGGGCATACATTAATTAGAGCTGTGATCACTTACGAAAGAGTAGATAGATTACCAACGAGAAATATTAATGAACTTGCGGCAGTATTTACAGCAGGAGTTTCTTTTTTGCAATAAATAAAATTCGAAGATGGATCTTTATAACAATAAATACACGTTTCGATTTCTTTTGTTCTTTTTAATTTTTCTTTTTGGAAAAAATGGAATTGGACAAACATCAATAAGAGGAAAAGTTAGTGATAGAGAAACGAATGAAAAAATAATTGGAGCGGACATAACATTGTTAAAAGATGGAGATGTTATTCGGAATACGACAACTGATACGAATGGAGATTTTAGCTTTAAAATCGATCCAGGAACTTATGAAATGGAATTTTCAAAAAAAGGCTTTCCTTCTGAAAAATTAATTGAAGTCATTGTGATGGAAGGGCAAACTACAGAGGTGAATTATCAATTATTTTATGAAAGGCATATGTGTGGTCTTGTAATTCGAATGAGAGTACAATTAGCTAAAACCGAAAAAATGGAAAAGGGACAATCCTTTGTAGATAAAACATTTATAGCAAAACCAAATAGAGAAATAAATCAAATGATATTAATGACACCAGGAGTAACACTTTCCAATTAATAAAAAAAGGAAATGAATAGTTTTTATAACAATAAGTACACGTTTCGAATTTTTTCGGTTTTTCTGATTTTTATTTTCGGACAGAAGGGAATTGCGCAAACTGGAATTTCTGGAAAAGTCACGGATGAAAATACTGGAGAAGAAATGGTTGCCGCCAATATCATAGTCACAAAAAATGGAAACTTCATTCAAGGTGAGACTACAGATATTGATGGGAATTATACGATTCAAGTTGATTCTGGAAAATATGACATAGAAGTTTCATACACAGGTTATCCAACTCAAAAGATAACTGGAATAATTGTAAATGAAGGTCTAACTACGAAAGTTGATGTTCAGTTGACTACAGATTTAAAATTGCAAATGATGAGTATTGTTGTATTGAATATTTGTATTCCAATTATCAAACAAGATGAAACTTCAACGGGATTAACTATAACATCCGAAAAAATTAGATACCTCCCAACCCGAAATATCAATGAAATAATAACCATAACCCCAGGAGTATCCTTCACACAATGAATCGTAGAGTTTATGTGAATAATTGAATAACGTGCTTTTTCAAGCTGTACAGTCAGGCTCCAATTTGCATTGTACAGCTAATGTTTGAGCTTGAGCTGCATCGTAAGATGCGGCTTTTTTTTTGCCGCAGATTTTTATGATCTATACGATTTCTCTTACTAAGTGTTCCATTTCAAAAGAAGCAGCGAGAGGAAACATAATCATCATAAATAATCAGCCCAATCTGCGGCAAAAGAATCACAACCATTTCCCATCCATCTCTCGTCGATAAAAGGAAGCATCTTCTTTTAAACTAAAAAAATAATTCTATGAAAAAGTTTTATGCAATTCCTTGGGTAATTTGTTTCCTCTTTTTTCAAAATATAACAATACATTCACAAACTTCTTTAACTGGAAAAATTACGGATAAAGATACTGGTGAAGAAATGATCGCTGCCAATATTATGATCTCGAAAAATGGAAATTTTATTCAAGGTGCAACTTCAGATATTGATGGGGATTATTCTATCCGAGTTGATGCTGGAACATATGATTTAGAATTTTCATACACAGGATATCCAACTAAAAAAATAAAAGATGTGGTAGTCAAAGAAGCTGAGATTAAAGTTGTTGATGCTAAATTAGAATTAGGTAGAATGATGATTACATATTGTCCAATTCTTACTGGTTACAAAATCCCACTTATTAAGCAAGATGAAACTTCTACAGGAATAACAATAACTGCTGAACAAATTCGAAATCTTCCAACCCGAAAGATCAATCAAATGATGTTGATGACTCCAGGAGTATCCTTCACTCAATGATTGTAAATTTAAAAAAAATAAATCACAACCATTTTTAATCAACCTCTCGTCAATAAGGGAAAGCAAGTTTTTTAAACTAAAAATATAAATCTATGAAAAATTTTTATGTAATTCCTTGGGTAATTTGTTTCCTCTTTTTTCAAAATATAACAATACATTCCCAAACTTCCATTACAGGGAAAATTACTGATAAAGTTACAGGTGAAGAAATGATTGCTGCAAATATCATTGTCAGTAAAGCAGGTGTTTTTGTCGCTGGTGAATCGACTGATATTGATGGTAATTATAGTATTCGAATTGATCCTGGAACTTATGATTTTAAGGTGTCTTATACAGGTTATGTTGATCATTTAGTTAAAGGTGTGATTGCACCAGCAGGGCAAGCAACAAAAGTAGATGTAAAAATAGCTACAAGAGGAGAGGAGTTGAAAGATCTGATGACTTTGGAGTATAAAATTCCGTTGGAAACAAAACATAAAACTGCATCATGTTGTGGTACAACAAGTGAACAAATTCGAAACCTTCCAGTCAGAAATATTAATGCAGTCGCAGCAGCTACCGCTGGTGTAAGTTCAAGTGAAGAGAGAATTGACGATTTAGTAAAACATTCGCAGACATTCATAAAAGGAAAAATTACCGACGCTGAAACTGGTGAAGAACTTATTGGCGCTATTGTTACAATATCTAAAAAAGGCGTGTTGGTAAAAAGTACCACTACAGATATTGAAGGAGATTTTAAGATTCAAGTTGATGCTGGAACATATGATTTACGAGTGAGGTACACCGGCTATCAAGATCAAATTCAAAATAATATTATTGTAAACGAGGGGCAAGTGGTAAAGATAAATCTCCAGTTAAATGTTGGAGTAGTATTAGACGAAGTAGTTGTGTCTGGATATGCTGTGCGGAGATCTAAGAAAAGTCTTGGTTATGCAAGCACAACAATTTCAAGCAAGGATATTCGTCGCGCTCCAACTAGAGATGTGTCTAGCATAGCAGGCGCTACCGCAGGTGCATCAAGTTCAGATGACGGTGATGCAATTTCAATAAAAGGTTCTAGAAGTTCAGCAACTGATTACTATGTAGATGGCAAAAGAGTAAAAGGAAAAACTATTTTGAAAGATTCAAAAGTTAAACTAATTGAAACAGAGACTTCAATAGAAGACGAATATTTGATGGAAGATGCAAGGATTTTAATTTCAAATAATAAATTTTTTGAAGCAACAGATTATATTTTAAGAGACAAAATTGATCTTAAAAATAATTTATCTATGGTCGAATTAGATCTTACAAAAGTTATTGTTTTAAAAAAAGAAATACCCACTCCTATCAAAGCAGGCCAACTCACCGCTGCCGAATGGCGAGATGCTGATCATTGGAAAGCATGGAAAAAACAACAAAAAGATAAAGATTATAAACAGGCGAAAAGTGATTGGGAATTTTATTTGACTAATCGATATGCTGTTTTAATAGAAAATAAAAAAGGACAACCGCTGGCAGATGTCGATGTCGAATTAGTCAACGCGAAAAGAAATGTCCTTTGGAAAACTCGAACAGACAATGAAGGGAAAGCAGATTTGTGGGTAGGTATTTTTGATAGGAAAGAAGATGCTAAGAATTTTAAAATCATTGCAAGTTACGAAGGCAAGAAGTACACGATCCGAAAAGCAAAACCATTTAAAAAAATCAATAAAATCAAAATCAAAACAGATTGTAATTTATCGAATCGAGTAGATATTATGTTTGCAGTAGATGCAACTGGTTCGATGGGTGATGAGATTAATTACTTGAAATCTGAATTGCAAAATGTAATCGAACGTGTGCAAAAATTAGATGATGAATTAGATATCCGATTGGGTTCAGTATTTTATCGAGATATACGAGATGCGTATTTGACGCAATCAAGTCCATTGGATTCTGATATTTCGAAGACTGTTAATTTTATCAAAAAACAAAGTGCAGGTGGGGGTGGTGATTTTCCAGAAGCAGTAGACGTTGCATTGGAGGAGACGATTCAAAAACAAAACTGGAGTAAAGATGCGATGGCGAGAGTTGTATTTTTAATACTAGATGCACCGCCACATATGCAACAACAGAATATTAGTTCTTTGCAAAAATCCATTCGGATAGCTGCTGAAAAGGGTATCAAAATTATTCCAGTTACAGCAAGTGGAATAAATCGTACGACAGAATATTTAATGAAGACCATGGCTTTGGCTACGACAGGTACTTACGTTTTTATCACAGACGATAGCGGTATTGGTAATTCACATTTGAAACCAAAAACCAAAGATTATAAAGTGGAGAAATTAAATGATTTGTTAGTTCGATTAATTGGAAAATATACTGACCGTACATCTTGTGAAGAAGTAGAGGAGGAAGAAGAAGAACGAAGCAATGAAATTCTTTTTGCCAATAATAATCAGGATCCCAATTCTATGACGACAGTAATTAAAGAAGATAAATCCATTTTAAATAAAGTTAAATATTTTCCGAACCCTGCAACTACAAGTGTAACATTACAATTACAAGAAGCGATTTCTGAAATTATGATTATTCAATCTGATGGAAAAGTAGTGCGACGTTTCGAAAATGTTGCGGCAGGAGAAATGCAAATTGATTTGAGTGGATTTGCTGAAGGGTTTTACTTGATACGATTTAGAAAAGAAAATGGAGTAGCGAATGGAAAGTTGATTGTGATAAAACCTTAATTTTTGCCGCTGACTTAGATTGACTTTTAAGATTTTTCGCAGATTAAATATTCTGGCGAAAATGGCCTGTGAGAAATGTAACAAAGTCAGTCTAAGTCAGCGGATAAAAATTATTTCGCAAAGATCTGATCAAAATCTTGAAACGATTTAAACTCCAAAGCATTCCCACTTGGATCCATAAAGAACATCGTTGCTTGTTCGCCAGGCTCACCTTGGAATCGAATATAAGGTTCGATAATAAATTCAATACCGTTTGCTTTTAATTTTTCAGCGAGTGCTTTCCACTCATTCATTTCGAGAATAGCTCCAAAATGTTTGATCGGAACTTGCTTGCCATCAACAGGATTTGCTGCAGGTTCTACAATTGGTTCTTCCGTCAAATGAGCAGACATCTGATTTCCCCAAAAATTAAAATCAATCCATCGTTCAGATGTTCGTCCAACTTCGCAGCCAAGTAATCCTTCATAAAATTCACGAGTCTTCTCTAAACTCGTAACTGGAAATGCTAAATGAAAAGGTTGTGCTTTCATTTTTTTGATTTAAAAAGTTAAAAAAAAGTCTAGCCACAGACTTAGACTGACTGAATTGACTTTCCCATAATGTGTTTAATAGTTATGGGAAAGTCAGATCAGTCAGTCCAAGTCTGTGGCAAAAGTATTACTGATTTAAAAAAACCGCATTGGCAAAAACCATTTTCCCTTGATACCAAAATGCTCTAAATAAAGGATTGTCCACCATATACGTCACATTTCCACGACCCATTCTTTGTACGGCAAAAACAGTTGTTTCTTCCTGTTCTTTTTTCGCCTTCGCTCCTGCAAAACCAAGTACCAAAGGTTTTTTTCCAATATAACCCACATTCGAAGTATTCTTCAAATATTGATAATGACGCGAACTCGTTTTTAAAGAAAAATAATAATCCGACATTCCAAAACCAAGTGGATGCGTATTATCCCAATTCAATTTAAAGATTGCTCCAGGCATATTATTTTTGACTGAGCTTCGTGTTCGATGAGAGTGAGGTTCAAGTCGACTCTCCAAAGTTTCTTTTTCGTAGGCACGAGTAGCGGCACTTTTATCTCCTTCCTCTGCATATTTTTCAAGATTAAAACCAGGCTTCCCTTCCAGTTTTGCAACCGCACTTCCGACAGCAATAACTCGTCCACCGGAGCGAACCCAAGTTTTTAATTTGTCCAAAGTCTTCTCATTTAAATTGTACCAACCTTCTGGCAAAATGACCAAAGAGTAATTTTCTAAATTCAAATATTGGAAATTCTCTACAGGCACAGTCGTCAAAGGGTAATCTAAATCTGTTTCGAAAAAATGCCAAATTTGACCGAACGAATAAGGAGAAGTTTTGTCTCCAGTAAGAACGGCCACCTTAGGCTTTTTTAATAAAATTAAACTTTCTGAACCTAGGTCAGCACCACTATCTGCAAAACCAGTAGAAACAGCTGTTAAGTTTTCGTAGTTTAATTTCGCAGCAGTTTCGACAATTATTTTTTCAAAATTACCGTCCAATTTTCGATTGTCTCCACGTGTGATAATTAAAGTTCCAGCAGCGTATTCTTTTCCTTCGATGGTGAATTTTCCTTTGGCAGTTCGAGCAGTCACTCCTTGATCCATGAGTTGAGCAATAAATTTTGCATCTTTTAATGATTGCCATTTGGCTAAATATCCATAGGCATTTTTGCTAGGTGCAAACTTATTTTCAGACGAAACATATTTTGAATCCATAGGGATTTTTGTCTCGGTAGCATATGCTTTCAAACCATAAGCATGAGCTAATGACCAAGCGGTAATATCGTAAGTCAAGGAATCCACCAAGTATGATTGAGGTTCAAATAATACTTGAACCAAAACTGATTTTGGTTGGTAAGCATTGATGATGATATCATTTTTGTGAACTTTAAAAGAAGAAGTTTTGCCTGTCTCATAATCATAGCCTGAGAAGGAAGAAGTAGCATTAGTCAATCCATAATTGATTTTATTTTTGTCCAACAAATCTAGTAAGGCTTCTTTTTTTCCTTCCGCATTATCATGTCGAATAACAAAACTTTTGTACTTGCCAATTGGATTAGTAGAATGTGATTTAAAGTAACTCACATATTTTTCTAACAATTCATTTGCATTTTTTGAACTCACTTCAATCGTCGAAAGTGAAGTGGTGAAATGATGGTTCACTCGATCTTTTAGCGAAACAGTTTCCCCATTATTCATATCAGCTTTTCGACTTGCAGAACCACTTCCTCCTTGCTCGTAAGTCATTCCGATAGCTCCATTAAACATCGGATAAGTATCTCCATAACTTGGGTAAAATAAATCGAAAATTTCTTTAGTGTAATATAACCATCCATTTTTATCAAAATACGTTGCATGGTTTTTTCCAATCGAATGCTGAAATTCAGATTGCCATTTCGTCAAATATTGATGATAAGGTTGTGCGGCTGGCGCAAAATAATATGGATCATCTTTGTACATCTCATGAAGGTCGGCATGCACTTGCGGCAACCAATTATTGTACACCGCCATTCGTTGCTGAGATTCCACTTGTGTCTGCCAAGCCCAATCTCGATTCAAGTCAAACATATAATGATTCATTCTTCCACCAGGGTGAGGTTCGTTATGTTCCCACGAGTCCATGTTGGAAGTCATTTTAGTATTGCTCACTCGACGTACCCAATGGGTGTAGCGAGAATATCCATCAGGGTTCACACTTGGATCCATGATGACCAAAGTATTTTTCAACCAAGATTGCGCTTGTAAATTTTTCCCTCCAACCAAACTGTGCAATACCGGCATCGAACTTTCAGAACCCGCCGCTTCATTTCCATGTACCGAATAACTGAGCCAAACGATGGCAATATTATTTTTAGGAGTACCTTCCTTGACTCCTGCTCGAATCAAATTATCATTTCTAATTTCTTCTAGCTTCGCTAAATTCTCTTTGGTTGAAACAAACGCCAAGAGCATCGGGCGATCTTCATTAGTCAATCCATATTGCGTTAAAGTCACTTGCTCACTATTTTCAGCGACATACTTAAAGTAATCGACGAGCATGTGATGCGGGGTGAATTCTTCTCCAATTTTGTGAGTCAAAAACTCATCAGGAGATTTTAGGTTTTGGGAAAAGACTAGTTGTATAGAACAACAGAAGAGAATAATTAAAAGCGTTTTTTGGAAAATTAATCTGGATAGATCGCTCATGTTTTATTTTTCTTTTTTTAGTGAACTTTCAAAAAAGAAAGGTAAACATTTTAATAGAAAAGGAAATAGGAAAATGGAGGGTTTTTTTGTTGGGGAACGAAATCAAATTCGCATAAATTTCAGGTTCTAGAATATTAGAAGATAGTTTTATTTATGTTGAAATCTACTTGTTGGTATGACTTCTTGGAGGCTGTACTAATATTCAATTTGACTCTGTCAACTGTTAGTTTGAAATATTCTCTTACCTTAGTTTTTAGTCAAATCAAGTCAGAGCATTGTTGAATTCTAGGGACGACCTCGCAGAGAGAACTCTTTAAATCTTGCCAACAACATTTTAAAATATGTCTAATGAAATATCTTATAAAATCATTCATGTTATTATCCTCACTAATTTTTTTTTCCTCTTGCGACAATAGTCAGGAATATATAGATGAACGTACTGATATTTTAAATGATAATCCATTCGATGAGAAGGTTATTAATAACATTGATACGTTTGAAAAAATTAGAAATTTACTAATAAAAAACAAGGAAGAATTTGTAGGGAAAAAAGAAAAGGGCATTATTTCTATTAGCAGAAATGGAAAAAAGAAAAGTCTTCGTTTGCATCGGAAGAGAGTTGATTCATTACCTAATTATTTAAAAGAAGTAGAGTTACTAGTAAAAAAATTAAGGAACGAAGAAATTCTTCAAGGAGTCCAATTGCATAAAGATTCTTCAATTATGTTTGTAATTCAGAGTACTTATATTTCTGAGTATTCCTCTGATTTGAATAAGAATTTATTTAAAGGAAAAAAATTTAAATTAGGTATTTATAAAGGAATAAATGTAGGTAAAGATACTGTATTAAATAATGAATGGATTTATAAGATTAATGTGGATAGAAGATATGGACATTAATTCAGGCATGCTAACGAAATACAAAACTGTTTCCCACAATTCCGTGGGAAGCAGTTTTGTATTCTCACCTCATCTTAAATACCATCGAATTAATCTTTCGAGATGCAGGATCACCAGGACATTTACATTTAATATTATCAAAATAAACGACATCATTTGATCTAATCATTTCCAATAAACTTAATGACGTAGTATTAAAATATTCCCCTTCATTGATTACTTCTACTGGATCGGAACCTTTACTTTGTATCGTCATCGCAAAACCTTGGACTACGCATTTTTCTTCTATAGGCCAACCAATCAAATGAGCAGTAACTTTCTTTTGGTGTTCAAAATAACCAATACTAACTGCCCCTCCTGATAAAAAACCGATTTTTGACATTGGATCAGGAATTCTTTTTACTCGATATTCAATTTCTTTTGGAGCAATTCCGTCAGCTTCGACTTTAATAATTTTATTACCTACCGTTTTAATTCGAACATTATAATGTCCATTACCGAGGTCTTCAATTTCACCATCCTCGCAACTCACTTTTACTTTTTCCGCAGGAATACCAGCCATTGCAACAGTAATAGGATTATCGATGCCTATATAAAATAAATTCATCTTGTCAGCAGACACACTTACAGTAGGAGTACTTTTTAAAGCTTTGGAAAAAGCAAAAAGAGTTAACAAAAACAAGATGGAAAATAGCATGATGGACATATTTCCAAATTGTGGGAGACGGTTAAATTTTTTCATATCAATTTTTTTGACGTTTAAAATAATAAATATTTTATTCGTAACGAAATGCCAATGAAAAAGTAACAATAACTTATTTATTCAAAATAAGATTCTGACAGCGGAACGTCATTCCTATTATTGTTTTAATAAATATGTCGATGTATCTTGCAATCGTATTACAAAGCTTAACGACCGAACAATTAGGTTGTGAAAAAAACTATTCTTTTCATGCCATTTTAAAACCAGGTAAAAGCGACTTCCTTTCTCCCCTGAAAGAAGTCGCTTTTTTTATTTTCTTTAAATGGCAATATACTCCAACAAAAAAGCGGCTTCTTTTCATTTGAAAAGAAGCCGCTTTTTGATTTTATAAAAACAAAGACTAAGGTTTTTTGACATTTAATCTTTGGGTAGAAATCACTTTATTGTTATGTCCAACCAATTGTACTAAGTACATTCCTTTAGGAAATTGGTTGAGGTAATATTTTTTAGCATCCTCTACTTCAAATGTTTTCATCTTTTTCCCAACAATATTATAAATATTGATTTGATCAACAGAATCATTCTTATCATTTAATTGAAAATATTCAGTTGCAGGATTTGGGAAGACTTTTAAAGTCTGCTTGTAGGAACGGAATGAAGGAGTCTCCGACGAGTTATCAGCCAATTGAGCCGAAGCACCAAAAGCAAATAAAAATAAAAAAGTAAAAAGTATAATTTTCTTCATACCGCTGGTTTTGTGAGTGATGATGTAAAATAGGCGAAACTTTTTGAAAATTCAAGTAAGCGCTATTCTCTTAAATAAAAATTAACAGTATTTGGATAATAAATTTGTGGAAAGATTCATTATCAAATGCTCAAAAATTAATCCAAACCACTTTCTATCTACTTTTTTCCTAAAACTTTAACTTATAAGGATTTATTCCTTTATCAATTTTAAAACTGTCATTATCTTATTTTGTTTATCAAAAACCTTTATAAAATAAAAATCAGGAGGAAAAGGTTGAAAATCATAAATTGATTGGGGCGCGTAAGTTTTTACTTTTTGACCTAAAGAATTGTAGATTTCGATTTTGTGTATACCGTCATTTTGAGTGATAGAAAATGTTTCTTGAATTGGATTAGGGTAAATAGAAATTATATCTTTTAGATCTGTCTGAACAATATTCGTTGGGTCTGTATAACCAAGATAAGTTTGTTGAATCAGTTGAGTAGAGTCTTCTTCTATCCAAATATTAACTTCGACTTTTGCATTCCCAACAATATCATTTGGGAAGAAGGAACAGCTAAAAACTACGGAGTAACCACTTTCCAGAAAGAAAGTACCTTCATCAACTTCAGGAGGGAGACAACCTAAATTAGTGCAAATTCCTGATGTCCAACCATTAGGTAATTCATTTGTAATTCGTTTCCAAACAAAATTTAAGGTTGAATCTGTGTTGTTGTAAATCTCGCTATCAGCATTAAAAAAAGCAACTGTAGCATTGGCGGAACCTTCAGTCGGACTTGGTTCAATCGAAAATTGAGCTTGAAGATTTACGGCAAAAAGTAATAGAAAAATAATTCGATGCATTTTTATTTTCATTTACTTAAAGTTCCGAAAATAAAATGAAAAATAGGGTAGGGACTACGACAATCAAAATAGTTGACCAATCCATGTAAAGAATCCAAACATATTTAAAATAGCTCCAATCACCACAACAATCAAAACACGATATGCCCAGAGATCAGCAGAAGGATATTTGGAAGCGAATTGTGCTGTCCACCAACCACCGGCTGTTTGACCAATTGCCATCAGTCCACCAATTTTCCAATCAATTAATCCTTGCCAATGGAAAATAGCAATAGCAACAATTGTGTAAAGTGCGACGATAAATGATTTTAATACATTCGCATCGATGATATTATTTTTGGCAACTAAAACCATGACAATCAAAAACATTACTCCCATACCCATTTGAATAAATCCACCATAAAATCCTAGTCCTAAAAAAAGCGGAATGCCAATCCATGGATTCATTTTTTTATTAGGGTCAGTTTTTTGTAACCACCGTTTTGGTTTTATCAATATAGCAAATAACATAAAGACCATCATAAATCGGAATACTTGCTTGAATTGCTCATTACTGACCCAAATAGCTAAAAAGATTCCTGCAATCGCCCCAATTGAAATAAAAAGGATTGGTTGCCAATTATTTTTGACATCTAATTTCCCATTTTTATAAAAGGCAAAAGTACTAGCGCTAGATTGAAAAACAATGCCGACTCGGTTGGTGGCATTGGCCATATTTCCAGGAAGTTGCAATACTTCAGTCAGGATAGTCAAAGTAATGGCAGAACCATTTCCCGCTAAAGTATTGATAAATCCAGCTGTGGCTGAACCAATGATTATGATGAGATAATGATAGAATTCTAATTCCATGTGAATGAGTTTTAGAGATGAGAGGAAAGTGATGAATTCTGATGGATAGAACTTATCACTTATAGTTAATCACTCGTTCCTTACTTTTCTATTTCTTGACAGAGTTCAATGAGGACTCCATTGGCCGTTTTAGGATGAACAAAGCAAACTAACTTATTGTCTGCACCTTTCTTGGGTTCTTTATTTAGAAGGATAAAACCCTCTTTTTCAAGTCGTTTCATTTCTCTTCGAATGTCTTTGACTGCAAAGGCGATATGATGCATCCCTTCTCCTCGCTTTTCAATAAATTTTGCAATTGGGCTATCGGGTGAAGTTGCTTCGAGCAATTCGATTTTATTTGGACCAACTTGGAAAAAAGAAGTTTTGACATTTTCAGATTTGACTTCTTCGATTTTGTAGTGAGCCTTGCCAAGTAGTTTCTTATAAATATCGTTTCCGCTTTCAAGGTTTTTAACTGCAATACCGATGTGTTCGATTTTTTTCATGACATAATTTTTTTGTAAAAAACTATGCAAAGCTAAATTTTTGAATGGAATAGGTGAGAAGAAATTTAGATAAGTTAAAAAAATATTAAGAAGCGATTTTTCTTTAAACCTGTTGAAAACTTAAAAGTCAAAGACTACAAATTCGCCAATTAAATTTTATCAACGATTAAAATCTTAAATCATGAAAATCAAATTAGCAATTATCGGAATGTTCTTAGTTGGATTTAATTTTACAACTCAAGCTCAAACTACCAAAAAGAACAAAGTAAAAACTCAAGTTAAACAGCAGAAACGAATTAAGCATGGCGTCAAAAATGGAGAATTGACGAAAGGGGAAGCGATTCGATTACAAAAACAGCAAGCGAATATCCAACGTACTAAAAGAAAAGCTGCAGCTGATGGTGTTGTTACTCACAAAGAAAAAGCGGTAATTAAATCTAAGCAAACTAAAGCGAGTAAAAACATCGCTCGTAAAAAACATAACAATCGAAATTAATGTTTAATGTTGAACGGTTAATGGTTAATACAACAAGTGTTAACCGTTAACCATTAAATTAATATCCAAGTTGCATGTCTTTGTTGAAGCTTATATCTAAGACTCGTAATCTTCTCTTTTTCCCAATTCTATATTTCCGAGTGTAAAAAAGTTTTTTGATAAGAAATCCAAGTCCAGCCGATGCAGCAGGAACCTTCCAAGTCAAATCATTTAGTGACTCACCAGCAAGTGTTCCTCCCAATGAAAAGAGTAACCAAGCTGCACCAAAAGAATACAAACTCTTTTCAGTTCGATTAACAAAACGAGCATTTTTATAAGATTTGATGGTTTTAATATCTCCAACTTTTACAAATCGTTCTGAGAAAACGATAATTTTTTCTTCCACTTTTATATCAATCATGACATCTGTGTACCAAGTAGAACCTCCCTTTAATTGGAAGGTTAATTCTTCCCCGAGATAATGTTTTTTAGTTTTGACTTTTCCTCTTTTTTCCATTTGTAATATTTTTTGAGCTTGAGCAGGCAAGATTGAAAAAAAGAAGAAGAAGAGAAGGAGATAGGATATTTTCATAAATCTTATTTTGTTTTTATGGAAAAACGAAATTAAGAAAAAAGTGGTTGGGAATTTAATGGTTAATTGTGAACGATGAACTGTAAATACTAGAAAGTGTAAATAATTGTGGTGTTAACCAATGATTTGTTAATAATTCACGGTTATAATCGGTGAGGTAATTTGCGAAGTCCTTTTTTTACACCTTCCTCAATTTGGTGGAAATCTAACGTTTCTCTTGCCACATAGATAAGCATGATTCCATATTGTTCTTCAGGAAGATCTAATTTTTGATAAATGGAATGTTTATTCAGACGATAAGCTTCTCTGATTCTACGTCGGAGGCGATTGCGATCTACAGCCTTGGAAAATGAACGTTTAGGGACGGTTAATGCCATTTGCAATGGAAATTCACTTAGTGGTGATTCCATCTTTACCCAAACAAATCTAATAGGATATGAGATGAAGGATTTGCCTTCGGTGAAGAGCTTGCCGATAGTTTTTCGGCTTTTAAGTTTTTCTCCTTTTTGGAAAGTAAACATATTATAATGAATAGTGAAAAATGAATGATTACACAGAATAGCAATCATTCATTTCTCAATATTTACTATTCATTATAGTTATTTAGCAGAATTCTCGTCAGAGGTAGTCAATTTTAATCGACCTTTTGCTCGACGACGTGCCAATACTTTTCTTCCGTTTTTACTAGCCATTCTTGATCTAAATCCATGTTTGTTTGCACGTTTTCTTCTAGATGGCTGAAATGTTCTTTTTGGCATAATTTATTTATTTTTTTACCTTAAAAATTTCCGCTTGCGCGTTAAGCGGGGGCAAAGGTAAATTTATTTTTTGTAATTGACAATTTTTTATTAAAAAAAGGTATGAGATTAAGGGTATTGAGTATTAGGAAATCCCATAATCTCAATACCCTTAGTCTCAAATCCATTCTATCCATTCATTGATGCTAAAAATTCATCGTTACTATGAGTATGCATCATATTTTTTCTTAAGAAATCCATTGCTTCTTCTGGTTTCATGTCAGATAAGTGTTTTCTCAAAACAAACATTCGTTGCAATGAGTCTCTATCCATCAATAAGTCTTCTCGACGAGTACTTGATTTAGTTAAATCAATAGCTGGATACATTCGTTTGTTCGCCAAACCTCTATCCAATTGTAATTCCATATTACCAGTACCCTTAAACTCTTCGAAGATGACTAAATCCATTTTAGATCCAGTATCAACTAAAGCAGTTGCAATGATAGTCATAGATCCACCATGTTCAATATTACGAGCAGCTCCGAAGAATTTTTTTGGTTTGTGAAGTGCATTTGCTTCCACACCACCTGAAAGTACTTTTCCACTTGCTGGAGCAACTGTATTGTACGCCCGAGCCAAACGAGTAATTGAATCTAATAAGACAACTACATCATGACCTGACTCTACTAACCGCTTTGCTTTTTCCAAAACAATATTAGCTACTCGAACGTGATTATCAGCAGGTTCATCAAATGTAGAAGCAACAACTTCTGCTTTTACATTTCTTTTCATATCTGTCACCTCCTCAGGTCGCTCATCAATCAAAAGAACGATGATATAACACTCAGGATGATTTGATGCGATTGCATTGGCAACATCTTTTAATAAAAATGTCTTACCCGTTTTAGGTTGAGCTACGATCAATCCACGTTGTCCTTTTCCAATTGGAGTAAAGAGGTCAATCATTCGATTACCGTAATCTTTACCACCAGCGGTTGGATCAATTAATGTAAATTTTTCTTTTGGGAAAAGTGGAGTTAAGTAATCAAATGGAACGCGATTTCGAATATCCATTGGATCTAACCCATTAATTCGTGAAACTCGAAGTAAGGCAAAGTATTTTTCACCTTCTTTTGGAGGTCTAATTGCTCCACAAACGGTATCTCCAGTACGCAAACCAAACAATTTGATTTGGGAAGGAGAAACATATATATCATCTGGTGAAGTTAAATAATTATAATCAGCTGATCGAAGAAATCCATATCCATCAGGCATCATTTCAAGGATACCTTCTCCTTCGATAATTCCATCTAATTCGATATTGAATACAGGGTTTTTAGCTCGGTCATTTCCTCGTTTATCATCATTTCTAGAGTCATCACGTCGGTCATTTCTAGAATCATCACGTCGATCATTTCTAGAGTCATCACGTCGATCATTTCTAGAATCATCACGTCGGTCATTTCTAGGAGCTTCTTGTTCCACAACATCTACAGTTTCTTCTATCTCCTCTTGAACTTCAACCTCTTCTTCTATCTCCTCTTGAATTTCAACCTCTTCTTCTTCAATCTCTTGAATTTCTTCCACAACAGGTACAGCCTTCTTAAACATTGGAGGGGGAGTATTCCTATCAGCAACACTCACCTTTTTGCGAGGTCGCTTTTTAGTTTTTTCTTCTTCGTTTTTTGACATTTCTGAATCATTTTGTGAGGAATTCTTAGAGGAGGGAGTATCATCCTTTTCACTAACGGCTTGCTCGTCGAGAATTTTATAAATCAATTCTTGTTTATTCAGCTTATTGAGGTTTTTAATTCCTTTTCCTTTTGCAAGATCTTTCAGCTCTGGAACTAACATGTCATTTAATTGCAATATGTCGTACTTCATAAGTAGATTTTTTGAAACCTAATATTTTGTTGGTAAATATGGTGAAAATGGTTAATACAATTGTAGTAGTGGTGAAATAGCTCAGACAAGATCAAATTTTATGATGGTAAAAATACAGACTTGTATAGCGGGAATAACTTGGTGCAACGACCTAAAAATACTTTCACTATCTAAATGAATTTTTCAACTTTTGAAGAGGTAATTTAAGATAGACGAGTAGTTGGTTTATTAACAGGGTGTTTCGAGAAATCTTTGTATGCTTTAGATAATAAACCTTTAGATATGCATTAATTCTGATAGCGCAAAAATACATTTTATTTTTAGATTCAAATACTATCTTTGCAAAAATATTAAAAAGTTTTCCACAATGTACGGTGGTTTTATGAAATTTGATACGTTTTTTTCAAAAATGATATAAATATATTCTTATTTAGAACTTTTTTTTTTCAATTTTCGTATCTCCTTTTAACTTAATTTTTCTTTTTTATCAATATAAATATATAAACAGTAAATGTTACAAATCAATTTTATTAGAGAGCACAAAGACCGAGTGATTGATGGTCTTAAAACAAGAAACTTTGCCGATGAGGATTTGGCGATTGTTGATAAGGTCATTGCGATTGATGAAACTCGCAGAAGTACCCAAACCGAATTGGATAATTCCTTGGCTGAGTCAAATCGAATCTCTAAAGAAATTGGAAATTTATTCAAACAAGGAAAAAGAGAAGAAGCTGATGTTTTGAAAAGTCAAGTTACCGAACTCAAAACACTTCAGAAAGAATTGAGTCAAAAATTAAATGAGGCTCAAGACCAACTGGAAACGGAGTTGTTGAATATTCCTAATATTCCTCATCCTTCTGTTCCTGCAGGGAAATTAGAAACAGATAATGAAGTTTATAAAACTTGGGGATCTGATCTTCCTGAATTGGAAGAAGAAGCATTGCCACATTGGGAATTGGCTAAGAAATATAATTTGTTTGATATGGAATTGGGGGTGAAAATCACAGGTGCTGGTTTTCCACTTTATCGAGGAAAAGGTGCGAAATTGCAACGTGCTTTGATCAATTTCTTTTTAGATGAAGCAGATGGAGCTGGGTATGAAGAAATCATCCCACCTCATTTGGTTAATGAAGCAAGTGCAAGAGGTACAGGACAATTACCTGATAAGGAAGGTCAGATGTATCATGCGACTAAAGATGATCTTTATTTAATTCCGACAGCGGAAGTCCCGATTACAAATATGTATCGAGATATGATTGTATCAGAAAAAGATTTCCCAATAAAATTAACAGGATATACGCCTTGTTTTAGACGAGAAGCGGGCTCTTATGGAGCACACGTGAGAGGATTGAATCGAGTTCATCAGTTTGATAAAGTAGAAATAGTAAGAATTGAACATCCTGATAAATCTTATGAAGCTTTGGAAGGAATGATAAAACATGTAGAAGGGTTATTGGAAAAATTAGAATTGCCTTATCGGATTTTGCGATTATGTGGAGGAGATTTAGGGTTTACTTCTGCTTTGACTTTTGATTTTGAAGTTTATTCAGCTGCGCAAAAAAGATGGTTGGAAGTGAGTTCTGTTTCTAATTTTGAGACCTTCCAAACCAATCGACTGAAATTGAGATTCAAAGATGAAAATGGGAAAACTCAATTAGCACACTCTTTAAACGGTAGTGCTTTGGCTTTGGCTAGAATTGTGGCAGCTTTGCTTGAAAATAATCAAACTGCTGATGGAATTAAAATACCAAAGGCATTACAAGCGTATACGAAATTTGATATGATTAAATAGATCTCGATTAAATAAAAATTTGATCCCGAGTTTTCGAAATGAAGATTCGGGATTTTTTTATACCCTATCCCTAGCCCTTTCTCCTCAAAAGGAGTAGGGAAGGGGATGAGGCGGCCAAAATATTTCATTTTTCCAAAAAAAATAATTAACTCGCAAGTGACCTCCTTTAAAAAACAAGTCAAAATTAACAGGAAACTATTTTTTCATTAAAAAAAAAAGAAGTGGATACTAATTATATGATTTATATGGCAATCGTCGGTGCAGGGTCAATGATCGGCGGATATGTCTCGAATACCTTAAAAAGCAAATTTGCCAAATATCAGCAAGTTGGACTTAGAAGTGGATTGACCGGTAAAGAAGTTGCAGAGGATATGCTTAAGTATTATAATATTCACGATGTGAGAATAGTTCAGGGGCAGGGTGTGTTGACGGATCATTATAATCCAAAAACCAAAACGGTTTCTTTAAGTCCAGATGTTTATAATGGTAGAAATGTTTCAGCAGCAGCAGTAGCGTCACATGAATGTGGACATGCAGTACAGCATGATATTGATTACCCAATGTTGCAAGTGCGATCACAATTAGTGCCATTTGTTAATATGGCTTCCAAAGCGTTATCAGTATTGATGATGGTAGCATTTATGATGTTGGACGCTTTTCCACAATTGATGTTATTGACGATTATTGCTTTTGCAACGACGTCCCTTTTTAGTTTAGTAACCTTGCCTGTAGAATTTGATGCCAGTCGAAGAGCGCTGAATTGGTTGGATGAAACTGGAGTGGCTCAAGGGGCAGAATATGAAGGCTCTAAAGATGCTTTAAAGTGGGCAGCAATGACTTATGTGGCAGCAGCTTTATCTTCCATCTTGATGTTATTATATTTAATATATCAGTATGCTGGACGCCGAAGGTAAGTAAGCATTTTTTGATTGAAAATTTAAAACGGCTAATCCTATTTCTCATAGGATTAGCCGTTTTCTCATTGAAAAAGGAACATTTCTGATTGAAAAAGCACATTTTATATATTAAATATAAAATAAATGTATTTTTTTTTATATTTTTAACTTTACGGTTTTGGACGTGAAAAACTAGCTGATAGAATTACCATTTTAGAATAAAACGAAAAAGCGTTTTTTATAAAATATTATTTAAAATAATTCTATTGAATTAGTGTATCGCTTTACAATTTCTGATACTACTTATTTTATTTTTAAACCACCTATGAACACACCATCAAAAAGGTACATATTCACGGACTTTGACAATATTCAGAAAGTCAAGTTCAAGAAATTGGAACGCGTATGCGATAAGATTTTTATTTTAATTAATACCTCCGATAAATTCATTCCTTTTTCTTTAGTTAGAAATCTACAAAAACTTGGAAAAGCCGTCAAGTGGATTCCTGTAGAAAATAATAAAAACCTTACCCTCAATTATCATATTTGCTATTTAATGGGAAAGATGCATTCCAAAATCAATCTTTCGACTGAATTTGCAATACTTTCCGATGAAGATTCTTTTGAGTCCATTATCAACTATATTATCAAGAATGACAGAAAATGTAGGCGCGTAAAAACTGGTGCTCCTAAGAAAAAAGTGCGCCGAAAACCTGTTACTTCAAAGCCTTCTCAGCGTCCAACTTATGAAGGCGAACGTGCCAATATAGATGAGAGAAAAGAATGGGTTCCAATTGAAGAACAGCAAGATTCTTTAGTAGCTTATCGGGAAACTAAAGATCGGTTAAAATTGGTTGCTACTCGTCCATATAATTTGACTTCACTTCGAGATTATATTCATATCAATAATCAAGAATTAGTGGAACGTGGAAAATTAAGTGTGGAGGAAATTATTGAAATGATGGAGTTCAATAACGAAATTGAAGTAAAAGGAAGTTTAGTAGCGTATCATTTTTAGAAGACAAACTGAAGATAAAGAGGTTGTCAATTTTATCGAGATATCTTATCCGAAATTTAATTTCCCATCAAGCTCTAAGCCTATTTATAACAAAGTATCATCGCCAGTCTGTCCTCTGTCAATGAGTGCAGCGAAAGGTCTGTCTTATACTCTCTAAAAATAAAGAAGTAGGGATTCTTGTTTTTTCTAAGAAAAAACATTTTATTTGACCGCATTAAAATTTTAAAATTAAATATCATGTCAGACTCAATAGAAATGGGCTTAGAATTAGCGAAGGAAAGTATGGACCACGCTTTAGATCATTTAGCCTCTGAATTATCAAAAATTAGAACTGGTAAAGCTTCTCCAGGAATGTTAAAAGGACTTAAAGTGGATTATTATGGAGCACCTACTGCCTTGACTCAAGTTGCGAATGTAGGAGCATCTGATGGAAAAACTTTAACGATTCAACCTTGGGAGAAATCCATTATGGGAGCCATCGAAAAAGCAATCTTTGAAGCTAATTTAGGATTAACTCCTCAAAATAATGGGGAAATGATTATTATCAATATTCCACCATTGACCGAAGAGAGAAGAAAAGAATTTGTGAAACAGGCAAAAGCTTTGGGAGAAGATGCTAAAGTGAGTATTCGAAATTCTCGCCACAAAATTTTAGAAACTATCAAAAAGGAAGTTAAAGAGGGTTTTCCTGAAGATGCTGGAAAACGACATGAGGAGGATGTGCAAAAAACTGTGAACGGATATGGTGATAAAATTAATAACCTTGTATCTGCAAAAGAAAAAGATATAATGACCGTTTAATGAGATTTAGTTTTTCAGTATGCAGTTAGTAATATGCTAACTGTATACTGAAGAAATTGCTTAAAAACCATACACTTCCACTCCATCTTTTTTTCTCACAAATAATTTACTTTTTTGAATGGCGACTTGATTTCCGAGGGAGACTCCTTCGGGCAGATCGATGATTTGGGTAGAAAGAGATTTCAAATGAAAAGATTTTAATTGCTTGTTTTCTTTATAAATTAATTGATTATCAATTATTTGAAAGTAAGTCAAATCTTTAATGTCAATCGTTTTTTGATATTGAGCATAAATATCAAAAACTAAAATCCCCAAATTTGGGTCGTTGACGTACAACCAATTTTCTCGTTCTAAAATAAAGTTTGGTTGCAATGGCTTTTCAAATTCGTTGCTTAAATTTATGATGCTTTCCCTAAGTACTTCTCCGTTTCGATTTACTTTTTTTATCCGATAAAAAACAAAATCGTAGAGCCACACATTGTTGTCATTCGACATTCCAACTGTTTCTACATCTGTCAAGTTTAAATCTAATAAATTAAATTCCCCTGTTTTATTTAATGTTCGATCCAAGGTATAAATCGTCAAGAAATCAGGATAGTATAACAAAACACTAAATGGATTGGTAATGTCAATATGCGTTAGATCTCCTAACGTATTATTGGAAAAACGAAATAACTCCTTGCCTTCAGGACTGTATTTGATGACTTCGTTTTCGATAGTGATAATATAAAGTTGTTGTAACTTATCAGTAGCTATCCATTTGGCTTGGATGTCGATTTTTTTGATTAATTCGTAGGCTGAAGTATCGGAGGGTGGGGGAGTAATTTTTGCGGAGCAAGAAGGAATGAAAAAGAATAAAAAGAGAAGGATGAAAAATGAATATCCAATATCCAAATTTTTTCCCAAGGTACCTTGCTTCATTTTTGTATATTGGATATTCATTTTATTCATTTATCATTTTTATAAATTTTTCCTTCCTCATTTTCGAAGAAATGAATCTTCATATCATTCCCATCAAAAACGCCATAAGAACAAGCATGCATCCATTCGCCGATATTGATATAACGACTAGTACCATTTTTTAGCGTGTAGTCGATAGGTAAATGTCGATGTCCAAAGATGAAAAAGTCAACATGCAATTCTTTCATTTTTTCATTACAAAATTGCAATAGCCATTCTTTTTCTTCTTTTAAGAACTTTAAATCAGCAGGACTGAATGCTCGACTTTTTTGCGACCAATAATTAGCTAAACCCATGCCCCAGGTAGGGTGAATAGAACCAAATAGAAATTGACAAATTGGATTAGCAAAAACTTTTTTGAGAAATTTATAACCATGATCTCCTGGTCCTAAACCATCTCCATGTCCAATGAAAAACTTTTTTCCATTCCATTCTTTGACGATAGGTTTTCTGATGATTGGAATATCAAATTCAGTTTCGAAATACCGGAACATCCACATGTCATGATTTCCAATAAAAAAGAAAATAGGAATTCCTTGGTCGCGAAGTTCTGCTAATTTTCCAAAAAGACGAACATAACCCTTGGGCACCACATTTCGATATTCAAACCAAAAATCAAAAACATCACCCACCAAATAAATTTCGTGCGCGTCATGTTTGATAAAGTCTAACCAACGGACAATTTTCTTTTCTCGTTCTTGACTGGTCAATCTTGCATCAATTCCCAAATGGAAATCTGATGCGAAGTATATTTTTTTTCCTTGCATTTATGCTTTTTCGTAGAGAGACTTTCCAAGTCTCTAATTCCTAATACCTGACTTGGATAGTCAGCCAATTATACTTTCTCCATTTCTGTCCCGCATTTATTGCAAGTTCGAAGTTTTTTTGAATTCATAAAATGATTCATCACAGGAGGTAATTGATTCACGATATCACTCATTTCAAATGTAGCTTCGTGTAATTTATTATCGCAACTTTCACAGAACCACATTAATTTATCTTCCTCTCCATCTCGCCGATATCGTTCGATCACTAAACCAATTGTGTTGGCAGGACGCTGTGGCGAATGAGGAATTCGAGGAGGCAACAAAAACATTTCACCTTCTTTGATTTCGATATCTTCAGGTGTACCATCTTCGTGAATAATTTTCAAGGTAATATCACCTTCGATTTGGTAAAATAATTCTTCACCATCTTCGTAGTGATAATCTTTTCGACCATTTGGACCACCGACAATCATGACGATATAATCATCATTTTCAAGATAGACTTGTTTATTACCGATTGGTGGTTTTAGAAGGTGTCGGTGTTCATCGATCCAAGCATTGAGATTAAAAGGTTTGCGTATCGCCATTTTTTATGATTTTAGAAATTCGTAAAATTTGCTAAATTTAGCTAAAATTAATTTTTTGAGAAAGATAAAACTAAAATGGATATTAACTTAAAAGGAAAAAATGCATTTGTAGGCGGAAGTAGTAGAGGAATCGGTAAAGCAACTGCTATTGAATTAGCAAAATTAGGCGCAAACATAACCCTAGTTTCTCGAAGTGCAGATAAGATGATTGACATCGTGCATGAATTGGATAATTCTCAAGGTCAACACCATGATTTTTTAGTGGCTGATTTTAAAGATATTGAGAATTTAAAAAAGCGAGCACATGCTTTGGCTTTAAAAAAAGATATTCATATCCTCGTAAATAACACAGGTGGTCCTGCACCAGGAGCAATGTTGGAAACAGGGATGGATGAGTTTTTAGAGGCTTTTAGAAATCATTTAATCTGTAATCATTTGCTCGTCAAACTATTTGTGAATGGAATGAAAAAGTCAGGTTATGGAAGAATCATAAATATTATTTCGACTTCAGTAAAAGAACCACTAGATGGACTTGGGGTAAGTAATACGACTCGAGCAGCAGTTGCTAATTGGGCGAAAACTTTAGCTAACGAATTAGGTGAATTTGGAATAACGATAAATAATGTTTTACCTGGATTTACAGATACCGAACGTTTATCAGAGATTTTGAAAATCCGCGCTAAGAAATATAATATTTCAGAGGAGGAAATGTATGAAAAAATGAAAAAAACAGTTCCCCTTCAAAGATTTGCAGAGCCTAAGGAATTAGGAATGGCTGTTGCATTTTTGGCGTCGCCTGCTGCTGCATATATTACAGGAACGAATTTGGTGGTGGATGGAGGCCGGACGAAAAGTCATTAGAATAGATCATTTAAAAAAAAAATCATCACTATTTAAATATTTCATTGTTCTACATTTTACTAAGATATCCCTTCCTAGTATTAAGCTAACTAGTTTTCCTGCAAAATAACTTCAACATTTAATGGCTAATTGGATGATAGCTATCCAGAAGTAAATTGATTTCAAATCTTTGATTTGAAAAAATGTCTTCCTTTTTACTAATTAAAAATATTACAAAACGAAAAAATAAAAAGTTAGCAGGCTTTTTGTAATATACATAGTTTAATATTATATATATAAATCTCTATCAGAGCAATCTGAAATATACTTTCAACGCCCGCTTAATATAATTAAAATGAAAATTAATGAAGATTGTACAAGAAATTTTCACAAAGGAATCCGGGTGGAAAAGTATATCCCAGAATGCAAGCATTGACAACCCACAACTAGTTCTCGTTTTCGGAAATCGAGAAATCATCAGCCAGCATCAAGTTTATAATGAATTGAAAAATAAATATCCAACTGCGGATATTGTTATTAGTTCTACAGCGGGAGAAATTGTTAATTCAGGATTTGTCGATAATTCTATTGTTGCCACAACTATTGAATTTGAGCATACTCAGTTGAAAACTTGCAAAGTAAATATTAATGATTTTAGCAATAGTTATGCTGCTGCTACACAAATTGTATCCACTCTTTGCCAGAAAGAATTAAATCACGTTTTTATTGTCGCAGATGGTCAACTCATTAATGGAAGTGAATTGGTCAATGGCTTAAATCAATTTAAAGACAAAGAAGTATTAACTACAGGAGGGTTAGCTGGAGATGAGTATGAATTTAATAAAACATTAGTTGGCTTAAATAATATCCCTTCGGAAGGAAATATAGTCGCAATAGGTTTTTATGGAAATCGACTTAAAGTTGGATTCGGTTCTAAAGGAGGATGGGATTCATTTGGCCCGGAAAGAATGATTACCAAGTCAAAGGGAAATGTTTTATATGAATTAGACAATCAAAATGCTTTAGAACTGTATAAAAAATACTTGGGAGAAGCTGCTGAGGAATTGCCTAGTTCAGCACTATTTTTTCCTCTATCGATTAAGGCAGAAGGAACAGAGGAACCTCTCGTTAGAACAATTTTATCTATTTGTGAAGAAACAAAAAGTATGACTTTTGCAGGTAATATGCCTCAAGGTACAATGGCACAATTGATGAAACATAATTCAGATCGGTTGATAAGTGGAGCGGAGCAAGCAGCTGAGAATTGCATGGATGAAAATAATGAGTTAGAGCCAGAGCTTGCTATTCTGATTAGTTGCGTAGGGAGAAGAATAGTTTTAGGCCAAAATATAGATGAAGAAATAGAAGTAATTCGAGATCAATTTGGGGATAAGACTATCATAACAGGATTTTATTCTTATGGAGAAATTGCTCCTTTTAATAATTTGTCTAAGTGTGAATTACATAATCAAACTATGACGATTACAACTCTTTCAGAAATATGAATAAGCTAAATCTACTTACAAATAAATTATTAGCTCGTCAAGTTAAGCGTGCTTTTGGTCAAAATGCAGAGCTCTCTGATGACCTTTTCAAATTTTTAGAAATGATTAATCAGTCTTATGAGCACTATGAGCGAGATAGGCGGTTAATCGAAAGGGCGATGGAAGTTAGTTCTGAAGAATTGCGTAATTCCCATGAAAATCTGGCTAAGCAAAACGAGGAGCTAGAGATGTTTGTGTCGAGGGTATCACATGATCTTAAAGCACCCATTCGTACCATCAATTCGTTTGGTCAATTGATAAGTAAAGAACTCAGAAAATCAGACCATGATGCAAAGATTGTGGATTATCTTAGTTTTATCACAAATGGTGCTCAAAATATGCAGTTATTAATTGATGATCTTTTGTTTCATGCCCGCTTAGGATTAAAGTTGGAATTGAAAGATGAAATTAATTTAAATGAACTCATTGAAACTGTAAATAATAATCTTGGTGGATTGATTAAAGAAAATAACGCTACGATTATTGTTGAACCGCTTCCTATTGTTTATGGAAGATCGCATGAGATAATGCAGTTATTTCAGAATTTGATAGGAAATGCGATTAAATTTAAAAAGAAAGGAATTGATCCATCGGTTAAAATTAGTTGCAATGAGAGAGAGTCAGAATATATCATTTCTATTGAAGATAACGGGATAGGAATTAAAGGAAAAGATAAGGATAGTATTTTTAGAGCATTTCACAGATTAAATGGTGTTTCAGAATACGAAGGAACAGGTTTAGGTCTTTCTATTTGTAAAAAAATTATTGATAATATTAGAGGACGAATTTGGGTAGAATCGGAATTTGGGGAAGGAACCATATTTATTTTTTCATTTCCGAAAGACTCGATGACAGAGAGTAACATAAAAAATTCTAACGTTAATATTAATAATCAGATTACAAGTCAAGCTGATATTTGATTTAGATATTTTGGATAAAAATGGTATAATTTATTTTCTACGCATTAAAAAATTAATTGCCTCTTCGTATCCTTTTAACCCTTTCCCAACGATACTTTCCACACATACATTTTTCAAAAAAGAATGATGTCGAAATTCCTCCCGTTCATAAATATTGGAAATATGAACTTCTACCACAGGCGTAGAAATTGCAGCTACCGCATCTGCTAAGGCAATTGAAGTATGCGTATAACCTCCAGCATTAAAAATTATTCCATCCCACAGAAATCCTACTTCATGTAATTTGTCAATCAAAATTCCTTCGTGATTGCTTTGAAAGTAATAGAGTTGCAAGTTTTCAATTTCAAATTGTTTTTCCAAAACATCAAAGTAATCTTCGAAAGATTGATTGCCGTAAATTTCAGGTTGTCGTTTTCCCAAAAGATTTAAATTTGGACCGTTGAGGATTAGGATTTTTTTCATATTAGTTGAGTTTTATTTTCACCACAGGTTACGCAGATTTTTACAGATTTTTATGAAAAAATGAATAATAATAATCTATGAAAATCTACGGGGTGTAAAAACAAAAACGGTTCGAAGAAATAAATCTCCGAACCGTTTATATTTTCTAAAATTAATTTTTTTAAAAAAATCAATTTGCCATTTCAGAAAGGAACTTAATTCGCATCAATTGAATTTCCTCCATCGTCACATCATCTTCTTGCAATTCTTTAAATGCATCTTCCGTACTATCCGTATCAGCTTCCATAAAATATTCATAAATATCTTCTCTCGAATATTCATCCACATTGTCTTCCAAGTAATAATCAATATTCACTTTGGTTCCTGAAACAACAATCGCATCTAACTCTTCCAACAAGTCTTCCATGCTCAAATCATTTGAAGAGGCAATATCTCCCAAAGGAATTTTTCGATCAATACTTTGAATAATATTTACCTTAACTCTTGATTTGTTGGCTACTTGTTTGACCACAATTTCAGTTGGTCTTTCGATTTCATTTTCCTCTACATATTGACCAATCATTTCTACGAAAGGTTTTCCGTAGCGACTCGCTTTTCCAGAACTTACTCCTGAAATATGAGCCATGTCAGCCATCGAAATTGGATACTGAGTAGCCATATCTTCCAATGAAGGATCTTGGAAAACTACAAATGGAGGTACGTTTTTTTGCTTCGCAATACTTCTACGCAAGTCTTTCAACATGTTCATCAAGACTTTATCTAAGACAGCAGATTTTCCAGAGGAAGATACTGCGGCATCAAATTCTTGCGTCACTTTATCATAATTATGGTTTAGTGTAATTTGAATAGGTCTTGGATTTTTAATAAAATCTTTACCTGAGTCAGTCAATCTAAATAAGCCATAATTTTCAATGTCTTTGTAAACTAAGTTATTCAACAAACCTTGTCTAAAAACAGAACTCCAAAAGTTTTCATCTTTCTCCTTTCCTGCTCCAAATAATGGCAATTGATCATGTTTAAAATCAACCATATCTTTGGTATTCTTTCCAATGATAAATTCAATCAATTGTTTGATTCCATAATTTTCATTCAAACTTTCCACCGCAGTTAATGCTTGTTGCATTTCAGTTTGGACTTCAATTTTTTCTTTTGGATGACGGCAGTTGTCGCACATTTTATTACATTCGGCATCATCATATTGTTCTCCAAAATAGTGCAATAAAAATTTTCGACGGCAAGCAGTAGTTTCTGCATAGGCCATAATTTCTTGCATCAATTGAGCAGTCATTTCACGTTCTGCCACCGGTTTGTCTCGTAAGAATTTTTCCAATCGTTGGATATCCTTATAATTATAATAAGCGATACATCGACCATCCAATCCATCTCGACCAGCACGACCAGTTTCTTGATAATAATTTTCTATACTTTTTGGAATATCGTAATGAATCACAAAACGCACATCTGGTTTGTCAATTCCCATTCCGAAAGCAATCGTCGCAACAATTACATCCTTTTCTTCCATCAAGAAATCATCTTGAGTCCTTGAGCGAGTTTTTGCATCCAGACCAGCATGGTAAGGAGCAGCCTTAATGTCATTGACATTCAAAACCTTGGCAATCTCTTCAGTTGATTTTCTACTTTGAACATAGATAATTCCTGATTCGCCTGGCATCGTTTTGATGACCTGAATAATATTTTTGATCGTGTTTTCCTTCTTTCCTTTTGGACGAACTTCATAGTAAAGATTGTCTCGATTAAAAGAAGAGACGAAACTATTTTCCCCAGACATATTCAAGTTCTTCACGATGTCTAATTGAACTTTCGGGGTAGCAGTAGCAGTCAAAGCAATGACTGGAATATTGTCACCGATCAATTTCAACATCTCTTTAATTCGTCGATATTCAGGTCGGAAGTCATGTCCCCACTCTGAAATACAATGTGCCTCATCGACACCTACGAAAGAAATTGTAGTGTTTTTGAAAAACTCAATATTCTCTTCTTTAGTCAAAGTCTCAGGAGCAACGAAAAGAATTTTAGTGACACCAGATCTGATATCACCTTTTACTTTTTTCATTTGCACTTTAGTCAAGGAAGAATTGAGGAAGTGAGCAACGTCATCATCCGAGCTATAGCTTCGAATGGAATCCACTTGATTTTTCATCAAGGCAATTAAAGGAGAAATAATCAAAGCTGTTCCTTCCATCATCATTGCTGGAAGTTGATAACAAAGTGATTTTCCACCACCTGTAGGCATGATTACAAAAGTATCATTACCATTTAAAATGCTATGTATAATCGCTTCTTGATTTCCTTTAAATTTATCAAAACCGAAGAAGTGTTGAAGTGCTTCGTGTAGGTTTTCGTTTGTTGCTACCATTTCTGATTGTAACATTGTTTCTTTTTATGATTTATTAAAAATGTATTTAGGATTAGGAATGAACCCGCAACAAATTGACATTTTTTAGGATGCTTATTTACTTCTAATTTTTATTTTGAAAAAAGGATTTTGTTTGGGTAAATAATTCATTTCAAAATAAAAAATAAAGACAAAAGAAGCAGCTAAAGAATGATAATTCATCTTTTTATCGTTCCTAGGGAGATTGTTACCGAGTGTTTTAAAATATGAAAGCACATTAACGAGAATGGAATATTAAGTTTTGAAAAAACCTAATTACATTTGCCAAGAATGTCCTTTTAATTTATTGAAGTAGTATTAGTAAATATAAGAAAATATTTCGTTTAATTCGGAGAATTAACGCAATCTTTCTTACATAAATTATGGTACGTACAATTATTTAAGAAAACGGTAGAAATCAATTTTTCTCGTCGAAAAATCATTTCAGTTTAAGGGGGGATTTTCTCATGTTTTTTCTAAAAGCGATCAAAAGTAACAAAAATAAAACTCCTATACAATAGACTTTGTTTAATAAAAAAGGGTAATTATCACTTGAGAAATATTATGAATAAACAAGAATTAATTTCTTCAACTGCGTTAAAAACGATCCGAATTGAAGCTGCGGCAATCAATGCATTGGAAGCGAGTGTCAATCAAGAATTTTGTGAATGTGTGGAAGCGATTTTCGAATCAAAAGGTAGGTTGATTGTAACGGGCATTGGTAAAAGTGCGATCATCGCTCAGAAGATGGTGGCTACTTTTAATTCAACAGGAACGCCTGCTGTTTTTATGCATGCTGCTGATGCGATTCATGGTGATTTGGGAATGGTTCAAGCGGATGATATTGTTTTGTGTATTTCCAAAAGTGGTGAAACTTCTGAAATCAAAGTGTTGGTTCCTTTGGTGAAAAAATTGGGAAGTTTGATGATTGGAATGGCAAGTAATATTGATTCATTTTTGGCAAAGAAAGCAGATTATATTTTGCATACTCCTTGTGACCAAGAAGCTGATCCAAATAATTTAGCGCCGACTGCAAGTACTGCTTCGCAAATGGCGATGGGGGATGCGGTGGCGACTTCACTTTTGGCGTTACGAGGATTTACACCAAATGATTTTGCACAATATCATCCAGGTGGTGCATTGGGGAAACAATTGTATTTGCGCGTTCATGATATTTTTCCACAGAATGAGAAACCATTTGTTTTGGAAAATGAAAATATTCGAAATACAATTATCGAAATGACTTCCAAACGGTTAGGCGTTGCTGTCGTCGTGGATGAAAATAAAAATGTAAAAGGTATCATTACCGATGGAGATCTACGTCGAATGCTGCAAAGCAAAAATGAAGTGGAGCATCTTCAAGCAAAAGACATCATGTCAAAAAATCCGCAAACGATTGATCCAGATGAAATGGCGATCAAAGCACTTGAAGTGATGCGATCAAAAAGTATTACTCAATTGATTGTGGCAGATGGAGAGAAATATCTTGGGGTGGTTCATTTGCATGATTTGCTTCGGGAGGGGTTGGTGTGAATACATATTAATTATATCTAATTTAAAAAAAAATGAAAAATACATTTCTACTAATCATTTTAATTTTTTTAAATTCGAATTGTAAAATTTTCAAAAACGATGATATAACTTTGTCTAGAGAAAGAGTTGAAAAGTGTAGAGGGAATTGGAATTATAAAACGAATGAAACTCCAATTGAGATAACGATAATCGAATTTCAAAAGAAGAGTCACTTTACTATGAATAGTTTTCCAAATTTTTTTATTGGAACTACTCTAGATAAAGATACCGTTGGTATTATTGAATATGACACTAATAGAATTTTTAAAAGAGGTGAAGTGGTGAAGTTTCAACCAGAGGTTAAAAGAAATCAATTTAATGGTCAAGGAGGTTTGAGAGATTATCCAATGTTTACTGTTTCCAAAAAAACAAAAGAAAATGATTTGCTCTGTAGCATAAAAACAATTTTTTATGGAAAGATTGACGAAAATAATATTGAAAAATAAAAACTAGATATAATGTAAAAGATCCAGTGCTAGCGATGATTATTGCCGAAGATAATTTTATAACAATGATTTTACAAAAAAATAATTTTCTATTAAATCTTGCAATAAAAATCGCACTCCTGTTTTTTTTCCTAGCCTCCTGTACCTCAACCAAAAAAGAAATCACTCCCGCATTCTACCATTGGCAAACTAATTTTTCCCTCACCCAATCAGAAAAAGATTACCTCCAAAATTTATCCATCAAAAAACTTTACGTCAAATTTTTCGATGTAGATTGGAATGGAAAAATGCAAGAACCATTGCCTGTTGCAGAAGTGATCTTGGACACCACCGATTTAGGAAGTATCGAAATCATTCCCACAATTTTTATCACCAATCGAAGTTTGAAAAATTACCCATTGGAGAAAATGGAATTGTTGGGGGAAAACATTTTGGAGAAAATATTTTCCATAAAAAAAGACGTGCAAGAAATTCAAATTGATTGCGACTGGTCAGAAACGACGGAGGAAAAATACTTTCGATTATTGCGTTTTTTCAAAAAAGAAATTCAAACAAAAAACATCCAATTGAGTGCGACGATTCGATTGCATCAAATCAAATATTTTAAACGTACAGGTGTACCGCCGGTGGATCGAGGCATGTTGATGTTTTACAATGTCGATGATGTAAAAGATTATAAAACCAAAAATTCTATTATTGATTTAGAAGTAGCGAAACAATACTTTTTTAATTTTGAAAATTACCCGTTAGAATTAGATGTAGCGTTGCCAATTTTTTCCTGGGGTGTTTTATATCGAGGCGGTGGAATGATGAAGTTAATTAATAATCTTCGAGCGGAGGATCTGAGAGACGATTCGTTTTTTTTACAAACTGATGAAACGCATTTTGAGGTGATAAAAAGTACTTATCTTCACGGGAGGTATTTGTATGAAGGAGATATTATTCGACTTGAAATGGTTCCGTTGGAAACCTTGCAAAGGTCTGCTGAACTTTTAAAATCTAAAATTGAAAATCCGAATGTGACGATTAGTTTTTATCATTTGGATACGACTACGATTAAACATTATCCGTATGAAAGTCTTGAAGAAGTTATTGATGCTTTTTATTGAATATCCAATATTCAACAAGGAATATCGAATGATGAAATTTGTTCCCAAGGTTTCGAAATTGACTCTTGGAGATTGGACAACCCTTGCTCAATATTCGATATTTATTTTTCTACTCATTCTCCCTTTTCAAGTTTCCAAAGGTTGCGGGCCATATCATTTGGCCTTCGAAGGTTACTCATTTATGAATCCTAATATCGTAAATACGAAGGCAACCTATGCACCATATTTTTTACGATTTAATGATTTGTACAATTCGCCTGATTCGTTGGAACATATTCAGCAGGATGAAAACTTACAAGAGTGGAATGAGCGGTTTTGTAATTTATATAAAATAGAAGATATAAAATACGTCATTTATAAAGCAACGATAAATGATATGAAACAACTTCGAAATGCTTCCAATGATAAGAAAGCAAAACTTCCCAAACGATTAAAAAAGAACAATTTTGCTCATCATTTACGTGATGAAAAATGTAGCGAGGTTATGGAGTATTTAATTTACGCCAAACAATGTGAAAGACATGCGACAGTAGGCGTAGGGTGGAGTACACCCAAACGAGATGTGATCGAAATGCAAAAAATGATCGAGCGTGGCAAACGTGCTTTTATGAAAACAGAATCACATTATGTACGTCTAAGATATGCTTATCAAATCATTCGATTGGCGCATTATGCGAAGGCGTACAAAGCGGTTTTGAAGTTGCATGATGAGTTGATGCCGAAGGTTCATGCCAATCCAAGTTTGTTGGATTACTGGATCATGGGACATCAAGCGGGAGCATTGTTGAAGTTGGGAGATCGTGTGGAAGCAGCATATTTGTACTCGTTGATTTTTGCTAATTGTTCAAGCAAACGACAGTCTGCCTATCAAAGTTTTTCGATAAAAGATAATGAGGAATGGGATCAGTTAGTTTTGAAATGTAAGAGTGATGAGGAGCGTGCTATGTTGTACACGATTCGCGCGAACCATGATGATAGTCGAGTGATTTTTGAGATGGAAAAAATTTATGAATTTGATCCGACGAGTGAAAATTTAGAATTATTATTGGTCAAAGAAATCATCAAATTGGAAAAAGATTTTTTGGGAAAAGATTTTAATGATAACAAAAAACGCAATAAAACTTATTTTAAAATACCTCGCAAGAATGCGGAAAAGTATTTAGACCGGACGCTGGAATTTGTTAAAAAATGTGTCAAAGAAAAGAAAGTAATTGATTTAGATTTATGGAAAATTGCAGAAGGTTATTTGACTTTTTTAGGAGGTGATTATGGCGAAGCAGATCAAATTTTTACTAGACTTAAAAATTCTATCGGAAGTGAAAATGAAGCGATGGTAGAACAATTGGATGCGGCACAATTAGCGCTAAAAATTGCACAATATAATCCACCGATCACTCTCAAAGACGAAAACGAAATTGGTAATATAATTCGCAATGATCCTAACTATTGGAAGTATAAAGGTTTCCCTGATTACATCAATGATAAGTTGGTAGACATGTATAATAAGTCTGGCGAAAAAGGAAAAGCATTTCGATTGCATCACACTTTGGATGCTTTGAAAATGAATCCTGATATCGAAATGATTGAAGATCTTTTGAGGATTTGCGATAAGGAAAATAAAAGTAATTTGGAAGAAGTTTTGGTCAAAAAAGATGGACTGTCAACTATAAAAAATGACTTGCTTTTACTGAAAGGAATTATGTTTTTTAATGATGATAAAATCGAAGCAGCAGCAGAAACCTTTCGAAAGATACCTCGAAATGTTCGAGACCTAGAACCGAAGTTTAATCCATTTCATGAACATATAATTGATTGTGTACATTGTCCTATTGCAGATACGACTATGTTCGATCGAGCAGGAATAGTGGAAGAATTATTGAAGTTGGAATATCAAGGTCGAGCGCATTTGGAGAGTGGCGCTTCGTCTTTTTATAAGTTGGGAAATGCTTATTATAATATGACTTATTATGGTGATTCATGGCAAGTGACTGACCTTTTTCGAAGTGGAGGAAATTGGGGTTATGTGAATAAAGACAATCGTTATTTGGTGTATGGATCAGAGCTAGGAAATATCGAAAATAAGAAAATGAATCAAGCTCGAAAATATTATGAAACTGCCCTAGAATTAGCTAAAAACAAAGAGCTCGCTGCACGTGCTTGTTTTATGTTGGCAAAATGTGATTTGAATGATTTCTATATAGATCCCGAAACAGAATATCATCCCTATGATGATTTGATTCCTGTTTTACCAGAAAAATATAATAGTTATTATTTGAGATTTAAAAATGAATTTTCGGATACTCAGTTTTATGAAGAGGCGGTGGATGAGTGTTTGTTTTTGAATGCTTATTAAACCCCCAGCCCCTAAAGGGGAGCCTTTTTCGATTATGTCCTCGGCAATCGAAAAAGTTAAGTAAACTGATTTGACGATTACTATTTGATGAAATAGAAATGGACTTTGAAATTTAATTTCAAAGTCCATTTCTTAATAGAATTAATATCGTCAAACAAATCATATTTGACTTTTTTCCTTGCAGAAAGACAAAGAAAAAAGGCTCTGTGGGTTAAAGAAATCTTAAAATCATTTCCTTCCCCAACCAATTTCCTTTTAAACCAGTCTTCACTAATATAACGACAAAAGATATAAAGCAAACCTAATTAAAATCTACAGCCTATGAAAAATTTAAAAATATTAATCGTTTTGCTCGCAAGTATAATTTCGATTGGAAGTTGTTCTAAAGAAGAAGATTTTACTCAAGATCTTGATGCCAAATTGGAAGAAGCATTTGATTTGAAGGTGGACGTAGAAGCTACGATTCCAGAAAGAAGTTTGACTGTAAAAGTAATAGACGTTTTAGAAGATTCTCGTTGTCCTGAGTTAGCATTTTGTACTTGGGCAGGACAACTAAAATTGGAAATTGAAATTACTGACAACCAAGTCACTTCCACAAAAGAAATTATTTTTCAAGAGGGAAAAGAATTACCATTTGAATTTGGTGATTATATTTTTTCAATAACTCAAGCAACACCCGATACTCAAATTGATGAAGTCATAGAATTAAATGATTACACTTTTACTTTTTTTATCGAAAAAAAATAAACTGACAACAGCTATTTAACTAAAACTATCTACAACATCCGAGTTAAATTTTCATCCTTTGTCGATTCATTTCGGCAAAGGATTTTTTGAAAAAGAATCTTCTAAATCGTTCCCCCTTAGGAGACAGGGGTGTTACTCCGTAACCGTAACATCCCCAGAAAATCTTTCCTTCAATCCATCCTTAAAAAGAATTTCGGCCGTAAAAATATAAACACCATTATTAACATTTTTCCCTTTAAAAAATCCATCCCAACCAATTAAATCATTATTCGGTTGGAAATTTTTATTGGAAAAAATAACATCGCCCCATCGATTGAAAACTTGAAAACTCACGACTTCTTCCACATCAATTCCTCCGTAAATCGTAAAGTAATCATTGTACCCATCGCTATTTGGAGAGAAAGCATTTGGGATAAAAACGTTTCGAGTTTTGTCAACGAAGATGGTAATGGAATCAATTGCGGAACAATCATTTTCATCTCTCGCGATTAGTGCATAAGTAGTAGTTTCAAAAGGACTAAGAGTTGGGTTGAGGCAATCTGTGGAACAATTTAATCCTTCCGTTTCTAACCAAATAAAAGATTCAATCGGTAAATTTGATTGTACTTGCACCTCATGAGATCCGCCTAATTTTATAGTAACATCTTCTCCCAAATTAATTTGCACAGCCAAAGGATCAACTAGTGTCGCATCCAAAGTTGTTTCACATTGGTAGGTGTCCATGATGTTGATCGCATAACTTCCTTGCGATAGATTTTCGATAATTGGGTTAGTTTGCGCAGGTTCTCCATTGATGGAAAAAGTGTATGTTCCTGAACCATTTTGAATATTTGAAATAATAATTGAACCATTACTTTCCCCTGGACACCCAGGAGGAGTAATTTCCAAATCTGCTGTGATTCCCAAGTCAGGCACTATTTCCAAAAATGTAATAACATTACTATCACAACCATTAGAAGCAATTAAACTATCGACATACATTCCAGTTGAATTATAAATCGAGTTACCAATTTGTAATTCTAGCCCTTGACAAAGTGTATCGTATCGTATAAACTCATCAGGTGATTGTAGCATTTCTACTTCATTAGAAATGACTCGACATTTTGAATTACCAATCGTTCCAGCCGAGTTGGCTACTAAAGTTCGATACAAATCTCCGGCAACTGGATTATTGACAAAAAGGGAGTTATCATTTTCCCCAATCAAATCATTCCATGTAGTTCCATTATCGGTACTAATTTGCCATTGGAAATATGGATTAGGGTATTGCGTCCCAAAAACAGCAGCATTAATTGTTGCAGGTTGACCCGCACAGAAGAACGAACCTGCGACACTTGCATCAATCTCTGGACCACAGGCACGAAATTCAATATTGTCAATTGCTAAATCATTTCCTAAACCACCTGGCGCATTATTTCGAATAGATAAAGTTAAAGAAGTAGTTCCTGGATCAGAAGTAAAGGTAAAACCATAGTTGTTCCATTGTGTGTTATTTGGTACAGCCCCAGTAGAATATTGAACAACGCCATCAATCAAAAAATCGAGGTTAGGTTTAATCTCATTGCTATTGAGATTTAATAAACTAATAACATCTGCTGAAAACTGATAGAATGTATTTTCACAAAGATTATCGACCGTTTTTTTGTAAAAAATACCTGGGTCAAAACTCGCATTGATCACCATCATGTAGCCTTCAGGATCAGGACTGTTGTCTCCAATGTTTATCCAAGCCGCCGCCGCAAAACTTCCCCAAGTGGAAGTATTATTGGTAATAGTATAAAATCCATCATTGGGTGGAGGGGAAGCCTGGTAAGTAAAACCTGGAGCATATCCATTCACATCATTTGGCAAAACATTAGCAGCACCTGAACCAAAATCACCATCAGTAAAGATGTTTTCTCCCAAAGTTCCATTGCAAAAGGCTGGAGGACTAATTGTTGAAAAGGAGGTCTCTTCAATATTTTGATTCGTGTAAATGTTCTGTTGAGAAAAAAGAAAAGACTTACCAAAGGACAAGACAAGTAAGCAACTGTTAAGGAGCAAAAGGGTTCGTGTAATCACTTTTTTTTAAATTTGAATTTGATTTCAGGTTAATCGAGTACAAAATAAGAAAAAGACTTGAGATTAAATATCACTTGTTTGTCAAAATATCGGTTTAAATTTCTCGAAAAAAAATCCTACTTTTCAGTTCAAATAAAACAACACAACTATGTTTTTTCCAATCGGTGATGATCAAGTTAAAGGAGGGCATTTTCCACTATTTGCATATGGATTTATTGCTTTAAATGTGATCGCATATGTCTTACAGATGCAAGATCCTAATTTATTAATTTGTGAATATGGTTCTATCCCAAGTGATATTTTGGATGGACGAAATTATTTTACGTTACTCACAAGTATGTTTATGCATGGTGGTCCAATGCACTTAATTGGAAATATGCTGTTCCTATGGGTTTTTGCAGATAACATAGAAGCTACGGTAGGTAGTTTTAAATTCATCATATTTTATCTTTTAGGAGGAATTGCGGCATCGGTTGCTCATATTTATTTGGGAGCAGGAACAGAACAACTAGGTTGCTGCTATCCTTGCGGAAATGCACAAGGAATAAAATGTGCAGGCGATGTAGCCAACATGTGTTCCGGTTCAATTCCAACAGTCGGAGCGAGTGGAGCAATTTCAGCAGTTTTGGGAGCCTACATGGTGATGTTCCCAAAGTCACAAGTGAAAGTGATGGTCTTAGTATTTTTTAGATCATTCAAATTATCAGCATTTTTATTTTTAGGGATGTGGATTGCGATGCAACTGTTTAGTGGTTTCTCAGAAATGGGAAAAGCTGCAGGAGGAGGAACTGCCTGGTGGGCGCATATTGGAGGTTTTGTTTTTGGGATTGCAGCAGGATTTTTATTAAAGGAAAAAGGAAATATCTTTTTTAAAAATGATCCGAATGCTCCAACACCTCCACCGAAGACTTTTGATAAAGATGATTTGGTTTAAAAATAAAATATCTAAAATTGTATTTACTTTTTTCAAAAGAGTACAGAATTTATAAATCTAATCTTTTAACAGAAAATAAAACATTATGGTAAACAGAGGTTGGTTGTATGGTTTGATAGTTCTCTTAGCTCAGACTTGCAATCCATATTATAGCGCAAATGATACTCAAAATCAGTATGAAGAAAATATCGTTTTTGAAGAATCTGAAGTAGATGAAATTCCAGAACAAGTTTTTGAAGAAGAGGAAGAAGAAATCATGCTTTATGCACCAGCTGATCTTAATGAACCACCACTTGCATCGCCAGAGGCGGAACGAATCTTTAAAGTAGTAGAAGAAATGCCGCGATTTCCAGGGTGTGAGAGCAAAGGTTTGACAAAACGAGAACTCAAAGAATGTTCTGATGAGAAGTTAATGAAGTTTATATACGAAAATATTAAATACCCCAAAGTAGCTAAAAGCAGACGGGAAGAAGGACGAGCAATTACGAAATGGGTGGTAAACAAAGATGGTTCGATTAGCGATATTAAAATACTAAGAAACCCATGTACAGAGTGTGGAGAGGAAGCGGTTAGAGTAATAAAAATGATGCCTAAGTGGATTCCAGGAAAACAACGAGGGAAAGCGGTAACGGTAGAATTTACTTGCCCGATCGTATTTAAGTTAGATGAGGAAAAGTAAAAATAATGTAAATCTAACTAAGAACACATTTACTTTTTTCAAAAAATACACATAAATTATAAATCTAATCTTTTAACAAAAAATAAAACATTATGGTAAATAGAGGTTGGTTGTATGGTTTGATGGTTCTCTTAGCTCAAACATGTAACCCATATTATAGCGCAAATGATTCTCAAAATCAGTATGAGGAAGAGATTGTTTTTGAAGATCAAGATGTAGAGGAAAATGAGGTAGTCGAAATTCCTTTGGAAGCATTGGAGATGGATGAAGCAATAGAAGTCGAACCACCTCGAAATCGGGAACGAGTAATGGAAGAGCCACCACCACCTCCTCCTCCAAGGCCTGCACCAGCACCAGAAGAGGAACAAACCTTTAAGGTGGTGGAAGAAATGCCAAGGTATCCTGGCTGTGAACAAAAAGCCATTGGGAAATCTGAAATGAAAGAATGTTCAAAAAAAGAGATGTTGGAATTCGTTTATAGTAATCTTAAATATCCAAAGATTGCCAAGGATAATGGAGTTGAAGGAAGAGTAATTCTTCAATTTGTTGTTGCCAAAAATGGAGATATTGAAAATGTAAGAGTACTTCGTGACCCCGGCGCAGGATGTGGGAAAGAAGCAGAACGAGTGGTCAATATGATGCCGAAATGGATTCCAGGAAAACAAAGGGGGAGAGTTGTAAAGGTTCAATATACTTTACCTGTTTCTTTTAAATTGCCGAAGGAAAAGAAGGGAGAATAAAAAAATATTCTTTTTTTATACCATTACAAAAGCCGAATTTGCTTGATAGCAAATTCGGCTTTTGTTTTTTTTGATAAAAAAACTAACTCAGCTCTTCCTCAATTTTCACAATCACCTCCTTCGCACTATCATAAGTTTCCTGCATTGCAGCCGAATTATCCATACCAGCAAAAAGTGCCATTTCACAAGTTTTGATGATCTTGATAAAACTGTCAATATGATTTTGAGAAACATTTAGCGACTGCAATTTATCTTGAATATTTGCTTTTGATAATTCCGCCACGGGGATTTTTAATTTATCACAAACATACCCAAAGGAAGCTCTCGACACTTCATCATAAAATCCTTTCGAATTTTTGGTAGTCATAAATTGTTCAGCTTGTGATAGTTTTTGCACCGCTACTTTTTGAGCTCGTTGCATTTTTAATAATTCAAAATCAATTGATCCTTCTCGAATTAATTTTTGTCGATAAACTAATGCGCCCCCTAAAAATAGGAAAGGCAACAATATCAAAATCCAAAAGAATGGCGACCCAAAAAAGAATTTTCCTTTTTCAGAAAAAGTCGTTTCGGTTTTGATAGGAAGTAATTCAACTTTATTTGCTCCGTTTTCAGAGACATTAGCAGTTCGTTTTTTTCTACCTTTTTTGACATTTACATCAAGAGGATTTACTCCTAGTGTAATAAAATCTAAACTATCTGTATCGTAATAAGTGAAGCGAGGTTGGACAGAGTAATTGCCAGGTTCTAAAGGTAAGGCTTGGTATTCCAAAATTTTCCGGCCATAGATTTCTCCTCCTTTTTCAAAAGTAGTTTCTTCCAAAATCCGTGGCTCGTACACTTCAAAATTTTCTCCTAAATCCATCGTCGGAGAAATAATTCTTTTCAAATCACCATTACCTTCTATCGACATGGTGATGACCATAGCATCGTCAGTTGAGAGATTTCGATTATTGACGGAAGCCTTCATGGCATAAGTTCCCACCGCTCCGCTAAAAGTTGGGGGAATACTATCAGGAGGAAAAGGAATGACATTAATATTGAGAGAATCGACTTGATAAGGAATGTATTTCACTTCGTTAAAAAAGAAACTTTTTCGTCGACCTGGTTCTGATTTCCCTAATCGAATATTCATAGGTTCAATTGTCAGTAGCCCTGCTTGCTGTGGAAATAAAGCTACTCGTTTGAATACTTTAGTAGCGTACATTTCTCCATCAATTTCTTCTTGCATGGTTCGATAACTGAACCGGCGAATGTCTTGAGCAAAAAATCCATTGTACTCAGGATCCTCTCCCATGTCGTAACTTTCGATATTTACTTTAGTGTATAATTTATAATCGACCGTAATTTGTTGACCAATACGAGCGACCGTAGTACTAGGTTCTACTTGTACAAAAAAATCATCTCCAGCACCGACTGTTCCAGGAGGAAGGTCTTTCTTTTTGACTACTTCAATGGAGAGAGGTTTTGTTTTTAATAATTTCCCATTAACTTTTGCAGAGGCTGAACCGATGGTGTATGTCCCCGGTCTTTTTGCTTTTACATTATAGACGATGGAGTAGGAGGTCGTTCCTTTTCCATTGATAATGGTAGAAGATTGTCGTTGCGAAGGATTTCCAACTTGATTAAATCCTCGCCAAACTGGAGGTGTAAATTGTGTCCAACTGCCATTGGTCATCGTAAAAGTAACAGAGAAATATTGATCTTCTACAATCCTTTTGACATCAGCTTCAGCGGTAAAAGTGACTTGGCTTTGGGCGGAATAAAAAAATGGAAAAAGGAAGACGAGAAGAAAAAAAAGCTGTTTAGATATATTTTTTCTAAAATTCAAAACAGCAATGAAATCTGTTTTTTGAAATGTAAATGTATAAGCGTTAGAGAAAAATATATTCATAATTGTGTTTTGGAAAATACTGCTGAAAGTTAAAAACTCACAAGGTGACTTTACTTTAGGTGGTAACTTCGAGTTACCTCCTAAATTTTTACTATCGATTATCAACAATTTAGGAGGTTACTGGAAGTAACCGCCTAAAGTCACCAGGAGAGAAATAAATAAATTTATATTTTATAAACCTTCCCTTTCTTCTTTGATTTCTTTTTGCCATTCTTATCTTTTTCTTCACCATTCTGTTTTGGCATTTCTAACTTTGGCATTTCACGAAGTTGGAAAAAGTCATCCATTGGGAAATTGAAAAAATCATCAGACGGGAAATTAAACATATCCATCTGAGGAGATGATTTTTTTTGAGGCTTTTCGATTACTCCATCTGGATTTTCCAAAACCAAAATTTCCATCGGTTGTGTTTCCATCGTTACACCATCCGCTTCGATAAAAGCAGGTTCGAGATAAAAGTTACCAGCTGTCTTCGGTTGCAAATAATAAGTGTAAGAAATACTTTGCGTCGTCTCTCCATTCATCATGCTAAAACTACTCGACTGATTTGGTCCACCGACAATGTCAAAATCTTTAAAATTAGGTGCTTCAAATTTTTGCCCTTTGGCATTTTTTAAAGTGAAACTAACTTCAATATAATTACCCAAAAGAACTTCCGTATTGCTCACCTCGATAGAAAACTGAGGTTCAGTTTCGATGCTCTCTGCACTCACGTGAAAAGTAAGGAGCATTAAAAAACAACTTAAGCTGACTAACTTCTTCATTTCTTCTTTATTTAAAATTTCAAATAATCGATTTATCAAATTACCAATCCTTGTCTGGTTTTTTTCCATTTCCTTTTGCCTTTCTCATTTTCTCTTGAACTTTTTTCTCCTCATCATCCATGATTTTCAAAAGCTCTAATGCTTCCTCTTTGTTCAAATCTTTAGGTTGCTCTTGTGGACTTTGTTCTTCCTCTTTTTTTTGCTGCTGCTGTTGTTGTTCTTCTTGCTGCTGCTGTTGTTCTTCTTGCTCTTCCTGTTTTTGTTCTTCCTGCTCTTCTTGATTTTGGTCTTGTTGCTGCTGTTGCTGTTCTTGCTGCTGAATTTTAATCAACCGTTGAGTGAGTGCCAAATTTTTCTTAGTATCCATATCATTTGGATTGAGCCGCAAAGAATTTTTGTAGGCTTCCGCACTTTTTTCCAAACCTTTTCCTTCTTCCACTTGCGCTTTTTTGAAAAGCGAATTGCCTAAATTATAATATGCATCAGCCTTGGTCTGCTGGTCTTTAGCTAATTCGGCAGCTGAGGAAAAATGTTGAATGGCTTCATCATAACCATCATTTTTATAAGTCGCATTTCCCAAATTGAATTTTCCTTTAATATTCGAAGGGTCTTTAGCCAAAGCTTTGTAATAGTCTTCAGCCGCTTTGGCAAAATTATCTTCTTTATAGGCTTTGTTTCCTTCTCGCAATAATTTATGAGCCGTTTGGGAAAACGCCCATTGCGAAAGGATACTCAGCACTAAAACAAATATGATTTTTTTCATAAAATAAAAATAGTAAAAATGATGGTAAAAAAGTCGAATACGAAGGTCGGGAATTGTAATTTTCTAGACAATAGTTTTAACGTTAAAAATTACTAAAAATATGCGCTAATTTCCTAGCTCATTTAAAAAGAACAAAATTAAAGCGGCTAAAATCGTAGCCACAAAAATAATCCCACTTGTTCGAATAGGATTTTTAAAAATAGGAAAATAGGAATCCGTACTTTTTAAAGCGGCCATTCCTGTCCCAATCAATGTGCTTAAAAATGAAATTCCAAAGAACAGCCCATTTCCTGAAATCCAAAAAATGATCGAGGAAATTAAATTTAAGCCACCCAATATTTCAATCGGCAAAGATGGATTTGCCACTTCAAAAAATGCCCATTTGAATTTTTTATTTAAAAAACCAAATTTTAGAAATGGACGAAAAAACCAGAATATAAAACTAGGAATCAAAACCAAAACAATTCCTACCCATATAACGGTTCCAAATTGTACTTGGTTTGATAACAATACATTTACAAGAAATGTCAAACCGCCTGAAATCAAACTTGGAAGAAGTAACCCTTGACTATTTCCAGCTAATAAATTAATGGGTGTTTTCCATTTTGGAATATTTCGAGTGCGAGATTCTAACCATAGTGCTAGGATATCTTGATTTTGAGGTTGAAGTTGAACGGCAGTTTCTAAATGTGATTCTGCTGCTGCAAAGTTTTTATTTTTCCAAAAAAGAGTTGCTTTTACCAAATGAGCATGAGCATCTTCGGGAGCTAAATTCAGGGCTTTGTCTGCCAAAATTTGGGCTTGCTGACTAGTGCCAGTTTGCTGCTCCAATAAACTTTTGAGTTGCAAAGCTGATTCATTATTTGGATTAAGTTTTAAACTATGATTGAGCAAAGCTTGCGCTTGCGTGACTTGATTAAAATGCAAATGCGATTTAGCTAACTGAACGAAGTATTGACTTTCTGTGGGATGAATCCGAATAGCTGCTTCGAGATAATCTTTTGCTTTTCCAAACTCTTCTTTCCGATTGTACAAAATTCCTATCGCATAAAAAAGTTGATCAGAGTCAGGATTTGCTCCGATGGCGGTGTTACCAATCTGTTCTGCTTTGTCGTATTTTTTTAATTGAATTAAGGCAAGGAGAATTAGGAAAAATGCTTCTTCATTTTCCGCATCATATTTTAGTGCCTTGGTCGCTTCTTGATAGCAATTTTCGAATCGGTCTAATTCGTAAAATTGAGAGGAACGTTGAAGATGATAATTGACTCCACTCATATTTATTTGGTTCTTTTACAAATTCCGTGTTTTTAAGTCAGACAAAAATTGAACATAATATTTCCTGTGGTCATTTTTATTTCCAATTTTTGCCTGACCACGAAATTTGTCAAAGAACGGTTTAATTGAAAAGATCCTTCCCTTTCAAATATTTATTTTTTCGATAGGAAATAAAAAACTCGGATAAAATAAATAGCAAAGCTAATGCAATGAACCATTGGAAATAACTTGCGTATTCGGTGAAGGAACGAGTTTCAAATTCTTGTTTTTCAATTTTTGAAATTCCTGCTTGGAGTGCGGTGATAATTTGTTCTCCATCTGAAATATTAAAATAAGCACCTGCTCCGGCAGTAGCTAAATCAGAAAGCATTGGTTCATTGATGGTGGTTTTGACAGTATTTCCATCTTTGTCTTTTTTATAACTTGGCTGGCCTTGCACTTCAATAGGAATCAATCCACCTTGCTGTGTTCCAACTCCAACTGTAAAAATCATCAGCCCATTTTCGTAAGCATCGCCTGCTCGTGCAATTGCTTCGTCGTCGTGATTTTCTCCATCCGAAATAATGATGAGTGCTTTATGTTGTTTATTGGTTTGCTCAAAAGATTGTTCTGCTAAATCAATTGCTTCGCTGATCGCAGTTCCTTGAGTAGGCGCCATGCTGGTATTGGCACTTCGTAAAAACAGTTGAGCGGCTGCGTAATCTGTTGTCAAGGGCATTTGCAAATAAGCATTTCCTGCAAAAATGATCGTTCCAATTCGTTCTCCTTTAAGTTCCTCGACTAGTTGCTGGGCAAAGCGTTTTGCTCGCTCTAATCGATTAGGAGAAATGTCTGTCGCCAACATACTTTCCGAAATATCTAATGCGATAAATACGTCAACACTTTTTCGTTTTGCTTTTTCTCGCTTAGCTCCCCATTGAGGATTGGCATAACCAATAATCAAAACGGTTAATCCTAACAATAGAATTACAAATTTGATGAGATGTTTATATTTGCTCGTTTGAGGTGCTAGTTGTTCCATCAAACTTAAGTCTGCAAACTTTGCCATCGCTCGGTTGCGCGCATACCACATCCACAGAAATGCCCCAATCAAAATAGGGATTACTCCTAAGGCTAATAAATTTTCGAAGTGCTCGTAGCGAAACATATGTTTTTTTTTAGGAGTCAGGTGGTTAGGTTGACCGCCTGACTCCTCTTTAAGGTATCGTTCGGAAAATTGTATATCGCAACAAAATTTCCAAGACTAAAAATATTATTCCTAACAAAGCGAAAAGGTAGAACTCTTCGCTGTATCTTTTAATTGAAGTGACTTCAATTTTTGTTTTTTCTAATTGATCGATGATCTGATAAATTTCTTCCAAGCCTTCTTTGGATACTGCTCGGAAATATTGTCCCCCAGTCATTTTTGATAATTCACGTAAAAGGTCTTCATCAAAATTTACTTGCGACATACCATATACATACTCTCCATTACTTCGACGACGAATTGGAGTTCGTGCAGCACCTTTCGAACCGATTCCAATAGTATAAACTTTTACGTCCAACTCTCTTGCGATTTCTCCAGCGGTGAGCGGTTTGATATAACCTGCATTATTGTCTCCATCCGTGAGCAAGATGACAATTTTACTTTTGGCTTCACTATCTTTTAATCGATTGACTGCAGTAGAAAGTCCCATTCCGATGGCAGTTCCATCTTCTAGAATTCCACATTGCAATCCATCTAAAAATTCTTTAAGGATTCGATGATCGGTCGTCAAAGGACATTGGGTGAATGCTTCTCCAGAAAAAACGGCTAATCCAATTCGGTCATATTTTCGTTTGTCAATAAAATCAGCTGCCACATCTTTACTCACTTCCAAACGGTCAGGCGTAAAATCTTGTGCCAACATACTACTCGACAAATCCATCACCATCATGATATCAACTCCGTCAGCAGTAATTTCTTCTTCTTGCAAAGTCAATTGTGGACGAGCCATGGCAATGAATAAAGTTGCTACGGTCAACGCTCTTAAAATCGGGAGCAAAATTCTCAATCGACCACGCAAACTACTTTTCCCAAATGCTTCCAAACTTGGTAAGTTCAGATTTGCATACCTTTTTTCTCTTTGGGAAAAATACCAGACAGCCATGATCGGAATCAGGGCTAAACCCAAAAGCCAATATGGAGCAAGAAAATTATAGTCTTCTAAAAAAGGAATACTCATTTAAGATGGTTATGATTTTTTTGAGAATTAACTTTTCCTGAATTTTGTAATGATTCTAACAAGTTTTGATATTCTGCGTCGAGTGCTTCTTTCTCCGCTTGAATTTCGGCATCACTCTTTTTTGTCGTTCCCACAAATTCAATTGCCTTGTTCATAAATTGCTCATGAATATCATTAGTCGGTTCTGCTTTTGCAAATTTCACTAAATCGGCTACTTGCAAAATGTTTTGTACTTCTGTTCGCAACGATTCATCTAAGTTTAGTTTTTTCAAATCCAAACCAATTTGATTCGTCGTATTTTCTAAAGCATTTATTTTATATCGATTTTCCAAATAAGCTCGAATGATATGTGTCAACTCACTTTGATAAGTTTTGATATCTCCTTTTTGCCAAAGTTGTTTTCCTTTTAATTCTTCTAACTGATTAGATGCGATGACATTGGCTGGAATAAATTCTTTTGGTTTTGGAATTTCCATTTTTGGCCCATTCGCTCTTTTGACAAAAAAATAAATGACCCCTCCTAGAATTAAAAATCCTAGTATAAATAAACTCGCTGGAATCAAAAAGTCTTGGACGAAATCCATCGGTTCTTCTCGAACATTTTTGATGGGTTCGACAGTCATCGAATCAATTGGAGTAGATTCTTGAGCAAGGGGAGAGCCTACTTGAATTTCAATTTCATTGGTGGAAATCGTTCGCAAGGTTCCATTTTGTTCATATTCAATTTTAGGTGGAAGAATTTTATGAATACCTTCTTCCCAAAATGTAAATTGAATATCGTTTTCTTTTAAAACTTGATTACCATTTTTTTGACTCGTCCAATTGGCTTCACTTCCCGTCAACATCATTGACTCATTAGGTGGATTCCAATTGCCATACTTTTGAATTTCCATGACCTCTCGACTGAATCCTTGTTGTAAAAAATACTCTTCTAATTGAGCCATTTTTTGAGGATCATTGGTAAAAGAAGTGTCTTGGTAAAAACGTGTAGTCGTAAGTGGATCCGTTTGAAGTGGTTTTAAATCAATAGATCGAATCGTGATATTTTCAGGATGTGCTACTTTTAATCGATAAACATTCACGTCACCAATTTGCATTGAATCACTCAACAACTCAACTGAAAAGACAACTTGAGCTGAACTGATTTTTACCAAAAAAATAAAAAATAGAATTGAAAATATTCTCATATTTTTTTAACTGTTAATGCTTAAGGGGGAATGGTTTATTTTTCAAAGGAGTGATTAACCGTTCACCGTTAACAATTCACTATTATTTTGATCGTCGTTTAAAAAATTCTAACAATCTATTTACGTAAGATTCATTCGTTCGAATCGTCACCGAATCTGCACCTGTCTTTAAGAATGTTTTTTTAAAATAATCCATATGTGAATCAAACCAGTTGGAATAATTTGCTCGAACTGATTTGCTACTTGAATCAATCCAACGAGTCTCCCCAGTTTCTGAATCTACTGCTCGGATTAATCCAACATTGGGTAAAACTTCTTCTCTTGGATCAATGATATGAATCCCTACTACATCATGCCGTCGCTTCGCTATCTTCAAAGGCGCTTCATATCCTTTTGCCAAAAAATCAGATAAGACGAAGCAGATGCATCTTTTTTTAATCAAATTATTTAAGTACTCCAAAGCCATTCCGAGATTGGTTCCGTTTTCTTCAGGTTCAAGGTTGATGAGTTCTCGAATAATGCGGAGGACATGTTGTTTCCCTTTTTTAGGAGGAAGATATTTTTCAATTTTATTAGAAAAAAATAACACGCCTACTTTATCATTATTATTTAATGCGGAGAATGCGAGCACGGCTGCAATCTCTGCATTGATTTCATTTTTAGTTTGTTTGACAGAACCGAAGAAGGAAGATTTACTTACATCGATCAGTAACATTACCGTCAACTCTCGCTCCTCCTCAAAAACTTTTACGTGTGGCGAACCCGTTCTTGCCGTCACATTCCAATCGATGTTTCGAACATCATCACCATATTGATAATCTCGCACTTCACTAAAAGACATACCTCGTCCCTTGAAAGCACTATGGTACTCGCCTGAAAAGATTTGCTTGCTCAAGCCTTTGGTCTTGATTTCAATCTTTCGTACTTTTTTTAAGAGTTCGGTTGTATCCATTTTTAATTATTGAAACGTGGTGGTCTGCTTTAGCAGATCGCAAAGATTTTTTTATCAAATCATTAATTCTTTGTTTTGGATCAAAGTTTTTTTGATAGAAAATCGCTGTGCTCATTTTTAGGTCAGCTAAAGCAGACCACCACGTGTTTGTATTGTTACTTATAGTTCGCGCACCCAAATATTTCGATAACTTACTGGATTGCTGTGATCTTGCAACACGATTGATGCTTTGCCATGCGCTACATTTTGGGGTTGACCGATGTACTCGGTGGTACCTTTTATTTCCACATGATTTTGCACCAAGACTCCATTATGGATGACAGTCAAAAAAGCAGCGCTTACTTTGATGCCATCTTTGTTAAATTTTGGCGCAGTAAAAATGATATCATAGGTCTGCCATTCGCCTGGTTTTTTGCAAGCATTGACCAATGGAATATGTTGCTTATAAATAGAACCAGCTTGACCATTCGAGTAAGTTTTATTTTCGTAATTGTCGAGCACTTGTACTTCATATCTTTCTTGAAAAAAAACGCCGCTATTCCCTCTACCTTGTCCTTTGCTTTCGATGACAGCAGGTGTTCGCCATTCGAGGTGCAACTGAATATCGCCAAATTCTCTTTTGGTTTTGATGTTGCCTTTGCCTTTTGTTACAGTCATGCAATCATCTGCAACGTTCCATTCTGCCGCAGCATCGTTATTGATTGAGCTCCATTCTTTTAAGTTTTTTCCATCAAATAAAACAATAGCATCAGAAGGTGGAGCATTGTTATCTGCAGGTGTTACAACCCTTGCTTCTGGAAACCAAACTTCCGTTGCTTCCGGTTCTTTTTGGGAAAAAAGATTTGAAAGCAGTAGGAGATTCATGCTAAGAAGGATGATTGTTTTTTTCATGTGTTTTGTTTTTGAATTGGAAATAATTTTAGACGCTGACTTTATATGATTTTTATATGTTTTGGTTTTCTGAAGGAAAACTTAAAGACATCATCAATCAAGAAGTCATGGGTAAAAAAAAAATTATTCCTTCATCATCGTAATGAAACTCTTTTTTAAAAATGGTTGCAACTGCCGAAATGGAATCGTTACACTTTGCCGACCATATAACATACTGTATTTTGTACTGAAACAAATCCCATCTTTTCGAATGGTGAAATAAGAGAATTCATTATTCTTTATCCATTTTTTAAAATCCGGATCAGCATATAATTGATGATTCCTGATTTCTTTTTTGGTATAATTCCGAATGTACTTTTGGTAGTCTTTTTTCTTTTCAAAAACATCTTCCAAGTACATCATGCGATCATTTTCCATATCAAAATTAAACGCAATTAGTTTTTGTCCTGGCGTCCAAGTATTACTGAAAGTCATAAAACCACTAACTACATTTTTGGAAAAATATTCCACTTCGCCCCAAGCAAAACCTCGTTCTGTCGCTCGCATTTTTGGGTTAATGGAAGTGTTTTGTTTTTTTACTTTTAGCAAATGATTTCGACAGGCTTTGATCCATGCGTTGGTTTCTTCGTTTATCTGTTTGTTAAAAGCGGCATTGGTAGTTTTTGGAAAAGTGATGTCGTAACCTGTTGCATAATCGGCATACTCGACACATCCGATCGTCAAACCTTCGATTGGAGACAAGGTTATTTTTTTTGATTTTTTTGTTCCAATCGTTAGCTGATCTTGTTTTAGTACACCGACAAAGGTTTCGACTATTTGTCCTTTTTGATTTTTGGCTTTAAGGGTGAAATTATCATTGGTGCCTACATTGCCTTTGAGGGAGTAGGAAGTTTGTTTCTTTTTGTGAAAAATTAAACCGGTGAGTTGGTCGCTACTTTCCTTTTGTAAAAGAATCTCCCAATTATCGTTGGCGATTTTTCCTTGGTATTTTCTAATCCATTTATTGTCGCCGCAGTAGGAAGGAAATTTTACGATTTTTTCAGTTTCGGTTAGCGATAGGTTTCCGCCTCGTGAGCCATCGAAGTTTTTCCAATTTCCATTGATCGTTTTTCCTACGATTTTTCCAGACAAAATTCCTGAGACTTTTTTCTGTTGATCCAACTCTTGTAAAAACAAAGTTCCGTCTTCGATATATCCATTTAAATCAAAATCAGTATTACTCCGCAAATAAGTCAATCGACCTTTGCAATCTACTCCGTCAAAACCCAAAGTCATTGCGACATCATTTAAGTCATCAATTCGACCTTTGTAATGTTTGACCCATTGGATTTCTGCTTGATTCTCAAACAATGTTTTGACATAATCCTTTGCGTCTATTTTTTGTGCATGACAGAAGATAGGGGAGAGGAGGATTAGTAATATTGCTTGGAGTTTTATCATTTATTTTATTTTTATTTAAAATGGCTTTTATTTTCTTTTACATAACTAATAACTAGACCTCCAATATGCTCTTTACTTTTATAAAATTGGTTATCTAATTTTTCCCATTTATTTGGAATTTCTTCGGGTGAATCATTCATTAATTCCCTTCTAATATTTGTATCCTTTGGAACAGGTAATTTAGGGAAAACAGAAATTGCTTCTCGTAATAAATGAGCAGTTTTAAGTGCGTTAATTTTTTCTAATGCAATTAATGTTTCGTGTGCATTTTCTCCTGAACTATTAAAAAAGTATTGATCAAATCCACCGTTGTTTACTTGTGCATCAAGCATATTAATGAAAATTACATGTTTCTCATATTCATTTAATAATTCAAGGTTTTCAGTATTCTTACTCTTAGTCCAAAGTAAATCATCAATCTCAATTATAATATCTGTTTCATCTTGAAGAGATAATATTTCATCAATTTTCGAAACTCGATAGAAGTTGAAAAGAAGAAGAACTGTAAGCAAAATTAAAGCAATAAGTATCTTCATTTTTTTGATTTCTTGTTCGATATTGGATATTCGAAAGACTACGGCACCTCCACCGCATTCAAAATATCATTAATAATATCAACTTGCGAAATATTTTCCGCTTCCGCTTCATAAGTCAAACCAATTCTATGACGCAACACATCATGACAAATACTTCGCACATCTTCAGGAATCACAAAACCTCTTCGTTGCAAAAATGCATGCGCTTTCGAAGCGAGTGCAATATTGATACTTGCCCGAGGTGAACCTCCAAAGTTGATCAACGGTTTTAATTTTGCCAAACCATATTCCTCTGGCGTCCGAGTGGCAAAAACGATGTCCAAAATATATTGTTCGATTTTTTCATCCATGTACACTTTCTTCACGACTTTCCGAGCTTTCAAAATCGTTTCAATCGAAACTACTTTTTCAATTTTTGGAAAACCACCTGCTTGCAAATTCCGTCGAATGATTTCTCGTTCTTCTTCTTTGTTCGGATAATCCACTAATACTTTCAACATAAAACGATCGACTTGCGCCTCAGGCAAAGGATAAGTTCCTTCCTGGTCGATTGGATTTTGTGTTGCCAAAACTAGGAATGGTTCTTCCAACATAAAGGTGTCATTTCCAATCGTCACTTGTCGTTCTTGCATTGATTCAAGTAATGCACTTTGAACTTTTGCGGGTGCACGATTGATCTCATCTGCCAAAACAAAATTGGCAAAGACTGGCCCTTTTCGCACATTGAATTCATTTTTGTTAGGATTGTAAATCATTGTTCCAATGATATCGGCAGGCAAAAGGTCGGGCGTAAATTGAATTCGACTAAAGTCTGCATCAATTGCTGAAGCCAAAGTTTTGATGGCTAAAGTTTTTGCCAATCCAGGTAAACCTTCTAAAAGGATATGTCCTTTGGTCAATAAACCGAGCAATAATCGTTCGATCATATGATCTTGTCCGACAATGACTTTGGAAGTTTCAGCATTCAATTTTTCTACAAAAGCACTTTCAATATAAATTTCTTGATTAAGTGCTTCAATGTCAACGGAGGTATGCATTCTTTATACATGTTTTAGTTCTTAGAGAAATCCTACTTTAGATTGACAAAGGATTTGTCTAAAAACGAAGTTTTACAAATTACTATTGACGAACTCAAGATTGGGTTCGTTTTGAAAAAGCCCTCAAAAATGGTAATTTTTTTGGAAAAAACGCAATGGATTCGGAAGAAGAAAAAAGGGTTTAACGGATTTTTAACAGATGGATGGAAATGAAAGAAATGTTGATGGCTTATTTTATTTTATTTGCGACATAGGTGCATAGAAAAGATAGGTCTTGATTTAGGATTTTTTCTAAAAGTAAATCTATATTTTTTATAAGCTTACTAGGTGAGATATTATTGAATGGTATCTGGAGTTTCTTCAAATAAAGGTTTTACATCGGTAGAATCTTTGGGTGGTGTAATTTCAAGAAGGTCAGGTTTGATTGGTTTGGGTGGTCTTCCGGTGGTATCTATAGAAGTTAGTTTTGCTTGAGCGATGAGAATAGAATCGACTTGTTGTTCCGCTATTTTGATGGCGTCTTCTTTGCATAGATCCATGCGCTCGGCACGTCGCTTGGCAAATTTATCAGCGACAGCAATTCCTATTCTTTCCAATCTTTCTTCTGGCGTTTCTTTTTTCTTTTCCTCGCAGCCAAAAGAAAACAAAGTGAAAAATATCAAATTCAAAATAACAATAAGTAAAGTTGGGTTTTTCATTTACGGATCAATTTTTCAATTTCCTTTAAACGAATATTTTTGATGGAATCCATATTATATAAAATCAAACTGTCTTTTTGCATTGTGCAAATACTATCAAGGTCTTTGTTAAATTGTTTAATGCCTCGATTATAAAGTGTATCAACTGAGTTCTTGAAAGCAATATCTAGCTCGGCGGAATCGTCGATGCAACTAGTCGGAAAGATACTGACTAGAATGAAAAGGATAATAGAAATAGGAAGTAGGTTCTTCAATGAATTTTTTTTTAATCAAAAAATTTATCGATGCAAAAGTAGGAAAGTTTAGAGTGATTTTTTTTCCAAAATATCTTTTAGAATCATCGCCGCATGTTCTCTAGTATTTTCGATAAAATATTTGCTGGTATATTTTCCTGCATTGATTACTCCAGCGATGTAAAGATTTGGAATATTGGTTTCTAAAGTTGCTTCATCATGGATGGGAGTTTGATATTCATCATCCTGAAATTGGATTCCTATTTTTTCAAAAAAATGATAATCAGGTAAATAGCCAGTCATGGCTAGGACGAAATCATTTTTAATCTTGACGGATTTCTCAGGAGTTTGAATAGTAATTTCTCCTTTGTTTATTTCAGTAATATTACTATTGAAAAAAGCAGGGATAGAGCCTTCTTTGATTCGGTTTTCGATGTTAGGTTTGATCCAATATTTGACGCGAGAACTAATGGTATCTTTTCGGACGACCATAGTTACATTTGCTCCTTTGTGATATAATTCTAGGGCAACATCACAAGCGGAATTCGCTGCTCCAACGACGACGACTTTTTGTCCGATGTAAGGATGCCAATCATCATAATAATGTTTTACTTTTGGCAAATTCCCTCCTGGGACATCAAGTGTTTTTGGAAGATCATAAAAACCTGTAACGACAATGATTGACTTGCTTTGATAAGTTGTTTTAGAAGTGTTTACTTGGAAGTTTTTATCATCTAACTTGTTGATATTCAGCACTTTTTCGTAGAAGTTGATATTTAATTTCCAATCTTCATTGACTCGTCTAAAATATTCTAAAGCTTCTCGACGAGTTGGTTTTTCATTGTGAGAAATAAAAGGAATACCGCCAATTTCTAATTTTTTGGAAGTAGAAAAAAAGGTCATATTGGTCGGGAAGTTATATAAAGAATTAACTAAAACGCCCTTCTCAATTACCATATAGTTGAGCCCTGCTTTTTGTGCTTCGATAGCACATGTCATACCTATGGGACCCGCTCCCACGATGAGTAAATCGTACATTAAAAAGAATGATTAACGGTTAATTGTGAAGGTTAATTTTTGAAAATGAAGATTCACTTTCAGAGCAATTAACCACTTTTTACGAAGGTAACATTTTATAATTTGATTGGGTTTTAAATACTGTACGTTTTTTGTCAATTGAATCTTCGATAGGTAGGACGATGGTAAAAGTCGATCCTTGATTAGGAGTACTTTCTACTAAAATTTCACCTCCCAAACGATTGGATATTTTTTGACAAATGGATAACCCTAAACCAGAACCTTTAGCCTCTTTTCGACTTTGTAATCGCTTAAACATATCAAAAATTTGTTCGTGGTAAGCTTTATCTATACCGATTCCATTGTCGGTGATACTGAGGTGATGTTGATTGTGTTTTTGAACATAATCGATTTCAATAACAGGAGTAGGATTATTATTATACAAAAGTCCATTCTCAAGGATATTTCTAAATAGAATATAAATTTTTGCTTCATTGGTTTTAATAATTGGTAATTCTTTGCAAATTATATGTGCGGTTTTTTCTTCCATGATAGGTTGTAAAGCCGTCAAAACTTGTTGGAAGGTTTTAGCTAAATTAACTTCTTCCATTTCAACTTTTCGATCCGAAAATTTTGAGAATTCCAGTACATCTTCAATTAGCGTATGCATTTGTTTAGCATTGGTTACTACAAATGAAAGATATTCATCCGCTACATGATCTTCTTGATTTCGCAATCGCATTTCGAGTAATCGAGTAAAGCTGATGATATTTCTAAGTGGTTCTTTAAGATCATGAGAAGCAATATGATTGAAGCGCTCCATCTCTTTATTGGATTTGGTGAGATCGTCATTTATTTTCTCCAATTCGGAAGTTCTGCTATTGACTTTATGTTCTAGTTTATGACTTAGAGCTTTCCTATATTCTGACCTTTTGTAAAGCAAAAAAGCAATTAGACATAGGGCAATTAGAGCGATAACGAAAGCAGTCGAAACGATCATTGCTTTTTGGATGGTTAATTTGTCTTTGGCTTGTTGAGTTTTTAGAAGTTGGTTTTCTGCTTCTTTATTTTCGAGCAGGAATTGAACTTTTAGTTCATCGAGTTTTTGGTTTTTTTCTTGATTAATCAAGCTATCACTTAGCATTTTTACTTTTGTGTGATAAATATATGCTTGCGGATAATTGTTTTGAGCAGCATAACTTTTTGCTAAGATTTCATATAATATTGTGACGTTTTTTAAAGCGCCTAATTGCTCGGCAACTTGAATTCCTTCCATACTTTTTTCGATGGATTTCGAGTATTGTTCGTTGTCGATATAAATTTTCGCTAAATGTTCAAGTGATGCAATGACCTGTTCTTGATAGTTAATTTGACTAGATATTCTGTAGGCTTTTTGATGAGCTTGGAGTGCTTTTTCAGACTGGTTTAGTTTTGAATAAAGGTGTCCCAATTGGTTCATTATTCTTGAAACCCCAACTTTGTCATCTTTAGAAAGAGGGTACTTTAAAGCAACTTTAAGATGACCAAGAGCTTTGTCATAATTTTCAGCATGACAATATAAAGTTCCTAACATTAAATTGGCATCACTAATGAGTGTTTCGTCTTTTATTTGAATGGCAATTCCAAGTGCTTCATTAGCATATTTAGAGGCCGTATCCCAGAGTCCCTGCTCCTTCATGGCAGCTGCCATATTGAGTAAGTTGTCACTCATTTGTTGTTCTAATCCAAACTTCCCAGAACACTCAGCCCCCTGTTGATAAAAGTTGACTGCTTTCTCAAAATTACCAATTTTCATGTGAGTACGACCAATATTGTTATAGGTTCGGCAAATCAGAATTTGATGGTCAGACTTTTCCGCCATGGTAATTGCTTCCTCAAAAGTTTCAAAGGCTAAGTTCATTTTTCCTTGAATACTATAAGCTACAGCAAGAACATTTTTTGCTCGGATGGCTCCTTCATGGAAGTTTAATCTTTTAGAAATATCCAGACTTTTTTTAGCGAATATTTCTGTTTGCTCTGGTTGAGTTCGGTGATATTTCCAACCAAGGTTTTCTAATTCCTTTACTAATGAAGTATCTTCAGTTGAGTTGGCTAACACGAGATAAAGGCTATCCAAGTTATCTCCTCCTGAAGATGTTTGAATAAGTAAAAAGTAAAATATGCCGATTAGGATATTCCTCATTGAGTTTATTTGTAAACGATTGGCTAGATCAGTATAAAGCTGATCAGAATTGTGTTTTTAGAATTATGTAGAGGGGGAATTGAGAAGGAGGGTATTTCAAGAATAGTAATGCACAGTTGAAACCAAAAAAGTGATTCTGGGATGATAAAGATTAAGATTTGTGACGGGGTAATTTATTAACAAGAAGATTGATAAGTCTGAAGGACTAATATTCCTTTGCAGCTTTCATGACTAAATAATTCGCTACCCAACCATAGAAAAATATTCCAAGTGCAAATGCATAGACTAAAGGCATTGCTTGAATATTGCTAAATAAGTCAAGACCAATAAATGCTAAACCAAAAAATCCAATGGTAGCACCATAAATTGTTAAATATTTGCGAGGCTTACCTCCTTTTTCCATCATAAAAGTACCACCAATAGGAATCAACATTATGATAAACCAGATGCCAAGCGCAATCCATAAAATACTATTAGTAAAGAAAAAAAGGAGACAAAGAATAATTCCAATTCCTAAAAAAGCACCAACCGTATTGGAAGCTAATTTTTCATCATCAGACAATGTTAATTTTCCCAAAGGATGGAGTCGTAAAAATAAATTGGAAAATGGTTGAGCAATCCAAGAAGAGAATGCCCACATGATATAAAAAAGAATAAATGGATAAAAGAAAGGAGCTAAGGAAGGGTAGCTCTCGGCCAATTTTATAAATATAATATAAACAACATAAGCTCCAATGATGAGTTGCCAGCGACCTTTGTCATTCATTTTATTAGTCCACAGGAAAAATTTCAGAATTTGTCGATAGACGATATTTTTTCCTTTGATAGCTTCTTTGAGTCCTGTTTTGGCAAAATGAAAAGTAGGAGCCAGACGAAGTGCTTCTCGAAAATGAGTTACTGCTTCATCATAATTGTCATTTTCAATGGCAACCCAACCTTTATTAGTGTGAGCCAATGGATCTTCTGGAGATTTGTGCAAGGCGTAATCTAGCGTGACTGCTGCTTCTTTTCTTCGATTCAATTGGATGAGCGAACGAGCTCGCAAATTGATTAAATCAACATGTTCAGGATCTGACTCTAAACCTAATTCTGCATATTTTAAAGCCACTCCCCATTGGTCTAAATTAAGTGCAATAGAGCCTTTGATCAAAAAAAACTCTGCTCCATTTGGATTTAAAAGTAGCCCATTATCTGCTGCTGCGATAGAATCGTTCAAGCGATTGGCGAGCAAATAAATTTTAGCTTGAAGATAAAAAAGGTATGGATTGTTAGGTTCTAAACTGATAGCAGACTCAATGAGTTGAGCAGCATTTTTATGATCTTTTTCAGTCGAATGGCAAAAACCGAGTAATCCCATTGCATAAGCATTGCTTGGATTTTGGTTCAATTCAAGACGCAACTCCTTTTTTGCCATTTCAATTCTGCCTTGCTGCAAGAGGAGTTGACCTCTTTCCAAATGGATACTCATAATAGATTTTATAGATTTAAGAAAAGTAAAAGTATGATTTAAAGTGGGAAGTTTTTTGTAGAAAATTAAAAATTAGTCTTGAGTAAACAGGAAAGAAGGTACTTGAAAAGATTAGTAATTTGACAAAAGAAATATATTTGGAAAAAGATCAAGTGAAAACCGATGCCTTTTGTGACGTCTTTTTTTATTGAAAAACGAACATAACTCATTGATAATTAAATGTTTTAAATATTAAAGTGACACATATAATAAAAAAACATAAAGCAAAAATACCATTTTTAGGGTAGAAAAATATCTTTTGCTTAGTCTATCTTTGTTCTATCAATCATGAACAACAAATAACTATCTAATAAAGATTAGGTAGAAGAGACCAGATTAAAATTCTGGAACCAATTTTTAAAAATCCCATGGACTGCAGGTTTAATAAAACCCACACATTTCGAACGCCTTTTTTACATTTATACTTTTTTGGAAAAAAGTTGATAACTAATACACAACTTCCCCCCTCCTCCAAAAAAATAAAGAAGGCACAATTCAACTTAATTTAGTGGATTAATTTTTTGCAGTTTTATTTCTTAAAAAAATATTTTGTCCCCTTTTTGCGTAGCGTGAAAAAGAGCAGTAGATATTTGGACAAAATAGTTTTGGTTCCCAAAAACGTAGATATTTATACCAGAACATAATATTTGAGATTCTATTGGAATCTTATTCGAAAAAGAAAACAACGAATTATTTATCCCATGATTAAAACGAGTGCGCCATCCTCCCAGATGTAAAGTTTTTTTTGTTAAAAAAAACGAACATCTATTTTTCACTCCAGTTTTTCTCCCATTGGGTCTTTTTTATGAATCAAACAAACTCGGAAGCAAAGGTTTAGGACGACCTATGTTAATTGCTTTCCTATATCATAAATTAAGATTTTGTAATCAACCAATTGTTAAAAAAATGTATAAAAACCTACTAACCTTTCTCTTAGTTTGCACTATCGGATTGTCGCTTCAGGCGCAAGATCCAACGATGACCTTACCTAGTATTATCGTCGATGAAAGTGAGGAATTTGAAATTGAGATGTCTGTATCGAACTTCACAGATTTAGTCACCATGCAATTTACTATCCAATGGGATCCAACAAAAATGTCTTTGTTGGAAATTTTTGATTTTAATCTAACCGACTTGGATGAATCAAGATTTGGAGATACTACCACTAATACAGATCTAGGTTTGCTTCCGATGTCTTGGGAAGATAAAAATTTATCAGGAACGACAGTTCTTGATAATACAGTCATTTTTAAACTAAGAATGAAAGCGATGGGAAATCCAGGTGATACAATCCAATTATTATTTGTGGAGGCACCTGCTTCTATTGAAGTAGCTGATCTTACTTTTGAAGCGATTCCACATGTTGTAGAACATGGTCAGATTGTATTTGAAGATATAGTTGGAATTGAGCAATTGGCAAAATCAAATATTCAATCATTAACAAATTATCCAAATCCATTTACGGATTTTACAACAATAGAATTTGAACTACAGGAAACGACAAATACTACCTTAATAATTACTGATTTAATAGGAAAAGAAATTTACAGAAATACAGAAAAATTGAATAGTGGTTTTCACCAAAAGAAAATCGATTCTACTATTTTCCCTTCCACAGGAGAATACATTTACTATGTACAAACGAATAATAACCAATTGTTAGAAAAAATGATTTTTGTTAAATAGGTAAGTGATCAACTTAACTAAAATTCTAGATTCTTACTTAGATTTTTTAACATCCACATCCCATTAGGACATGAAAAAAATAATAACACTTTTACTCTTAGGATGGTTAGTGACATTCTCAGCTACTGCGCAAGTAGTATATAATGTATCACCATCATCTTCTAGTGCCGATCCAGGCACAACTATTTTCGTTGACGTTACAGTTGATAATTTTATAGACATGATTGGTTTCCAATTCGAAATGGAATGGAACGATCAAGTTTTGGAATTTCAAAATATTACGACTTATGGTAATATTCTTTGTAATGGAGGTTCAGTTTGCTTTGCTTACCCGAATGATTTTGGGCCAGCAACTATTCAGGACTTTTTTGTAACTCAATATCTAGATCCAAACTTTACAAATCCTACAGCTAATACCATAGCGAATGGAGGAAAACTCCTGACTATGGAGTTTTTGGTAGTTGGTCAAGCTGGTCAATCTTCTCCTATAGATTTTAGAGGAGCAATATTGGCTGTTGATTCTGACTTTAATGAATTATCTGTAGCTAACGGAATGCTTACTGCAAATAATGGAACATTCAATGTGAATGGGACAGGATGTGCTGGAGCTGGTGATGTAACTTTTACTGCTTCTGACGAATCAGGTGATACTGGAACATCGACAAGTGTAAAAATTTCAGTTGATAATTTTGAAAATGTAGAAGGATTTGGATACACCATTAATTGGGATCCATCAATCATCTCGTTTCAATCTATCGAAAATTTGAATTTGGCAGGTTTAACAAATCCTGCTCAAGGAGTAGGAAGCTTTGGAACATCTCAAACAGCTAATGGAAATTTATTTGTTTCATGGGATAATTCTTCAGGTGTAACAGCTTGTGATGGAGATGTTATTTTTGAAATAGCATATAATATTATCGGTGCTGGTCAAACGACTACAGATATAGATTTTACTGGAAACATCGAAGTAATTAGAAATAGTCTATTAGTTCCTCATGATGTAAATTCAGGGGAAGTAATGGTTACAGGAAATGGAACTGGACAACAAACTGGAATTACTTTTATTGCAGAGAATGTTACTGGAGAAAATGGGACTCAAGTATGTGTTCCAGTTAAAGTAGCCAACTTTGATCAAGTGACTAGTTTTCAATATGATTTGACATGGGATCCTGCAATTATTTCATTTGCAACTGTTTTAGATGGTGCGGGTCAACCATTATCTCCAATTGGTTCAGGAAATCCTTTAGGTTTATTAAATCCTGCTCCACCATCATTTGGAAACTTTGGGATAACAAATACCAATAATGGTGTTTTGTCATTATCATGGGATAATAGTTCAGGAGTAACTTTGACAGATCAAACTCCGATTTACCAAGTGTGTTATGACATCATTGGTTCAACGGGTGAAACTTCTTCAATCAATTATGGAGGTACAATCGAAGTAGCTGATGTAAATGGATTAGCTGATTTTACAGGAGTACCTGGATCAGTAGGAGTCATTGAAGTTTTTAATGGCGGATTAAATTTAGAATGGGATTGTTGTGAAAAAGCAAACCCTGGAGAAAATGTTTGTGTAGATGTAAGAGTGGTGGATGGATTTGATGCTATTCTAAGTGCTCAATATGGAATGCTTTGGGATAATTCAGTTTTGACTTTTGAGTCGATTGCATTTGCAAATGGAAATCCATTAGGGTTATCAATTGGAAATAATTTAGTGTATGACGCGAATGCTGATGCAGTAAAATTACTTTGGTTTGATAACTCAGGCCAAGGAGTAACCTTGAGTCCAGGAACACCATTATACCAAATTTGTTTTGATGTAACTGGTGCTGTTGGTACCAATGCTGATTTAGAGATGGGACCTATTCCTAATGCTGTTCCACCTTTCTCAGTAGAAATTTCTAATAACCAAAATACAGTTGACTTTTTAGGAAACTCATGTAATATTACGGTAGAAAATATTTTACCAATTACAATTACGGAAACAATAACAAATCCTTCATGTGTAGGAGATACAGACGGTGCAATTGATGTTACCGTTACAGGTGGTGTTGAAGAATATACTTATGCTTGGTCAACAACTGCTACTTCACAAGACCTTTCAGGTTTAGCAGCTGGTAACTATACTATTTCCGTTACAGATTGTAAAGGTGTAGTTGCAGAGAAAACTATAACAGTTTCTAATCCTACTCCAATTACAGCAACAGCTAATATTACTCAAGTATCAGGAGCAGGAAATAGTGATGGTGCAATTGATTTGTCTCCTAATGGAGGAACTCCAGGTTATACTTACTTATGGTCAACAGGGTCAACTAATGAAGATCTTAATGGATTGTCGATAGGTACTTATACCGTAACAATTACTGATGTAAATGGATGTACAGGAACTGCAAGTTTTGTAGTACCTAATGCATGTAATCCTATTACAATTTCAGTTAATGCAATAAGTGAAATTTGTGCTGGCCAAAGTAATGGATCTGCTACAGCAAGTGGATCAGGTGGAGTTGGACCTTATACTTATACATGGTCTAACAGTTTACCAACTGGACCAACCGTTTCAGGATTAGCAGCAGGAACTTACTTTGTTACTGCTACAGATAGTAATGGATGTACAGGAGAAAGTTCTTTCTCTATTGAAACTGGAGCTAGCCTCTTAGTCAATATAATAAATACAACTAACTTAACTTGTTTTGGAGATAATACAGGATCAATTACGATCTCAGGATTTGGAGGAGCTGGAGGAACTACTTACACAGCAGTTTGGCAGCCAGGAAATATGACAGGATTAACAATTAGCAACTTAGCTGCTGGAACTTATACTCCAGTTATTACTGATGCTACTACAGGATGTACTGCTACAGGAAATCCAATTACATTGACACAGCCTACTGATATTTCAATGAGTGGATCTGCATCAAATACTTCATGTAATGGAGGAAGTGATGGATCAATCTCTTTGAATATTTCGGGAGGAACTACTGGATATACAGTAAACTGGAGTAATGGCGGAACTGGACAAAATTTAAATGGCTTAGCTGCTGGGTCTTATACGCCAACAGTAACTGATGCTAACGGATGTGTAAAAGTTGGATCAGCAATTACAGTTGGACAACCTGCCGCAATTACAGTTATTCCTACTATTAATGGTGCTTCTTGTTTCGGCGAATGCGACGGATCAATTAGTTTAAATATCTCAGGAGGAACTGCTGGATATTCAGTAACATGGAGTAATCAAGCAACTGGAACATCAATATCTAACTTATGTGCAGGAAATTATTCTGCAACAATTACAGATGCAAATGGATGTGTATTTTCTGATACTTATTCAGTTACGCAGCCTGCATCATTTGGGTTAAGTTTTGTAGTACAGAATGAATCTCCTGTAGGAAATGATGGAGCAATTAACTTGACAGTTTCTCCAAATGGCGACTATAGTTGGTTATGGAGTAATGGAGCAACTACTGAGGATATCAATGGCTTAAATGCGGATATATATAATGTAACAGTTACAGATAATGCTTCAGGTTGTACAGCAGTAGGAGGAGCGGCAGTTACTAACACGCTAAGTATCCAAACGGAAATAGTAACACATGTAACTTGTCATGATGGAAGTGATGGATCTATCGAAATAACTGTTTCTGGTGGAACACCTGGATATTCTTACGTGTGGAGTACAGGGGGTAGCATTTTTGCTCAAACAAAAGATGTTTTTGGTTTAACAGCAGGAACTTATATTGTAGTAATTACAGATTTAGCATTGACCTCGATCACAAAAACTTATGTAATTACAGAACCTACTGCGGTAACGATTACTAATGTAGATATAATTGAGGAATCAGATATTTGTGATGGTTCTATCAATATTACTCCTGGAGGAGGCATGGGACCTTACACTTACCAATGGAGTATTCCTCAAACTAGTCAGGACTTAGTTGATTTATGTGAAGGCTCTTATAACGTTACAGTAACAGATTCTAAAGGATGTACATTTGTTTCTCCTGAATATGTAATTGAACCATCTTCACCTCAAATAGGAGATGAAGATATAACCGATGTTACTTGTTTTGGAGATTGTGATGGAGTAATATGTGTAGATATCGTAGGAGGTAATGCACCTTATACTGTTACCATTAACAATTTAAATCCACAAGTTAGTACAGCATCTACCGTTTGTTTTGGAGGGCTCTGCCCAGGTGATTATGTTGTTCAAGTAACTGATGCTCAAGGATTATTTGTATCAAGTATAGTATATACAGTATTGGAACCAACTCCAATCTCAATTACGAATGTAATTATTGATAACGACACAGATAATTGTAATGGAGCTATTGATATTACACCGACGGGAGGAACAGGAACTTATACATATTTATGGAGTAATGGTGCAACTAGTCAAGATCTTATGAATTTATGTTCAGGAAATTACAATGTAACTGTTACAGACATTAACGGTTGTACTTTCGTTTCTCCAGAATATACTGTAATAAAATTAATTACTTACGAGATAGATGTTACTTCAGTCAATTGTTTTGGAGATTCAACGGGAGCTATAGATTTAACAGTATCAGGAGGCTTTCCTCCGTATGATTATATTTGGACAAATTCTGCAGGAGATACCATCTCTATGGATCAAGATATTAGTAATTTGCTTGCTGGTGATTATGGTGTAATGATTACAGATGATATGGGAACCAATGTTTTTTCAGGTATGATAAACGTAGGACAACCTGTTGCTGCTCTAGAAATAACACAAACGCTAGTTGTTCAACCTACTGCTCTTGATTGTAATGGTGGAGAATTAACTGTAGTAAATGTTGATGGTGGCTCAGGTGGTTATTCTTACTTATGGACTGATGAAGATGGAAATGAGATAGGGACAGGTTCAATGGTCTCTGGACTTGATGGAGGTACTTATTTTGTAGATGTAACAGATATAAATGGTTGTACAGATATGGCTGAATTTGTATTAGAAGAATGTCAAATATCAGTAAGTCTAATACTAATCGATTCAGATCTAATGGTTTCCTGTAAAGATGATTCAGATGGAACACTATCAGTTGTAGGAGAAGGAGGAACAGAACCATACACTTATGAATGGAGTACTGGTTTTTCTGAAGAAGGAATTGACGGATCTTCTATTGAAAATCTTACAAATGGAACTTATGAAGTTACTGTTACAGATAGTAATGGACTTTCTATAATTGGAACTTATACTGTATCTGAACCTGCACCAATCCAAGTATCTATCAACGTCTTCCAAGGAAGTGCTGAAGCTATAGTTCTTGGAGGAACAGCACCTTACACTTTCCAATGGGATCAAGTAATTACTACAGAAGATTTCATAGAAGGTTTGCAAGGAGGAATTGAGCATGTCTTGATGGTAACTGATGCGAACGGATGTACTTCTGAATTACAATACTTTAATTTAGATTACGCTGCAGAATGCTACGAAGCAAGAACAGTTATCTCTCCAAATAATGATGGATTGAATGATAACTTCTACGTGAATTGTTTAGATGGTACTTCAGTTAAAGTAATCATCTTCAATCGATGGGGACAAGAAGTTTATCAAAATGATGACTACGATAACTCATTTATCGGAATCGGGAAAAGAGATCAAGTACTTCCTCAAGGTGGTTACTTCTACGTTCTTGAATATGAAGATAGCAATGGAGCAATTCAAACTTCAAGAGGTTCACTTTCAATCGTTAGATAAATCATTCTTAGATAATAATATATCTCCCACAAACATTAAGCATGTTGAGCAGTTTTGAAAAAAAATGCTCAACATGCTAAAAAAATAAACTTGTCAAACATGAAAAAATTAATACTCTTAATAGCTTGCTTCTCATTTTTAGCGATCAACTCAAACGCTCAATATGAAGCAATTTTCAGCCACTACCAAGTCAACAAATTATTAATCAATCCGGCTACAGCTGGATTCGACCAGGACAATCATAAATTATTTATGAATGTTCGAAATCAATGGTCAGGATTTACAGGAGCACCTGAATCTTATTCATTAAGTTATAACGGACCAATCGGAAAAAGTCTTGGACTTGGAGCTTTAGTTTTTACAGAAAAAATTGCTGCATTCACTCGATACAGAATGCAATTATCTTATGCTTTCCGTTACGATATCAATCAAACAAAATTAGGTTTTGGAATGTCAACGGAATTCAATCGAACTCGTCTAGACAACTCAATTCTTAACGATCCATTATATGACACCGGCGATCAAATCATTGAAGATGGTGTAGATGGATATAGAACGTTTGACGCTTCTTTTGGAGCATATTTAGAATTACCAGAAGGTACTTTTTTCGGATTATCAATGCCTAATTTAATTAAGAATAAATTGGATGAAATTTCTGGTGAAACTTCAGGAGGACTTTTTAATTACTACCTTTTCAATGCTGGTCACCGATTCGCAATTGACAAGAAAAATGTAACGCTTGAGCCTTCTATCTTAATTAAAAAATTAAGAAACGTTCCTTTCTTAATGGACTTGAATTTAAAAGTAGGTTTCTTAGATGAAAAATTAATTACTGGTTTGACTTACCGAATGGGAGATGGTGGAGCACTTGCATTTTTAGTAGGAACAAAGTATAAAAACCTTCAATTTTACTACAGTTACGATGCTTTCATGGGGGACTTTCAACAGTATAATTCAGGATCTCATGAGATTACGGTAGCTTTCCAAATTAAAAGAAAAACAGGCGAATTCGATCGCTCTAAAAAATATAGAAATTAAACCGAGTATGACAGGCGTAGGCCATAAGTCATTGGTATTCAGTTTTTTATAAAGTATAAGAAACGATTATCAAAACTCGAAAGATGTCCTTTAACAATTGGTTTTTGGGATGGCTCCTCTCAGCATAATGCCTGAGAGGAGCACCTTTATTTTATTTAATAATGGTATATTTTATTCACCCAAAATCTCTCATTAGTCCCCTCTAAATAGTCTAATACTAGCCTGTAGTAATAGATTTAAAAAAATTATCCTCTCCTATCAAATTTCTCCTTTCGTCTCTTATTTATTCCCAAATAGCTTTAAATTTCCTGCCTGTCAAAAGTTTTCCTACTAGTCGAATTTATCTGAAAGAAGGATGATTTTGATCAAAATAGTTACGTAAAATTGAATACTGTAAAAGTGTAATTATCTGAAATTTTATTTTTCGTAAAATGAGAAATACCATTTTTAAGGTATATCATGCTGGTAATATTTGTATTACTTTTATAAGAAAAAAAGATATGTTATTTAATGCCATGATCGTATTGTTTTTAGTGATGACTTTTATAGAAATGACTAAAACAGAAGTAACAGAAAACTCAGACCTATAGAAATAGGATAGTGTTTTTTTCCTCCCATCATTTGCTTGATCTATCAGCAAATTATCAATTTTTTCTGCAATCTAGATTACTAGAATCTGTCTAACAATAGATAGATTTTCAAGATATTAAATTGGTTTTAATTGTTTCAATATTCGGTATTTGGGATAAAGTTCTTCAACATTGTTGGAGAACTTTTTTTTGTAAAATAGCTTTCGGAGTGTTTGTCTTCTATGAAAATTCTTCCAACAGCAGGTGAGAAAACATGCCTACTTAGATAATTGTTATTTAATAATATGGAAAATACCAATTGAAGGGTATGGCGCTGAGCAGATAAAAGATGTAATTTTAAATCATCAAACGAACAAACAAGAATTACCTACAAAAGAACTTACCATTTTAAAAAAAAATAAAGCAAAAGGCAAACACTAGCCAGCGACACTTTCTTAAAGAACAAACACTCTGAACTTACACTTATTTTTTCCTCCTTGTTTTCATAACATTATAATTACAAATCTTGTTTTACAAGGTTTTCAAGATATTAAATTGGTTTTAATTGTTTCAATATTCGGTATTTGGAAAACCTCTTCAACATTGTTGAAGAGGTTTTTTTTTGGCAATTAACACTCCGAATGGTTATCACTAGAGTAAAGTTTAAGTTGTCAAATTGGATGAGCTATTCTTAACTTAAGTAGATGTTTATTTAATAATATGGAAAATACCAATTGAAGGGTATGGCGCTGAGCAGATAAAAGATGTAATTTTAAATTATCAAACGAACAAACAATAACTACCTACAAACGAACTTACCATTTTAAAAAAATAAAGCAAAAGGCAAACACTAGCCAGCGACACTTTCTTAAAAAACAAACACTCTGAACTTACACTTATTTTTTTCCTCCTTATTTTCATAACACTATAATTACAAATCTTGTTTCACAAGACTTTCAAGATATTAAATTGGTTTTAATTGTTTCAATATTCGGTATTTGGGATAAAGCTCTTCAACATTGTTGGAGAGCTTTTTTTTTTGAAAGGCTTGATTTTAAAGAGTTGTCGGAAAGTTTTTTTATTGCAATATGAAAAATACCGATTCGTGGGTATAGCGCTGAGTAGATTAAAGATGTAATTTTAAATCATCAAACAAACGAAGAAATAGTCATCTTGAAAAGTTTGAAAAATAGCTTAGGAAAAAGAAATCTTACACTTACAATTT
>CALJOK010000037.1 GCA_937981555.1 uncultured Saprospiraceae bacterium
AACAGGAATTTATAGTTCCAAGTTTGCTGATAACTCCAATCCTAACAATACATTTACAATTACGAAAATCGAAGATTACGATGACAATGAAAATGGAGAGAAGACGAAAAAACTAACGATTGATTATAATTGTATTTTAAAGGAAGAGAGTAGTGGAGAAGAAAAAAGTATTTCTGGGACAGCTGAGATTGCTGTTGCTTATCCAGAATAAAAATGATGTAAATTCATTTTCAATTTACAGTTAGGTAGTTGTAGAACCGTTTCATTTGAGTAATGAAACGGTTTTATTTTATTATTACTTAGGCTTATCTTTTGTTCTTTGTAACTTCATCTTTTGACTGAGATTTTCAGACTTGGCAACCAGTTGCATTAATTTATTCACTTCATAGTTGGTGAAGTTTCTCCATTCTCCTTCAGGTAAATCTCCTAACTCAATATGCATAATTCGCAGTCGAACTAACTTAGTCACGTGGTAACCAAAGTACTCACACATTCTTCTAATTTGTCGATTGAGTCCTTGAGTCAAAATAATTCTAAAAGAATAATTGCTTTCCTTTTGGACAAAACAATGATCCGTTCTCGTATCTAAAATCGGAACTCCGTTCGCCATATTTTGAATAAAAGAATTCGTGACTGGTGTGTTGACGGTAACTAAATATTCTTTTTCGTGTTGATTACCAGCTCGCAATATTTTATTGACTACATCTCCATCATTAGTCAAAAAAATCAACCCTTGAGAATATTTATCAATTCGTCCGACGTAGAAAATTCGTTTAGGATAATTGATAAAATCAATGATATTATCTTCCACACCTTTATCGCCTGTGCAAGTAATTCCAGGTGGTTTATTGAATGCTAAATAAATCGGTTCTTCCTTTCCTTGCAGCGGTGTTCCATCAATTTCTACCACATCGCCTTCAGCCACCCGATTACCCTTCTTGGCAATAACGCCATTAATCGTGACTCGTTGAGCATCGATAATTTTGTCAGCCTCTCGTCTAGAACAGACACCAGAGTCGCCAATATATTTATTTAAACTTATAGAATTTGAATTGTCTGATGACATATTTTTTTTTGCAAAAGTAAGGAAAGACTTTTTATTAAAGGAAGACTTTAATTTTATTATTTTTTTCATTTTGAAGAGAGGAAGATTATATAAATATGTAAATCATTTACCAATAGCTATTTATGTATTTAAAATAAATGACCTATGTTTTTGTTTTCCCTAAGTAATTAGTAGTCAGTATTTTAAAGATATTTTTTTATATAAAGTGAAAAAAGTAAATATGTTTTAATTTCCTGACTATCAATGAGTTGCAACAATATATTTGGATAAAATCGGTTGTTGTAGAATTAATAATTGAGAAACAAAAAATTATTTAGCATTAGTTTTAATTTCCAATTTAAATAACAATCTTTGTAAAGATTCTATAAAAACATATGATTTTTTGGGAAAACAACACTCTGTTAAACAACACTTTACAAGATTAAACCAACATTAGGAACCTTAAACAAAAATTGATTTAAGTCACTTCTAAAATGAGAAAAAATGATTGACAGAAAAATTATGCGAGGTAAAGTTTTATTGGCTGAACCTTTTATGATGGATACGAATTTTAAACGTTCTGTTGTTTTGATGTGTGAACATGAAGATGATGGTAGTCTAGGATTTATTTTAAATAAATCTTTAAAGATGAAAATAAATGAGTTGATTTCAGGTTTTCCAGATATCGACTGTACTGTATATTATGGTGGCCCGGTGCAAACTGATACTATTCATTATATTCATGATGCAGGTCATTTATTAGAAGACAGTCAAGAGATAATGCCGGGAGTTTATTGGGGAGGAGATTTTGAAAAATTGAAAGCCTTGATTACGAATGAATTAATAACTAAAGAAAATATTCGATTTTTTATTGGTTATTCAGGTTGGTCTGAATCACAGTTAAAAGAAGAATTGAAATTAGGTTCTTGGGTAGTTGCGGAAATGAATTTGAATTATTTATTCAAGGGAGAAGGAAAAAATCTATGGAGTAAAGTGATGCAACACAAAGGAGATGTTTTCTCCGTTATTGCAAATGTGTCGGAGGAAATTACTTGGAATTAAATTATTATTAGAAAAAATAAAAAAGGGTCTGTTGAATTTCAACAGACCCTTTTTTATTTTAAATGAGATTTTTATTAATCGTAGATGACTACAAATTTCAAACTTTTTCTTGGCGTGATTTGTAAAAAGTACATAGCAGATGGTAATTCTAAGTCTGCAGTATAAATTTCATAAACTCTATTCCCAGGTTTGATTTCTATTTCCTGTTCTACAAGGAGTCTACCAGGAACATCATAAATTTTAACACTCAGAATTTGATCAAATTCACTTGTCATTCTAAGGTTAATATTTTTTGATGAATTTACTGGATTAGGAAAAAGAGAACAATGTTTGAATATACATTTATTATCAATCGTGATAGCATTGGTGTAATAGATAGCTCCACCTGGTTGAATGACTTTTATTCTATAGGTAATAAATTCTTCTTCGTAAAGTTCGTAATCTAAATATTGTAAAACTTCAAAGGAGGTGTAGGGTAGGGAATCGCCTGCTACTTCTCCAATTTTTGTATAATTTAAACTATCAAAACTAATTTCTATTTCGAAAGTTTCTGCTCTAGTTCCTGGTGGCACTATCCAATCTAATTGTATAGCGCAATCGTCTCTTTGGAAAGCTTCAAAAGCGATAGCCGGTTGATCCAATTTGTTTTCAACAAAAGTAAAATGTCCAAATTTTGAAACACGATTATTAGAAGCAAAAAAGGTTGGGCTTGCCCCAGTATTCATTGATTCGACTCTAGTCCAAGGATTATCAAAATATCCTAATTGAACATCTTCAATATCATCAAATCCACCAATTGTTTCATCAAATGAAAATGAAACATTAGCATTTCCTACACCAGTTGTTCTATCCAAGTTCCAATATTCTTCATCACTTACTCTATAAATGGTTTCATCAGTAGTTAAATCGAAATGACTAAAGTTAAAATATTCAGAAATAAAAGTAGTGGTATCAGTTACATTATCAATTCCAGAAGGACGGTACATACCTCCTTTTCCAATTGGAAAAATAAAACTAGACACACCACTCTTGGTAGCAGGGCCATTGATGTGAGAAAATTCATTTGCAAAGGAGTGAGTAGCATCAGCCTGAAAAGCCATCAAGTTAGTTTGATTTGTTGTAACCAAACCATCTAAGAAAGTTGTTTCATTATAGATAGCAAGACTGAAATCTCCGGTCAAAGATAATCCCGAAGGATTATCTATTTCCAGATTGAATACTTCCATGGAATCAATCAAAAAGAAAGTTTGCGCTTGCCCCCCAACAAAACGCAATATTCCACTTCCAGTATTATTTACGGTAGCTTCGTTCCAAAAATTACCTGTCAGTCTCAAGTCTCCACCATTGGAAAAGAGAGATGATTTATTGACAATATGACCTTCAACGTGAACCAGTTGGTTATCAATGATAGTCATCTGCCCTTCATTGGTCAAACTGATTTGACCAAAAGTTTTATTTATTTGTAGGAAAAGAAGAGGCATGATTAGGATAAATAAATACTTTCTCATATAGTTTAATTTCTAAATAATCATACCAAAAAATGTTATAGGAATAATAAGCTAGTCTTGACTAGCTTTAATAAATCTGCTAATATGTCTATTCATATAGGCTTTGTCACAGGTGTTTACAATAGTGGTAATATCATCTGTAAAACCAATCCGGTATTTTATCGTTGGTTGAGTGCCAGAAACAACTCCAAGCGTCCATTGAACTCCAATAGCGTTATCAGTTGTAGGATCAAAATCTAATGTATTAGATAATTCTGTATCATAAAATGGTTCATTTAATAAATCATAATAATAATGGCTTGCATATCTGTCCCAAGGATCCTCTGTTGCTACAAAAGCTTCAAATAGACTTCCATCAGCTGCTTCAACACCAATAACATTATAAGGAGCAGTACCTGAAGTATAGGCTGGCCCATTATCAGACGATCCTAAGTAGGTATCCATAATGTGATAAACCTTAACTACTTGTGTATTTGACGCGGAAACAACTGGAGTCAATTCTACATCAAAATACTCATTTCCATCTACATAAAAATAGACTACTTGAAAACCATAAGTGTCTGAACCATCATAAAATTCGGCAGCTAATCTCCATGGATCAGCATCAGTACCTGAGCCTGTTATATCAGAAACACCACCATCAAAGTCATCGGTATATCCAGCCAAAGCATTATTATATGTTACATAAGTATTTGACCCGACGTTCATAAATAAACCATTGTACATTCGTCTACAACCTCCACAAGTACCATTAGCACCACGAGTTGGGTGATACAATTGTCCATCAGAATTTCCATCTCTCCATATCTGAATATCTCCATAATATCCAACTCTTAAATCTAAAGGAGAAGGAGTAACATCTAAACTTAATTGATTCCAAGACCAAGGGTAGGGTTGAGCCTTAATTGTTGCATTTCCAAAAAATAGAAATATTATAAAAGTAATGGAGCAAATTTTCATCAAATGATTCATATAAATGTTCTATTATTTAGGTTATTTAACAACAAAAACAATATTAATAAATGAACAATTTCCAGATGCAGGAGCTATTACATCGTATTCCATCAATCCATTATCATCAATAGTTACGTTAGCAAAAACAGCAGGATCATAATCTAATATATAATAATACAGTTCATCTTGAGCATACGTAGGAATTGCTCCTGGAGCTGTTGTGCTTTTAATAAATGAAGTTGCACTTCCGTCGAATAAATCAATATAAGTTTGATGTAAATCTAAAGTTTCATCTACAACAATTGCATCTGCAACAATCGCGATTGCAGGTGGATAGAATATTCTTGAGCTTTTAGCGGTATTCATTTCAACAACATCACCATCAGCCTCAATTCCTAATATATGAGTAGCTGTTGACGTATTGTCATATGTACCAGAACCATAATCAGTAAATCTAACAGAACCTCCTTCGACATCTAATTTTGCATCAGGAGTAGTAGTTCCTATTCCAACATTTCCATCATATTGAATGGTCATTTTTGAATCTGAAATATCTGCATTGGCAGCACTTGAATTATCTCCAGTAGAGCCTTCTAAAGCAAAGTGTAATTTAGCACGACTCCATCCTCCTGACCCTTCAGCAATGATGGCTGTTTTTTGTGCACCTGCAGAACCAGAGAATGCTGTTCCTAAAAATAAGGTAGCGTCACCTGCTTCCGAGTTTGTTGTGATAGATGCACTAGTATTATTTCCTTCAAAAACTTGGAATTTATAACTAGGGTTAATTCCACCTAACCCCAAATTTCCTGAGTCATTTAAGACCATCATAGTAGTACCACCTCCATTATTGAGAGCTGAACCATTATGACTACCTCCTCGATACCAGGCAAAATGATTTCCGGTTCTATAGTATTGAGTATTTGATTGAACTCCAATTCCATATGAAGTACTGTACAGATTTACCATTTGTCGAACGTTGGTTCCAAAGTTAGCTTCACCTGTAGTGAAATCAATATCATGCGTTGACATATTTAAATCTGTAGTAGCGGTATGGTTACCAAGATTATCAGCTAAGCCACTCAGGTTAACTGTATTTCCTCCTGTTATAGATAAATTTGTTCCAACAAGACCCAAGTTTTGGGCATCAGTATTGGTAACTAAAGGAGTTTCAATAACATCACCATCAGCGTCAACAGCTAATAATCGTGTAGCAGTTCCAGAATTTGTTCCAGCACCATAATCTGAGAATCGAACTGTTCCACCTTCCACATCTAATTTTGCATCTGGCGATATAGTTCCTATACCAACATCACCTCCACTTTCAACAATGAAATCACCACCAGAATAAGTGCCATTAGCAGCACCAGTTGCATTTAATAATATACCACCAGAAGACCATATTTGATTATCGCTAATTTGTACTCCCCATTCTGGAGCTCCTTCATCAGATTTTCTTCCGGAAATCCAATACTCATTTCCATTAGGATTAGTTCCAGTATTTGCTAACTCTATTAGACTAAATCCTTCATCTGAATTATTGATAGGTGCATTCTTATGGACTTTTAAAACAGAACTATGGTCTTGTCCACCACCTCCAGTATCATTATCTTGGATAGTAAAAACATCTTTTTCTCCAGTTAATCCATTAGAAGATTCAAACATGAATCCATTTCTATCTGTAGTATTAGTTGCATGTAATCGACCAGAGGGTCCAGCAGTTCCAATACCTACATCTCCATCTGCTTGAATGATTACATCACTTGAACCTTTGAATGTTAGAGAATTTCCGTCTAATGTTACCTCTCTATCTTCCCCTAGTGCACCATCAGTATTATAAATATTATCATCATCGGCATTAGCTAATTCAGTTAAAGCACCTTCCACATTTGTTGAAGTAAAGTTTCCACCTGCATCAGTAATATTTACTTCAGAAGCGGTTTGATCATCTGTATTAGTGAAAGCTGTTGGATCAACCCAAGAGGCATTGCCACTACCGTCAGATTGCAAAAGATAGCCATTTGCGGCCCCATTTGACATAGTAAATTTGGTTGTTTTTAATCCATCACCCTGCACATCAACAAAAGATTTACCAAAGAGAGTACCTGGATTTAAAACAATTCCTGTAGGCCAATCTAAAGTTAATTGTTGATAATCTGGACTTGTCCAACCTCCTGAGCTTCTATAGATTCCATAGTTTAAAGCATTATGCCAGAACAAACCATCAGTATTATTAGTCGAAACATTCCCTCCATTAAGAGAGATACTGTTACCTGCTGAAAGTGATAAAGCTCTTGATGGATCATTTAGTCCGATACCAACTCGGTTAGCAGAACCATCAACCACTAAAGTATTCACATCAATATTCAAATCAAAGTTACCTGTAGTAACTGCTCGATTAGTTGTTAAAGTACCATCAGTATTATAAATATTTTCATCAGTAGCATTAGCTAATTCGGTTAATGCACCTTCTACATTTGTTGAAGTAAAGTTGCCTCCTGCATCAGTAATATTTACTTCTGAAGCAGTTTGATCATCTGTATTAGTAACTAGTGGAGTTTCAATTACATCACCATCAGCATCTACTGCTAATAAGAAGGTTTGGGTTCCTGTATTCGTACCCGTTCCATAATCTGAGAATTTAACTGTACCACCATCTACATCAAATTGAGCAGCAGGAGTAGTTGTCCCAATTCCGACTCGGCCATTACTTCTTAATGACATAATATTATTATGTGCATTGAATGAACCTTCTGTTAATTTAATATCTAATTGTGTCCTTGAATTAGTACTATTATTTTCATATCTACTTAAGGCGAAACTTGCTTTATTTCCATATGCTTCTCCATTTACGCCTTCTCTTACTAAATGTAAAATATCTCTTGCTGCAGCTGGTGAATTTCCTCCATTATTGTTAGCATCAAAAATAGTCATTTGTGCATCAGAGTAATTAAAAGCGGCATCATGTAAGATATCGCTACCTAGTGTTAATTTACTGTTAGGGCTACTTGTCCCAATTCCCACATTTCCAGTAGACCGCTGCAATACAAAAGAGTTATTTTGCCATCCTGATGCATTTCTAGTGATGTAAAAATCATTAGCATTATTTTTTCCAAAGGCAACTTGACTTGTTCCTGCATTTTGAAAGGTGAATGTAGTAAACCCTCCATCTGTATCATTAAATAAGATATCTGGCTCTGTACCTTCTACTTTTATTATACCATTTGTTCCTGTACCATTTGCATTAATATGTAATGGACTTAGTGGTAAATTTATTCCTAGTCCAATTTTACCATCAGATTTAAAAACAACATCTGATGTACCTTTCATTGTTAAATCATTTCCACCAAAGGTTAGTTCTCTATCTCCAGTCAATGTACCATCAGTATTATAAATATTTTCATCAGTAGCAGTAGCTAACTCTGCTAAGGCACCTTCTACATTTGTAGAAGTAAAGTTGCCTCCTGTATCAGTAATATTAACTTCAGAAGCAGTTTGGTCATCGGTATTATCTAAATAGCCAGAAAGGTTGACGCTATTTCCCTCAGAAATACTTAGGGTATTTGAGGATAAAGAAAGGGTTTGATCATCAGTATCGGTATCTTGAACAAGAACCCATGCGGTTCCATTCCAATAATAATGTTCGTTAGTCGCCTGAACGAAAACTTTTTTACAATCGTATGCATTAGTTGATGGATCAAAAGCATTCATGGTTACAACATCAGTAAACTCACAAGTGCCCCATCCTCCAACTGCTTGTGCATTGGAGTTTAATGCATATAAAACTGAAAAAATCAGGGGGATAATTTTTTTCATGAAATTGTATTTCTTAAAAACCTAAGAGATATAAATTAGGCAAGTTATTTTTGCAAAATTTTCTCATTTGAAAGCAAATTATAAAGTGCAAAATTGTTTGTTTTAAATAGAATTCCGAGGTTGTCTTTTTTCAAAAACAACCTCGAAACTCTTTTTTACGGAATTTTCAATTATTAGTTACTAATAAAGAAAAGTACTCCAACATTTGATGTTGCAGGCATTCCGAATGTGTTATTATCAGCTGCTCTTGCTAGACCAGTTGTACCTGCTCCCAAAGCACCGGCCGCTGCATTCAATTCAGTAATATTAGCTACTTCTGGAATAGAACTCATATCAAGAATTACAGGAGTAGCACTATTAGTATAAAGAATTTCAATTTGGCCATTTGCATTTACTGTTACATTCTCTACAACAGTAGTCCAATCCAAATTACCAGCACCATCAGTAACTGGTACCATACCAGCGTTAGCGCCTACAGCTGCTCCAGTTACTCCAACTTCATAGTCAGGATTTGTAACTGTACCAACATTAGTCACCGTAATACTTGGATCTGCAGCGCTTACTGGAGTATTAAGTCCAGAAAGGTCAACATCAGTAGTATGTCCATCAACATCTGTAAATGTTAAAGTGTTTGTACCGGGAACATATGCAATGGTTGCATCTGACTCAAATGAAAGAGTAGTTACTCCACCTACTGTTACTGCAGTTAACTCTGGAGAACCATCAGTATCAACTACAATACTTGTAATTGGATCAACTAATCCAGAAATATCTACTGGAACCCATCGTGTACCCGCTGTACCACCTGGGAATGGACCAACTGCGGCCGCTCCTGCTGGGTTATAGAAATAAGCAAGCTGGTTAGTTGCATCGTAGGCCATATTACCTTCGTTTTCTGTAACTACATTTAACAATACATTTTCATTCGGATCTCCATCAACATGAATGATACCAGCACCACCCTCAATGGCTTGTCCAAAAACTGTTGCTCCCATAAAACAGAAAGCTGAAAGCATTAATAAAATTTTCTTTCTCATAATCAAGAATTGTTTAAAAAGTGTTTTAGATAAAAAAATAAAAATTTAATAGTATAAATAAATGAGACTCGCATCTCAGAAATTCCAAATTCATTTATAGTTTGAAGAAAAAAAAGAAGACAGCTGATGTTTGTTAAAACATCAGCTGTCTATAAATAATGAAAGATGATTATTGAAAGAAAAGTATATTAATTACTTTTCAAAGGTAAACTGTATTGTAATATGTTGATTACATCCCTTCGTATAGAGTAATGATACATCCGCTACATCCAAACAACCCCTCAGGGTCAGTATAAAAAGATTCGCCATCGACGAGTCCTGATGCTCTTGCTGCTGCTATTGATTTAAATGTTCCTTTTGGCAATTTGCTTGATAAAGCTTCAATTGCTTCTTGGACATTTTCTTCTATAAAGCCATTACTATCCACATCGAAATTTGGACTTAATGGGACTTCAGAAGCATTTTGAAGTTCGTTAGTATTACTTGAATCGTAAGTAAAATTAACGTAATCAAAAAAATCATCCTTATGCATGTATCGAATCACTCCAGACGCAGGGTCAACAACTACAAAAGCAGAGTCACCTTGCATTATTTGATTCATATCTTCAAATTTAATTGGATCCTCATTTGGATTCAATGGTTTCACATGTAATGTGTTAGTTGGGTTGTCAGTTCCTATTCCCACCTGTGCATTTACTTGATTGAAATAAAAGGAGGCGAAAAGGAATAGGGAAAACCCTAATATTTTTCTCTTTTTCATGGATTGTGTATTTAATGGTTATGTATATATGTTATAAAAAACCATGCCACTGGGAATGAAATAATTAACATATAAAATAATATTTTTTATTTTTTTATATGATAAGTCACTGTTTCCCGATATTTTTAAGGTTTTATTTTTTAAAATAAATTACTAAAAAGTGTAAATAGATTATCTCCTCAAAAAAACTATTTCTACTTTTACGGCTATGATTTCAGCAAATAACATTTATATAAAATATGGCGACCGAGTTTTATTGGATAAAGTCAATCTAGTGATTGGTGAAAAAGATAAAGTCGGCTTAGTAGGAAGGAATGGATCTGGAAAATCTACTATTATGAAAGTAATAGCTAGTTATATTAATCCAGATTCTGGTGAGGTAATTATTCCCGGTGGTAAGACAATCGGTTATCTTCATCAAGATATGGACCTTCCTAAAGGAAAAACGGTAATGGAGGAAGCTCTTACTGCTTTTGATGAAGTCAAAAGGTTGGAGAAAAAATTAGTTCAATTAAATGAAGAAGTTGCTAACCGAACAGATTATGAATCGGATAGTTATTCTGATTTGCTTAATGACCTTTCAGAAACTGGTGATCGTTTTCATATTCTTGGTGGTGAGTCAATGGAAGCTGATGCTGAAAAAGTGCTCAAAGGGTTAGGTTTCAAAAGTTCAGATATGGGCCGATTAACCGATGAATTTAGTGGAGGTTGGCAAATGAGGATTGAATTGACCAAAATGCTCCTAAAACATCCTGATTACCTGCTTTTGGATGAGCCTACCAATCACCTTGATATTGAATCTATTATTTGGCTAGAGAAATTTTTGAAAAATTACTCTGGAGCAGTTATTACTATTTCTCACGATAAGCAATTCTTGGATAACGTGACTAAGCGGACAATAGAATTGGAATGGGGGAAATTATTTGACTACAAAGCCTCTTATACCGATTTCGTGAATTTAAGAATTGAACGAAGAGAGATTTTAGAGCAAGCTTACAAAAATCAGCAAAAAGTAATTGCTGAAAAAGAAAGAACGATTACTCGATTCATGGCCAAAGCGACCAAAACCAAAATGGCGCAAAGCATGAAAAAGCAATTGGATAAAGTCGAACGAATCGAAATCGATTCTGCAGATAATCGAGCGATGGTTTTAAAATTTCCACCAGCACCTCGTTCAGGTCAGGTTGCAGTTGAAGCTAATAATGTCCATAAAACTTATGGAAGTCTTGAAATATTAAATGACATTAATTTAAAATTAGATCGTGGAGATCGAATTGCTTTTGTTGGACAAAATGGACAAGGGAAAACCACTCTAGCAAGAATGCTAGTTAATGATTTGGCAGCTTCTTCAGGAGAAATTAAGTTGGGACATAATATTGAAATTGGATATTATGCTCAAAATCAAACTGAAGCCTTGGATTCGAAAAAGACTTTGCTCGAAACAATGGAAAATGCAGCTCCTCCTGAGATGCGTACAAAAGTTAGAAGTATTTTGGGAGCGTTTATGTTTAGTGGGGAAGATGCTGAGAAAAAAGTTTCTGTACTTTCAGGAGGTGAAAAGGCTCGAATGGCAATGGCTTGTTTGTTACTTCGTCCATTCAATCTATTGGTTTTGGATGAGCCGACCAATCACTTGGACATCAACTCTAAAGAAATTCTAAAGAATGCCTTGCAAGATTATGATGGGACAATGATCGTCGTTTCACATGATCGAGATTTTCTAGCAGGTTTGACTAACAAGACTTTAGAGTTTAGAGATAAACAATTGCATACTTACCTTGGTGACATTAATTTTTATTTGAAAAAAAGAGCCATGGACAATATGCGTGAGGTGGAAATGGCCACTAAAGCTAAGAAAGCTCTGGAAGAAAAAAGTAATGATAAACCAGAATTAGATTACGAAACAAAAAAACGTCTTCAAAGAGCCGTTCAAAATGCTGAAAGAAAAATCGAAAAACTGGAAGAAAAAATTGCTGAGTGGGATGTAAAAATGGCAACTGCTGAATTCTATGAACAACCTGACTCTCAAAAGCAGATTGAAAAATATCAAGATTTAAAGAAGGATTTAGATAAAGCCATGGAAGATTGGGAAGAAGCGCAAGCTGGATTGGAGTAATTTTCCCGATGTAATTAGGTATCGGATATCATTAAGGTATCCGATACCTGCTACATTTAAGGGTCTCGTTTGAAAAAGACAAACCCGTTTTTCCTGCCTACTTCTTCAATATCATCAAATTTTCTCAAGCCTCCATCATTGTTTATTTTTGTTATGAAATAAACCTCTCGATCAATTTCTCCTTCCGTCAACCACTTATAACTACGATTTTCCTTTCTCAGACCATCAGACTTTTTTGTATAAAAAAGCGGAGCATAACTTTTGAATCCTACATTTTTTACATAAACATTTTCCCCTTCTAAGGATTTATAAAATTCTATAACTGCATTTTGTGAGTAGCCTTCAATTTTATTGATAAAAAATATTAAACTCAATGTAATGAAAATCGCTCCTCCTCCAAAAAGTATAACGCTATCGCTAATACTTTTACGGAAAGAATATTTTTTTCCAAAACCTTTTTTCCAAAAAATAAAAACTGAACTTAAAGTTGTGATAAGAAGAAAAACTCCAGGAATCATATCCCAAAATGACCAAGTGATTTCAGCTTCTAAATTTCCCATTGCAAATAAATCTTTTGCAAAAAGTGGTTTCAATATTTCTATGTTTTTTCCAACAATAGGCAATACAATAAAAATGCTTGAAATTAAAAGGCCAAAGCATAACAATGCAATTGCAATTTTTGAGTTTAGTTTTTTTTCATTTTGAGAAATAGAAAAAAGGTAAGTGGCTGATAAATAAGTTAATGGAAAATAACAAAGCGAAGAGTAATGAACTATTTTAGATTGAACAATGGAAAACAAAATTAACACTACCCAAAATAAAATAACCATCCATTTTCGAAAATCAATTTGCCATTTTTGCGAATCAGAATCGAGTAGGAGAGGAGACTTCCAAAGTGCTGGAATCGCAAAAATAGAAGCAGGAAAACAACCGAACAACAGCACTACAAAATGATAACCTGGAAAACCTCCATGGCCTGCATCTGGTGTGCTAAATAAACGAATTTGATAGGTTATAAATTCGTTAATAAACCAACTTCCATTCATCATCCATTCTACTCCAAACCAAAGTGCAGTAATTAAAATTGCCGAAAAACCATAAAGCAAAAGTTGCGGTATAGTGAAGTACATTTTGAATTTAAGGCTCACCCAATAAACAAATCCAGTCAAGCCAACTAACAAAATTGCAGCTGGTCCTTTTGTCAATACGGCTAATCCTAACAATACTCCTCCATAAAATAATTGCTTGTTTTTATTAAGAAATGATTTTACTTGTCCAGAGTTTTCTTGATTTGAAAATATTGTTGTTAAAAAATATAAACTGCTGAAAATGAACAAGTTAAACCATGGGTCGATGATTCCTGAACGAAAATATAAATGCGGTAGAATAGAACCTAAATATGTCAAAACCCAGATCCATCCAAAGGATCGCCCATGTAATTTTTTTCCAATTGAAAATAAGAAAAGCAGAGTGACAATTCCACAAATAGCATTGGGGAATCGGGCAGCAAATTCATTTACTCCAAAGAGTTTCATTGCTAATACTTGCATCCAAATAAATAATGGAGGTTTTTCCCAAAAAGGTAAGTAGTCGATTTGTACATGAAAATAATCACCTGAAACAATCATTTCTCGAGCAGCCTCAGCGAAGTTAATTTCATCCCAATCGAACAGGTGAACACCACCTAAAAATGGTAGGTAGAAAATGATTCCTAACAATATAATTACAAAATGATCTTTTTTTAAGTAGTCGGACATAATTGAATGATGAATTTTAAAAACTAGATTTTTTCGATAGTTTTTCTAAAAAAATCTTTGCATAGCTTATGTTACGTAAATATTTTTTTAGGAAAATGGCGAAAAAAGATGTGCTTAAAAACATCATTCAATTTTGTCTGTCTACTTATATTCCCCATTTTCTTAATTGATTCAGCACCGCTCGAAAGTCTTTTGGAAGCTCTGCTTCGAAGGTAATGGATTCATTTGTCGTAGGGTGATCGAAGGTGACTTTAGCAGCATGAAGGGTGGTGCGACTCATGAGTGGTTTCTCCTCGAGAACATCTTTTCCTCTTCGATATTTTTTCATTTTTACCTCTGAGAGTAAAAATGCGGACTTTCTACCATACAAAGAATCAACGGCTAAAGGATAGCCGATTCTTTCAAAATGAACTCTAACTTGGTGCGTTCTTCCAGTCTTAATATTAGCTTCTACCAAGGTGTAATTTTTAAATCGCTCTATGACTTGGTACAATGTCAAAGAAGGTTTTCCTCTACTGGCAATAATCATCCTACCTTTGTCACGCATATTATTCGCAATCGGTTGATTGATTTCACCTTCCTCTTTATGAACAGTTCCTTCAACCAAGGCAAGGTAAATTTTGTCTATTGTCCGAGCTTCAAATTGCATACTCAAATTTCGATGAGCGGCTGCATTTTTTGCAAAAAGAATTGCTCCACTCGTTTCTTTATCCAAACGATGAACAACAAAAACATCTTCCAATCTATCTTTTAAAAAAGTAGTCAGGTTAGGTCGTTCGGCAACAAATCGATCAGGTATGGTTAAATAATGGGCAGGTTTATTTAAAACAATAATATCATCATCTTCAAAAATAATGGAAGGTCGGTTCTTCATGGAGGTTATTTTATTAAATTTCTTATCCGTAGAATGACACTCCGAGACGCTTACAAACGACTAAATTGAAACGTCTTGCAGAGTCGTTTTACGGGTGCTAGAAAAAAAGTATTTTTAAGAAAAAAGCAACTAATGCAAAAAGCACCATACCCAAAGCCATCAATTCAAATACCCGATTGGCCTCGGTCATCCCATATTTTTCTCTATCTTCTTTACTTGGTTGAAACATCTTTTTTAAATTTTATTTTCAACAATATCCCAAATTTGATTAACTCTTGCCTCCCAAGTATTCGAGTTGGCAACGTCTACACATTTTTGGATTTTTTCAGGCGTCTGTTCATCGATGGCTTGATCGATCAAATTTACAAATTGATCTTCACTTTCAGCAATATGAATCACATCTTTAAAGGTTCGAATGTCTTCTGAGAAATTGGTTGCAATCACCGATCGGCCTGCAGCGAGGTATTCATTTATTTTTAATGGATAAATACTTTTGGTCAGCGTATTCAACAAAAAAGGAATAATTGCCACATCCATATTTTGAAGGTATGGAGGCAAACTTCTAATATCTTTACTTCCCGTAAATATAATGTTAGGCATTTTATCCATTCCTAATTCATAGACTTCAGTATTGTTAATTGGGCCGACGAGCAATAAAGTTTTATCAGAATGAACCTCTGCAATTTTTTTCATCAGAGGATAATTCACTCTTAAATCATCTAAGTTTCCAACGAAACCAATAATTTTTGTATCAATATTTTTGATTTCTTCTGGCTTGTCAAATTTTTCATTAAGCGTTCTTTCAAAAATATCAATGTCCGCTGCATTGTGTACGATATGAATTTCGTTCGAATCTTTTTTCCAAATATTTTTTAACTCGCGTGAAGTAACGATAGTCACATCTGCATTTTGAACTGCGTTTCTTTCCAAATCAAAACCATGTTTAACCGTATAATCATTTTGAGAAATATCATCGATGCATTGGTAAATATTTAACAGCGGACTGAATTCGTCCTTTGGCAAATAACCTGCATAAAATGGGTTGTAGCAATTCATGAAAATGTAATCTTTGATGTTATTATCCTTGATTACTTTTTTTATGGTATCCAAAACTTTCCGATTATTACGAGCTCGCATCTTGTTATAAATTCCGCCTTTGCTTAAGAAGTTGATAGGAGGAACCATAGGAGGTAACGTAGCTAAAAAATTGTCTTTGTTAGGAGAATTCTCCAATTGAGGAGGATGCTCATAACGCATCCGATGCATGAACAAATCTGACTTTCGTTCCTTCGTAAATTCATCTCCATATCGTGTAGCAAAGTCTCGATAGGAGTATGGAGGATTGATATAAAACACCCGATTGTTTTTGATGAATTCTTTAGAGAAAGAAAACGAAACAGAAGAGTAGGGATGGTCCCAAGGAAAAAGGGTGAAGTAAATTATGTCAATATCTTTTCGCATTTTTTAACGGTTAACTGTGAGTATTGTGGTTGATCCACTAAAATTATAGTAAGTAATCTGTATTTATTTTTTTTTCAAAAAGCCTTGTACGGTACTAAATAGATTTTTATAAAACCAAGGAATCAAAGCAATTGGTCGCCAAGGTCGAACACCATACCATTTATAAAAGAAGGACATTTGAATAATGAACATTACTGAATAGGTTAAGAGTGTTCCGTAAACGGCCCCCATAATTCCAAACTCCTTTATAAAGAAATAATTAAAAATGATATTCAGAATCAATCCTAAGATAACGAATCGAAAATTGATTTTGGGTTTACCTATCGAATCTAAAATGGTTCCAAACTGCAAAGCAAAAGGAACAAATAAAGCAAAGAAAATAGTTACTCTTAAAATTGGAACAGATTCCAAGTATTGTGCTTTACCTAAAATCACCACCACAATTTCTGCAAATAAATAAATGAAAATCATTGCTGGAATAATTAATCCGAGGATGGCTGCAACTGACCTTTCGTACATTTCTCGAACACCTTCTTTACCTTGACTAAGAGAATTTTTAGCATTCTGAGGAAATACTACTGCTGCTATTGAGATGGCAGGAATATCTACCAGGTTGGTTATTCTTATTGCAACTTCATATAATGAAATAGCATCAACTCCAACCATCGTTCCGAGCATCGTTCTATCTGTGAACTTATAAATGATAGTACTTAGATTTGAACCAAAAGTGAATTTTCCAAAATGGAATAATTCCTTTACCCACTTCCAATCTATGGTTTTGGAAAATTTTAAATATTTTTTCACAAAAAAATACCCAACGATACTTGCCGCACTCGCTGCAAAAATTAAGAATAAGGACATCTCAAAAATATCAATAGTTATTCCATTCCAATATTTATAAAATATATAAATAAATAATGTTCCCTTATAGGTTAAGCTCGACCAAAAGAATCCTTTAAAGTCAAGATTTGCTTGTAAAATATAATTGAATTGTAAAAAAGGTAGTAAAACTATGGTCGTCAAACTATAATAGTAAAACATCTGAATCAGCTCAGGATATTCAGGATAAAAATAAGAGGTGACGGGTTGAACGATTGTGAAAATAAGAATGATAACAATAAAGGTGAGCACCAATGCATTAAACAATGAGGCTGTATTAATCTTTGGTTTTTCTTCTTCAGCAGAAGTCGTCAGGTATCTAATAAGTCCGTTTTGAATGAGTCCAGTTCGACTTACTTCTATTACTGCGGCAAGAATTAAAAACTGAATCCATAAACCGAATTCCTCCTTAGAGACAGCTCGCAATAGTAAAAACATATTGCCAAAGCCGATAAACTGACCGAAAACTCGTTCTAATACAGAGTAACTTCCCGACTTGATCCAATAAGATTTTTCCCCTTTGCTCATGTGTTGAAGGTGGTGAGTGATAAGTGATAAGTGATAAGTATGAGTAAAAAAAAACTCATCAGTTATCGCTCATCAGACATCACTCAAAAAAAAATTAATTCATATTTTTTAGATCAATCTTATTCAAAATCGAACCGAAGAATTTATCTTCTTTGCTCAATAAATAATCAATTGATTCCTTATCGACATCTTTAATTTCTGACTCAGCAGAGAAGACTGCAACAATTTTATCAGCAAATCTCACCAACTCACGAGTATCAGAATATTTGTTGAGTGAAGCACCTTCTAGAAAGATGTAGTCATAATTATCTTTCAAATCACTAATGAAATTTTGGAAATCTCTCCCAGCAAAAAACTCAGAAGGGGAGTGACTTGTTCCTCTATTTCCAATAATATCAACATTGTCTAAATTGAACATGTTGTTAATTTTCTTCGCCTCAAATTGATCTGCTAAATTATTTTCACCAATCAAACGAGTATGTAAAAGATTGTCTTGAATCTTTTCATTTGACATTCTCGTCAAAGTGTTATTCTTAAAATTAGTATCAATCAAAAGAATTTTTTTATCCTTCAAAGTCAATGCGTAAGCTAAAGTCAAAATCAAAAATGTCTTTCCTTCACCTTCCTTTGTACTGGTAATTAAGAAAGTCGAAGCATTTGATTCTTCAAAAACATATCGCAATTTTCGCAGCGATTCCTTGAAGTTTTCTAAGTTAGCATTGGTAGAAAAAGAAGCAAATAATTGCTTTAAATCAAGATTGCTATCTTTTACTTTATTCAATGAACCCAACAAATTCAAGTTGGTAAATTTACTAAACTGATTAGGTGTATTCAAACTCAAATCAAACAATGCTAACAAAAATAAAAGCACCGTTGCCAACGAACCAGTTACCAAACCAGCAAATCCTGCCATTAAATATTTATTATCTGGAATAGGATTTTCTGGCGTATCAGCCCAATCCAAAGGTTCCAATTTAAAGGAAGACGAAATAGTTTTAAACTGAGATTCGTTCACTCGATCCAAAGTACTTTTATACTCTTTCCTAGCTATTTCAATTTGTTGATCTAAGCTATTGGTGGCTGCTTCAGCATTAATGTATTCATTTCTTTGTCCTCTTAATTTATCCAATTCATTATTGACAGATCTCATCGTTTCTTGAGCAATAGTCAGATTAGATTCAGCAGTAACTCGCTTAGAAAGAAACTCATCATCTTGATCCATGGTACCAGGATCATCTTTACTTTGATCTTTGGCAATTCGTTTGATTTGTTGATCTCTTGCCACTTTGGCTAACTCGATTTGACTTTTAAGGTTGGTATTTTTTTGGCCAGAAGAAATATATTCATCGGTCAATTTTTTGATTCTTGCATCAAGGTTGACAATGGCTTTAGAACTCAAAATATTACCAGACCTCTTTTCTAATTTATATCGATCATTATCATTTAAGTAAGATCCCAAATTTTTAATAATAGTTCTATTCGCAGAAACAGTTCTGTTCGCTTTTTCCAATTCGGCTTCCAAATTGGCAATTTGATTAAGTGTCTCTTCAGACTGAACTCCAATGTTCAAAATCCCTTTTCCAGATTTATAATTTTCTAATTCTTTTTCAAGACCTCGAAGTTTAGTGCCTCTAGTTTTGGCTAATTTATCATATTCATAATAAGTTTCTAAATCTCCTTTACTTTGAGCTAGTTGATGATAAGGTTTGAGGATTTTACAAAATTGATTGACTGAGAAGGAGCAAGCTCTAGGATTTTCATCAACATACTTAATTTCCAAGGCATCAGTTTCCCCATCTCTTTTTACATAGAATTTTTCCTTTTTTAAATAATCAACATCATATTTATAAGCCTTCGCTACCTTTCTATAAATCCGATCAGATTCTTCATCTAAGGCACTATTCAAAGTATCGATACGGCCTTGCAAAACTCCAGCGAGTGCTTCCAAGTCAGCCTGAGAATAACCAATGTCACTTGGGTTTACTTTTTTGAAAGGAGGATCAGTACTCGTCGAATCTGCTAATATATCATGGACTAATAATTGATAACTCAAGAATCGAGTTGTTTTATTAGTAGTTATAAAACTGATCAAATTGGCAAAACTAATCTCTACCTGCATTTTTTGAACGAAAGGACTATTCTCATTCATATTGATCCCTGTAAACTCTACAATTCCAGTTGGAATAGAAGCTTTTGCATCATACACTTCAGCCTGTTTGTCTACAAAATAATAAGTAGCCAAAGCAGTAATTATCATCGGAATAATGATGAGCCACTTTCGCTTTTTGATTACGTTAAAAAAGTATTGAATATCCATTTCGTTGTTTTTCTAAAAATAAGTTATGGTTAGAAGGAAAAAATAATAATTTTCCAACATTAAAAAATTGAAATCGGAATAGGAAACATAAGTTATAATGGATTGAATCGTGCAGAATTAGGGAGCGCAAAAATAATTTTTTTTGCCTAAAAATCCTAATTTTCTAGGAAAGGAGAACATCTTTTAAATTATCTGCAATTTATAATCTAATTAGCTGATAATCAATAGCTTGAACTTTTTTTTTTACTAATAAGGAAAAAAAAAGTCGTTTTTGGGTTCTCGATTCCTAAGGATTATGAAAAATCCTTAAAATGTCATTTTCAATCTCAAATTCTTCATTTGGTGAAACGGGGAGTTGGGGGGCAAGGATTCCTTTTTTTAAATATTTATTTCCTTCAAAAATTCTGGCTTCTTGCCATAAGCCTTGGTTGATAAAAGATTGCAATAATTGAGCACCACCTTCTACGAGTAATGTCCCAACTTTTTCTTGATGCATTTTTGTCAAAAGATTTTTCAATAAAAAGTCATCAAAAGGAATTTCAATTTGGGTAATATTTTTTTGGGAAAAAGTGCGAGAGAGGTTTTCAGTAATTTGCCAAGTCGGTAATCCATCTGAAAAAATATGAAGGTCTTCTGGCAAATCATTTTTTCGATCCAAAACAATTCGCAAAGGATCTTTTCCAAAATATAATCTGTTGGTCAATTTCGGATTATCTTGACGAGCAGTATTTGTTCCGATCATGATGGCATTTATTTCACTTCGCCATTTATGCACTAAGGTTTTGGAAAAATGATTGGTGATCCAAACGCTTTTATTTTTTTGTCCAATAAATCCATCTTTGGACTTTGCATATTTTAAAATGACAAAAGGGGAATCTCGCTCCACATAATTTGTTCGATACTTAACTAATTCATTTCCCTCTTTTTCTAAAATTCCGGTGAGGACTTCGACACCATTTTTTCGCAACAAATCAATTCCATTTCCAGAAACTTGTGGCGTTTTATCAATGGTAGAAATAATCACTTTTGGAATTTTTGATTTTAAAATCAAAGAAGTACAAGGAGGCGTTTTTCCAAAAAAATTACAAGGTTCAAGTGAAACATAAATTTCAGATTGGGTTAAATATTGCCGATCACTTTCTTTCACATTTGCAACTGCATTAACCTCGGCATGAGGCTGACCGAAACCTTTAAAATATCCTTCTCCAATAATTCTATCTCTAAAAACAATGACTGCTCCAACCATCGGATTGGGCACAGCCGAACCTTCTGCTAGTCGAGCTAAATCAAAAGCTCTACGAATAAATAATTTTTGCTTTTTTGAAAAATCAGAGTTCATCTAAGATTGAAAATTTTAGAATTTATTTTCGAAAACCAAAGTTAAATTAAACTAGGTGCATTTTGTTTTTTTTGAGGAGAATATTTTTGGAAATGCATTGTTTTTTTTTCTCAAACCAATTTACATTTACATTGTTATGCGTTGAATTCATTGACATAACAATATATTTTCATTTTGAGAAAAACAAAAGAAGGAATTCATTAATTTATAAAAAATAATTTTTAACTTTACTTATGTAACAATAGAAAAACATTTTTTCTCCTGTTTTACTCAACGAGTAGGATTTTAAAAAATATAAAAAGAATCAGTTTTTGTAACAAAACAATTACATTTTCGTTTTTTAAAATAATTAACAGGAATAATGCAATAAAATTATTGCCGAGATAATTTGTAATTATATTGTTATATGTTTTCCATTTTTCTTAATTTCTTAAAACCTCATAACAAGTGGCTCATAAAATCAACCTTCGAAACTCTAGCGAAAAAGTTATTCTTGATGACAAAGGATATAAGTTCTTAACTACTGACAAGTATTTAAGTGATCTTGACATAATTACTAGACTTAGAAAACACTCAAGCGGGTGTGCTGTTTTTCAAAGAACTCAAAAACAGAAAAAAGGTGGTTACAAGACAGAAACCATTTACTTGCATAAATTGATTGCGGAAAAATTTATCAAAAAAGGAAGATCTAAAACCAAAGGATTAGTTGGAGCATTGAATGGAAATAAATTAGATTGTCGAATTGATAACTTAGCATTTCGATCTCGTTCAACTGCTAGTCGTCAAAGAAAATCAAGCAGCAAAGCTGGATTTACCGGTGTATATAAAGAAAGTACAAGATTCCGTGCGGTGATTTCTAATAAAGGAAAATCAATTCACATCGGTATGTTCGATACAGCTGTAGAAGCAGCAGATGCCTATAATAAGATGTCGAAAGAATTTTATGGAGATGAAGGCAAAATTAATGTAATTCCAAGAGCAGAATTATCAGCTGCGAAAAAAGCTGCTAAAGAGAAAGCGGCGGCAAAGAAAGCTGCTGCAAAAACTGTAGCTAAAGTAAAACCCGCTGCTAAAAAAGCTGCTCCAAAAAAGGCAACTAAAAAGAAAAAGTAATTTATATTTTTAAGTAGAGAAAATTATAATAAGAAAGATGAAGCTGATGGCTTCATCTTTTTTTTTGTTCTAATCGGTGGTGACTAAAACTTATTGAAGTTGATTTTTTTACCACAGATTACACAGATTATTCCTAAAAAACAATACCTATTTCATTCATGAAATTGAGTTTTGAAATTTGGGACACCACCTTTTTGGATAACCTTTTTCCATTTTCTGATTTTGTACCAAGAGATTATCTTTATCCAAAATTTTTTACAAAGGTCAAGATACTCCAACACAATCTTATCTTTTCCTTTTTCTAATAATTCGTGCGCTAAAATCATACTTGGGCCAAAACTATTTAATTGGGGAGAACCAGGAGTTCTTCCAGCTTTTAAAAGATAAGTTTTAGCCTCTTCAATTTTTCCTTCCCGTAAAGCAATTCTACCTAAGGTTAAATTCGCATGATGAATTGCATTTCCGTAATTCCAATTCGTTTTATAGGATTGTGCTAGGTCTAGAAATTCTAATGCTAATCTTTTGGCTTCCTGAAAATTTTCTTCTTTAAATGCTTGATACTTTAAGGCCTGAATTTGGTGAAATCTTTCTGTTTTCATAATTTTTTTTTCTAAATTAAGTTGTCTCTTTTTTGCTAAAGATTGATTTAGACCAATTCTTTCTTTTTATTGACAAAAAATTAAACTCCTATAATTAACCCATCTAGAGTTCCACTTATTTTTCCAAAAAAACTCCAAGCCCTATAGAAATTTTTACCTTGAAATATATTCTCAAATAAAAATTTTAAACAATGAATGATACACAAAACAAAAAAGATTTTCTGACTAAGGATGTCATAGATCTTTTAAAAAATTTGAAAGCTGATACAGAACCAGCATTTGGTTTGATGACCGCTCAACACATGGCAGAACATCTTTCATTAACCTTAAAAGGCTGCATAAAAAGGGTAGGAGAAGTGGAAAATCCACCAACGAAAGGACAACTCGGTTTTCAAAAATTCATTGATAAAGGAGCGATTCTTCAGCATCGTCCGAGCGATAAAACCAAAGCTGATTTACCTGAATTGAAATATGAAAATTTAGAAAAAGCGATTGAGCAAGTTGGCGTGGCGGTGGAAAGATTTTACACTCATTTTGAGGCTAACCCAGATTTCAAATGTTATAATAAATTCTTTGGCGAATTGAATTTTGATCAATTAGAATTATTTAATTATAATCATTACCGATTTCACTTATGGCAATTTGGTTTAATTGAAAAATACCCAAATAATGTTTGATTTCATTAGTGTTTTTGTATCTTTTGACAAAATTCAAATATCATGTCAAAACTATACGAAAATCTAAAAACACTTAATGAATGTTTTTTTCATTGGGAAAAAAATACACCAAATAATACTTTTCTTCGTCAGCCTCAAGGTGAAAATTGGAAAACCTTAACTTATGCCGAAGCAGGGCAAGAAGCTCGAAAAATGACTTCTGCATTGAGAGCAATGGGTTTAAAAAAAGGGGATCATATTGGTATCTCATCCAAGAATTGCTACCATTGGATTTTAGCAGATTTAGCCATCCAAATGGGTGGTTATGTTTCCGTTCCATTCTATCCTAGTTTATCCAAAGATCAATTGAACGAGGTAGTTATTAAAGCAGATTTAAAAGCGATCTTTTGTGGGAAATATGATGCCTGGGGAGATCGAGCAGAAGGGATTCCAAGTGAGGTGAATGTGATCCGATTTCCTCATTATGAAGGAAATGCAAAAGTTGAAATTGGAAAAGATTGGAATGAATTGATCAATTCAAATGTTCCTTTTAAAGAAAATTATATTCCTGAAATGGATGACCTGTGGACGATACTTTTTACTTCTGGAACAACAGGTACACCTAAGGGAGTTATGCATACTCATAAAGCTCCAGCTTTGATTTTTAGGAATGAAGAATTGACAGATTTTTTAGGAAAGAGTCAATTAAAAGCTTACAAATATTTTTCATTTTTACCATTAAATCATGTAGCTGAAAGAATGGGGGTTGCATCCCCCGCGATTTGTTACGGAGGGTCCATTTCCTTTGCGGAATCCTTGGCAACTTTTGCAAAAAATTTGCAAGACACTCAGCCAAATTCAATTTTTGCAGTACCTAGAATTTGGACAAAATTCTATCTAGGTGTTTTAGCCAAAATGCCTCAAAAGAAAATGGATACCTTATTTAAAATTCCAATTATTTCTGGAATTATTAAAAAGAAATTACGAACTGCTTTAGGACTTCGTGATGCTCAAATTACCGCTACAGGCGCAGCGATCACTCCCAAATATTTAAAAGATTGGTATTCAAAATTAGGATTGCATTTGATTGAAGCCTATGGAATGACGGAAGTTTGTGGTTCTATTACTAACGGTCCTAACGGCGATACTCCCTCCGATTCAGTTGGAGAAGTGGTTCCTAATTGTCAAATAAAAGTTGACCCAGATACACAAGAAATTTTGATGGCAAGTCCTTGGATGATGAAAGGATATTATAAAGATCCAGAATTAACGGCACAAGTTTTAATTGATGGTTGGATGCATAGTGGAGATCGAGGATGGATTGATGAAAATGGTTTTCTTAGAGTAGTTGGGAGAGTTAAAGATTCCTTTAAAACTTCAAAAGGACAATTTATTATACCAAATCCGATTGAAGAAAAATTAGCGCAAAGTGATTTTATCGAGCAAGTTTGCGTAGCAGGTTTAACAACCCCTCAACCTGTGGCTTTGGTGAATCTGTCTGAGATTGCCTTGGCAGTTGATAAAAAAGAGATAGAGAAAATTTTACAAGAGGAATTAGAAAAAACGAATGCTACTTTATCAAGTTATCAGAAAATTTCGACCATTATTATCAATAAAGAAACTTGGTCAGAAACGAATGAAATGTTGACTCCTACTTTAAAAATTCGTCGAGGGAAAATTGATGAATGTTATAATGATAAATATTTGGCTTGGCATGAGGCGAGTGAAAAAGTGGTGTGGGAGAGTTGATTTTTTTGCCACAGATTGGATTGATTTTTTATGATTATTTCGATCTCATAAAATCTGCTTTTACTATTTGGGGATAATCATACACAATCATAAAAAAATCAATCCAATCTGTGGCAAAAAGATCATCAAGAAATTCCAAGAAATTTCAATTAAAAAACAAAATCATGAATTCGATCTTGAAAAAATTACTTACTGTTCTTGGCATTTTAGTGTTACTGATCCTAGGATATACTTGGATGAATTATGCTGCGGATAAATCATTGGAAGAATTAAAAACAAAATGGGCCTACGATAATTCCCAGTTTTTAGAAATGGATGGAATGCCTGTTCACTATAGAATCAATGGCGAAGGAGAGCCACTAGTTTTGATTCATGGAACAGGTGCATCCTTACATACTTGGGAAGCTTGGACAGAAATTTTGGAAAAGGATTTTAAAGTAATTAGTCTTGACATGCCTGCCTTTGGATTAACTGGACCAAATCCCAAAAAGGTGTACACACTAGAATTTTATGCGAAGTTTCTAGATGCTTTTTTAGAAAAAATGGAAGTAGATAAATTTAGCATCGCAGGTAATTCTTTGGGTGGAGGAATCGCTTGGAAGTATACTTCCCTTTTTCCTAGTAAAGTAAAAAGCATGATTTTAATCGATCCAATGGGATATCCTCGAACAGGAGAATTACCTTTCGCATTGCGATTAGCAGCTAATAAGTATGCGAGTAAATATTTAAAAACGGTGACTCCAAAATCATTGTTTTATAAAAGCATGAATGAGGTATATCATAATGATGAACTGGTAACCGATGAATTGGTCGATCGTTATTATGATTTATATCTTAGAGAAGGAAATCGACAAGCATTTGTTGATCGAGCTATGGCAAAAGAAACCGTAGATACTTTAGAAATTGCAACAATAAAAAATCCAACTTTAATTCTTTGGGGAGAAAGGGATGAATGGATTTCCCCAAAAGATGCTCCTAAATTCCAAAGAGATATAGAAGGTTCCAAATTAATTATGTATCCAAATGCAGGACATGTACCAATGGAAGAATTACCGAAACTTACTGCCCATGATGCACGTATATTTCTAGAGAAAAATTTGGTAAAAGAAATGGAATCGGAATTGTCTTCAGTTGAAGAATGATTCATTTTTACTTTCCCTAGTTATACGATTTTAGATTTTTTTACTAATAATTTTATCGAATAATAACGATTCATTTAAAAGTAAAAAAAGAATAAAATGAGCTCAAGTATCCAATTACCTCGTGATGTTTACGGAACTGAAGAACATCAAATGTTGAGAGAGACAGTATTAGAATTTTACAAAACAGAAGTTGAACCTAATCGAGAAGAATGGGAAAAAAATACAGCTTGCTCACGGGAAGCTTGGTTGAAAGCAGGGGAGTTAGGGTTGCTAGGTTTAACGCTTGATCCAAAATATGGAGGGTCAGGTTTAGACTTTAGTTTTAGTGCAGTAGCGATTGAGACATTTGCACAAACTGGAGCAGATTCTCCGGGGATTTCAATGCATTCAGATATTGTTATTCCATATATTGAAAAACATGGAAGTGAAGCAATCAAAGATAAATATTTGCCTAAAATGAATACTGGTGAATGTATCGGTTCATTAGGAATGACGGAACCTTCGACAGGAAGTGATGTACAAGCGATTCGAACTACGGCAGTTGATATGGGTGATCATTATTTAGTGAATGGAAGTAAAACTTTTATCACCATTGGCTACACTTCAGATTTTACATTAACTGCTTGCAAAACTGAAAATGGGATTAGTTTAATTATCATCGACGCTGATTTAGAGGGTTTTACTAAAGGAAAACCCTTCAAAAAATTAGGCTTAAAAACGAGTGATACTTGCGAGTTGTTTTTTGATAATGTAAAAGTACCTAAGGGACATTTGATCGGTGAAGAAGGCAAAGGGTTTGTCCATATGATGAAAGAATTGCCAAGGGAAAGATTGACGATTGCTATCCAAGCGATTGGTGCAGTTCGAGGTGGATTAGAATTAACGACTGCATATACTCAAGAAAGAACTGCGTTCAAACAACCGATATGTGCATTCCAAAATACGCAATTCAAATTAGCAGAAGTTGCTACTCAATTGGAAATAAATACAGCTTTCGTTGATAAATGTACAGAGCTTTTGGCTCGGAAAGAATTGACACCTGAATTAGCTTCGATGGCAAAATATGCTTCGACTGAAATGCAAGGAAAGATGTTAGATGAATGTCTCCAATTGTTTGGTGGATATGGTTATATGTGGGAATATCCAATTACAAGAATGGTAGCTGATGCGCGAGTTTCTCGAATTTATGGAGGAACTAATGAGATTATGAAATTGATGATTGCAAGGGCTATTTTCTCTGATTATTTTAAAGAGATGAAAGCAAAAAGAAGAGCAAAGAAATTAGCACAAAACTAGTTATTGCCCCTCAAAATATGAAAATTAAATAACTTAAAATGTCATTTTTTGATTGTACCATATGCGGAAATTCTCACAAGTTAATCACCTTGTTAGAATTTCCGCAACCTGATATTATTTCAAAAATTACAAGTGGTCAAGTTGATGTTTCTTTAGATATTTTTGGCAAAAATTCATTTGTAATCAACAGGGAAACTACAGTTATTCAACCTCTTCTTTCCATTCCAATTATTGATTTCGAGGATAGTTTTGATTTATTTATTTGGGTGAAAATTGAAAAAGAAGAATATTTATCCAAACTAGAAAAGTTGAGAGAAACTGATTTTCAAAAACTAAATATGAAGGGAGTTTTAATTGATCCAATTCCATTTTTCTCAGGAACAGACAATTTAGGTATAGAGGTCGAAGTTGATGAAAAGGAAAAAAACCATTTATTTTCTATTGTAAAAATTCAAAAAGAAATTGAACTAAAAAGTTTTTTGAAAAACGGAATTTCAAAAAAAGAATTAGCCATAATTCTTTCGCCCTTGTACCACTAATAATTAATCACATGAATTACCTTTCCCCAACCTATTTCTTCGATTTCGAAAATGAGCACATTCAAAACCTCCTCCAAGAATTCCAATCCAATTCTCTTTCCCAAAAAGAAAAAGCGATCCAAGTTTATTTGAAAATCCGAGATGTCTGGCGATACAATGCCTACCGAATTAATTTTAACAAAGAAGCCTTTCGGGCAAGTGAGATTTCTCAAAGATCGGAAGGTCATTGCATTGATAAAGCGGTGTTGCTAACAACGTGTTTACGTGGATTAGGAATACCTGCAAGAATTCATTTTGCAAAAGTAAAAAATCACATTGCGGTTGAAACTTTGACGGAGAAATTTGGCACCAACGAATTAACTCCACATGGAATGGTGGATATTTTTTTAGAAGATAAATGGGTGAAATCTTCTCCTGCTTTTAATGCAAGCTTATGCGAAAAATGCAATGTTGCACCACTAGGCTTTGATGGAAAAAATGATTCTGTTTTTCAAGAATATAATCGAGATGGAAATGAATTTATGGAGTACCTAGAAGATTATGGACACTTTGAAGATTTGCCATTGGTTTTTATTCTTCAAAACTTGAAAGAGCATTATGGTCAATTCTTTAATCGACCAGATGGAGAAATGCAGTTAAATATTACTTGATTTTTTTATTGTAAATATATTGTTATTAATTGACTTTATTAGACTTTTATAGAGAAGGGCTGTTAGTGCTTGTAGCACTAACAGCCCTTGTTAGTATTTCTATTTTTAATAGAATAATTAATCAATTTTCATTTCAGGAATATCTCCTTCAATAATCAATCGACCTTCCGTCGCATTTTTTATTTCTTCCACAGAAACTCCAGGAGCACGTTCGATTAATTTAAAACCTTGCGGAGTGACATCTAAAACGGCTAAATTAGTCACTATTTTTTTGACACATTTCACACCAGTCAAAGGTAAAGTGCATTGTCTCAATAATTTACTTTCCCCCCGTTTATTAGTATGCATCATGGCAACGATAATATTGTCTGCCGAAGCGACTAAATCCATTGCACCACCCATCCCTTTAACCATGCGGCCAGGGATTTTCCAATTAGCAATATCTCCATTATCCGCAACCTCCATTGCACCAAGAACAGTCAACTGAATGTGCTGTCCTCGAATCATGGCGAAGCTAGTTGCAGAGTCAAAAATAGAAGCCCCAGGCATTGGAGTAATTGTTTGTTTTCCTGCATTGATCATATCTGCATCTTCTTCTCCCTCAAAAGGAAATGGTCCCATTCCAAGGATTCCATTTTCAGATTGGAACTCAACATCGATGCCTTCAGGAATATAATTTGCGATCAAAGTTGGAATCCCAATTCCTAAATTGACATACCAATTATGACGTAATTCTTGTGCTATTCTTTTAGCTATACCTTTTTTATCTAACATAGTTTTTTAATTGTAAATGGTGAACGAAGAAAAAAATGATTTTTTCTAAGACTAAAAAAGTGATATTAACAGTTAATCATTCACCGTTCTCTTACCGTTCTTTGCTCAATTCGTTTTTCATATTTTTCTCCTTGAAAAATTCGTTGTACAAAAATTCCAGGAGTGTGAATATTATTTGGATCAAGCTCACCAGGTTCAACTAATTCTTCTACTTCAGCGATAGTAATTTTTCCAGCCATTGCCATAAGTGGATTAAAGTTTCGGGCAGTTCCTTTAAACAAAAGGTTTCCGTAGCGATCTCCTTTCCATGCTTTGACAATAGCAAAATCAGCTGTTAAGGCATGCTCTAAAAGATGAGGTTTGCCATTAAAATATCGAACCTCTTTTCCGATAGCGACTTCCGTTCCATAACCTGCAGGAGTGAAAAAAGCAGGAACTCCAGAACCTCCAGCTTGACATCTTGCAGCCAAAGAACCTTGGGGAATCAAATCTACTTCCAATTCTCCACTCAACATTTGTCGCTCGAATTCATCATTCTCGCCTACATAGGAAGAGATCATTTTTTTGATTTGTCTTTTCTGCAAAAGTAATCCAAGACCAAAATCATCAACCCCAGCATTATTTGAAATGCAAGTCAAATCCTTGATTCCTTTTTCTACTAACGCAGCAATGCAATTTTCAGGAATTCCACACAAACCAAATCCACCTAACATTAAGGTCATCCCTGATTCGATATCTTGCACCGCTTGCTGAGCATTCGCAACTAATTTATTCATAGATTAAAAATTTAATTAAAAATGGTAATTTCAATAGGGCATAGATTATTATGTCCGACATCAAATTTAGAAATTTTTACGTGGAAATCTAATCTAATGTTTTGTGAAAAATATTTTAAAAAAGTTCTATTTTACCGTGACGTTATTTTCTATTAACTTCAATTTATTAAAAATAAAAATATAGAATCATGGCTGCTACAAAATCAATGAAAGAATATATGGACATGGGACTCGAAACTTATTTGAAGGAAAGAGTACAAGATCAAGAAAGTTGGATGGAAGCAAAAAGTGGTTCAAGTAAAAAAAAATATCACAGAGTTAAATTATTCGTGATTTTATTATCTGTCTCTATTCCTTTTTTAGTGACCATGATTGATGTTTATGCTTATTTTAAATATATAATAGCAGGCGTTGGAGTTTTGATTGCAGCAGCAGAAGGAGTTTTGTCATTATACGATTTTCAAAATGAATGGATTGGTTATCGTCAAACATTAGAAGCATTGAAAAGAGAGAAGTTCTTTTATGCAACTAAATCAAGTATTTATAAAAAAGACAGTTCTTTTCAGTTTTTTGTAGAAAGAATTGAAACGATATTGACGATGGAAAATAAAAATTGGTCAGAAAGTGCATTGAGTGAAGTGACAGTTGAAAAGGAAAATTAAAAGAAGAATAAGTAAACATATATGAAAAGAATAGGATTGCTCTCAGATACACATAGTTATTTTGATGAAAAAATCTATGATTATTTTAGAGAGGTAGACGAGATTTGGCATGCAGGAGATATTGGTTCTATGCAAGTCGTTGAAAAATTAGAAGCATTCAAACCACTTCGTGCCGTTTATGGCAATATTGATAATGCGACAATACGAGCTTCTTTTCCGTTGAATAATATTTTTATGTGCGAAGAGGTGAAAATTTGGATCACCCATATAGGTGGTTATCCAGGAAGATATAATTCAAGAGTTCGAGAAGAAATGCCAATACATAATCCAGATATTTTTATAACAGGACATTCACATATATTAAAAATAATGCCTGATCGAAAAAATGACCTTTTACATATTAACCCAGGAGCAGCGGGGATTTCCGGTTTCCATAAGGTGAAAACGATGGTGAGATTTGCCATCGATGGAAAAAAAATAGAGGCGATGGAAGTAATTGAATTAGGTAAAAGAGGAGATGGTTAGGAATTATCAAATATAATGTTCCGTATATATATTGTTATATATTCAAGTCTTTATCAAGTCAAAATAGAAAATTTAATAAAAAAAATATTTTTTTATTAAAACAAAATTCATAACTTCACCATCGCAAAGAGAAAGAATCCAAAATACTATGAGAAGGTTGGACCAATTTAATTTCCACTCTTCCACTAAAAATCCATTCCAAAATATCTATTGACCCTCGATTATTATTATCCAAAGACCAAGGTTAGTTTGTCTTTAGCTTACTTGTATGTGTAAGTTAAATACTTTCAAATTTGAATGAATCATTTACTAATGATTTTATTCCATGATTGAATTTGTTTTTCCAATTATTTATGATTGGTGAAATAATAATCTCTATGTCTTATTATAAATTAGATAACCAGAAAACAAATACTTAAAACACATTCTCTTTGCAAGAGGTCACCCTTGAATTTTAGATTTTATAGCAATGGAAAAAATTTCAATTTTATTAGCTGACGACCATCATCTTTTTAGATATGGAATTAAGCAAATTTTTGAAAAAATAGAAACATTTCAAGTCGTAGGAGAAGCCGAATCAGCTGAAGAAGCTTTTTCATTATGCGTTGAATTACAGCCTGATATAGTGGTAATGGATATATCTTTTCCTAATTCTTGTGGGAAAGAATATGCTAAACGAATTGTCCAACTATTAGAAATAAAAGTATTAGCATTGACCAGCCATATTGAAAATAATTATGTTATCGAAATGTTGAGAGCAGGTGCTTCAGGGTATTTAGTTAAAGATTCTACTCCTGAAGAATTGATTAGAGCAATAAGAACGATTCATTCAGGACACAGTTATTTCTCAAGCAATCTTTCCAAAACAATCTTTGAAAATTCCAATAAAGAAAAAAAATTAGAAGAAGCCTCTTCACAATTTTCAGTTACAACTCGAGAATTAGAAATATTAAAATATGTTTCTGAAGAGATGACCAATAAGGAAATTGCTCATCAACTTTTTATCAGTCCTAGAACTGTTGAAACTCATAAGCGAAATTTGATGCAAAAATTGAAAGTGAGAAATGTAGTTGGCCTCGCCAAATATTATTTTCATTTCATACATCAACTTGACTCTACCATGAGTTAATTGTTTCTCATTCCAAACCGAATATTTTAGTGGATGTAATTCACTAAGGGAAATTACTTAAGGTGAAAATACGGATTTGTAGGTATGGTAAAACCAAAGTAGTTCCTATAACTTTAACGATTAGAACGGCTTATCACACGAGCCGTCCCTATAATATTTTTTAATTAACAATTTTTACACACAGAAAAAAAAAAATTTAAAAATGAAGAAATTAACCATTCTTTTCGCATTCGGTTTTGCGTGCACTATGTCTTTTGCACAAACTAATTCAAGTAACACTCAACAAGAGGGAGATGACAATGCAACGTCTGTAACTCAAGTAGGTAACCAAAACGTTTCTTTTGTAAGACAAACAGGAAATGATAATACTTTGTCTGCTGTTCAAACAGGAGCTGCTAACAATGGAGAAATGCAGTACACAGGAAATAACAATGCTGTAGCTTTAACTCAAATCGGAGATAACAATAATAATATCAACCTTTTGACTGGAAACAACAATACATCAACTTCAACTTCTGAAGGTAACTTAAATATTATTCGTCAAGAAGCAGTTACAGATAACAGTAACTTAGTTGGTTTTCAACAAGGAAACAATAACAAAATTGTTCAAAACATTACTGGTTCTGGTTTAGGTAACAACCAAACTGTTGCTAATTCTGTAGGTAATGATAACTTGGTAACTCAAGAAATGAGTGGAGAAAACAGTAACATGTTAGTAGATCAATTTGGAGATGCTAATACTACTATCTTACAACAAAATGGAGTTTCTAATAATGTAAGTGTATTACAAGAAGGAAACAATAATAATGTTATTGCTAATCAAAATGGAAATAACAATTTCGCAGGAGGACAAAATGATGTAGAATTAAGTCAAGTTGGAGATGAGAACGTTATCGAACTTTCTCAACAAGGAGACATGAATACTTCTGCAACTTTCCAAGTTGGAAATCAAAATGTATCTTCTAATAATCAGAATGGATCAAGCCACATTAACTTAGTTAACCAAACTGGTGCTAGAAATACTGTTGGTGTAACTCAATCTGAAAATTAATAAATCGTTGGACGTTGAACATTCAATTTTTTATGACTTCTAGCTAAATAGCTATCGTAAAATATGTAATGTGAAACGTCCAACGGATTTTATACCATGAAATTTAATTTCAAAAAATGGATCACAGTTTTATCTATTAGTTGCTTTTTAGCGACAGGTCTTTTTAGTCAAACTTTGACTCAAGATGACTTGATAAAAACTGCTGACGAATTAATTGAAGCGGATCTGAATGGTAATGGAAACGAAGCCTATGTGAATCAAATTGGAATAAAGAATACGGTAAGTATTGTTCAAGATCAACAAGGCACTTCTTCTGAAAACTTGGTTAAGGTTTTGCAAGTAGGTAAACGAAATCTTGCTGCTGTCAAGCAGTCAGGAATGCTTAATCAAACCGTAGTTCTTCAGAATGGAAATAGAAATGAATATACGTTGAATTTGGAAGGTTCTGAAAACACTTTTGTCATCAAACAAGAAGGAAGACGAAATGTGATTAATCAGAATTTAACCAATACTTCTAATACTTATATTGAATTGATTCAGCAGGGTAACGACAATGAAATTACCCATACACAAGATGGTCTTACTGAACAAAATATTATCGTCCGACAAGTTGGTGATAATATGTCAGTTCAGGTAATTCAATCGAATAATTAGAAAATTGAAACAATTGTTTAGTCGTAAGTAGTTGGTTATCAATTATTTACGACTAGTTTTTGTTTTTAGATACAGAAAGAATTTACTATTTGAGAAAACACTAAAATAATGGAAAACGCATTTTTTAATAATAAAAATATGCCTCCAAATTCTATTTGGGATTCTATTGTTTTGACTTTTTTCAAAATAAGATCAGCATTGATTTGTCGTAGATTCTTAAAGAATACGATTGTAATATTATACATTACTTTTTGTAGTAGTCTATCGACAATCCATGCTTTTGACTCTACGAGTGTAAAAGTATGGATTGATTTTATTGAAGAAAATGATACTGTTTTTGTCAAAGCATTGGGTATCAATATGACAGAAGATTCCATCTCCTTAAAATGGGAAATGGATATTCACAAAGAAACCAAGGCAGGATATTTTGACAAAAAATTAAATGGAGAGATGGTCGCTGAACCATACTATCCTCATATCATTACTAGTACTTCAATCGATTTAAAAAAGCTAGAATACTTTGTTATTATCTTTAAAGTATTTAACTTGAAGAATGAATTGGTTAACGCGGATACACTTCTAAGTACTGAAGTTAATCCGAGCTTAGTTCAACCTCCCCCTCCTGAACCTCCAATCGCAAAAAAAGACTTACCGAAACCTAGAAACAATCTTGATGCAATAGAAATCGATGGATTGATTTTAGATGAAACAAGATCAAAAATAGGAAGAGATTTTTACGAAATTTTTTACAACAGATGGAATCCTCCGTCTGGTGCCAGAGATTTTTTAATCACTATTCGTGAGTTACCAAGCAGAGGACTTGGAGCAAGAGTCTCTATTGAAGTGAATGAAAATGTAATCCTTCATCGGTTTCTTCAACCTCGAAATGGACTAATTGAAGAAGAAGCCAATTTTACAATTTCATATATCAAGAATTATTTAAAACGAAATGAAAATTTAAAACAAGATATGGAGGCAGGGGATACGATGGGAAGTGGAATTTTTTAAAAAAAGAAATTATGAAAAAGCATTTACATCTTATACTTATTGGAGTTTTTAGCCTTTTGGCATTTTCAAATTTGCAGGCGCAAGACTTTGTTTATACACCCAAAAATCCAGCTTTTGGAGGAGATACTTTTAATTATAATTGGTTATTAAGTTCTGCTCAATCTCAAAATTTATTGGAAGAAGATGATTCCGGTAATAGTCAGTCTTCACTTGAATCATTCACAGAATCTTTGGAGCGTCAGATTTTAAGCAACTTGTCACGGCAGATTGCTGGTAGTCAATTTGGCGAAACAACTTTGGATGATGGTACTTACCAAGTGGGTAGTTTTGGATTAGATGTTATTTCTACCTTGGACGGTTTGTCTATAACTATTACCGATCCTACAACTGGTGAAACGACTCAAATAATTGTTCCATACTACTAATTAAGAAATTTTAAAAAGAGAATCTCTAAACTGTCTATTCCTAAATCATTTCACCTATTGTTAAATTTATTTATTTAAATAAAGACTGATGATTAGTTAAATCTATTTGTTAGTCTTTATCAATTTTTGATACCGATTAAAATATTCAACTTATCATGAAGCGAATTGATTTTTCCATGAAAATTATTTTGACATTTCTACTCTTTTTTTTGTGGAGTGGCTGTGGAAGGGTAGTTTATCAACCGATAAAAAATACAAGTGCTCGTCTAGGAGAGGCTACTGAAAGTACTATTCGGTTAAAAAGTTTACCTCCTCCTAAAGATAAGATTGTTGTTGCCGTTTATAAATTTAGAGATCAAACAGGTCAATATAAACCTTCCAATACTGGGGCAAGTTGGTCAACTGCGGTGACCCAAGGAGCTACCACAATTTTGATAAAAGCTTTAGAAAACTCTAACTGGTTTGTTCCAATTGAAAGAGAGAATGTCAGTAATCTTCTAAATGAACGAAAAATAATTCGATCTAGTCATAGTCAATATTCTGCAGGTAACGGAGGAAATGCTGCGGTACTTCCTGCACTTCTTTTTGCAGGAGTGATTTTGGAAGGAGGAATAATTTCTTATGATTCTAATGTGATTACTGGTGGAGCAGGGCTTCGGTATTTTGGAACTGGTGGAGGATCTCAATATCGACAAGATCGTGTAACAGTATATTTACGGGCAGTCTCAACAAGTAATGGTAAGATTCTTAAAACAGTATACACTTCAAAAACGATCCTTTCTCAAGCTGTTGATATGGGGATTTTTCGCTTTGTGAAATTTGGAAGATTATTGGAAGCTGAGACAGGATATACTTATAATGAGCCTTCAGATATGGCGGTGACGGAAGCGATAGAAAAAGCGGTAGAGAGTTTGATCATTGAAGGAATCGAAGACAAGCTTTGGGATTTGAAAGAACCAAGAATGATTGTTGACAAATCAATTTTGGAATATAAAAAAGAAAGAGAGATGATCCCCAAGACAGATATTTTTGGGAAAGAAATGAACAACCGCAGAAAAAATTGGATGGTTGGAGCATCATCTGCTAGCCTATATTATATGGGAGATTATCCTGGCTCAAAATTAAGAACGGGAATTGGCTTGCAATTAAAATATTCGCCAAATCCTTCTTTTAGTGGTTATCTGAATTATGGTTTAAGTGAAATGGCAACAGAGCAATACTATAATGCAGATGTAACTTACTTGGAGCTTGGAGGCGAGTATCGCTTACTTCCATTTGATGTTTTTACGCCTTATGTTTTTGGAGGAGGAGGACTGATTACTGAAAATGTAACAGGACGTTTTGACCTCGGAAACCAATTTTATCAAAAAGTAAATATTGGAGGTGGCATCGAATATATGTTGAATAATAATGTTGGCATCCGAGCCTCGGTAGACTACAATTATATTTTTAGCGATGAGTTTGATGATGTCCAGCAAGGAAAATATAATGACTTTTATTGGAGAGGAAATCTTGGTTTGAATTTTTACTTTGGTGGAAAAATCAAAGGTCAGAAAAAATTCGACTTCGATAAAAATAAAGATGACTTTTAAAAATCCTAAAAATGAAAAATAAAATAATACTTAGCATTTATTTGATTATTCTCTTAGTGTCTTCTTGTCGAGAAGATGATTTTATTCCAGATACATTTGGTTCTGTTTTCGGTCAGGTTTTGGTAGATGGTTCTAATTCTGCCATTGAAGATGCAACGATAACGACTAATCCTCCGACGAATATTTTAGCGACAGATGAACTGGGACGCTTTGCAATGGAAGATATTAAAACAGGGAATTATACCTTGAGAGTAGAGAAACTTGGTTTTGTAACCAAGGTTGAAAATATTGCGATTCTTAATGGAAACTCAATAAATGTTGTCATCAAATTAATTCCAGATTCTTTGGCAAATACTCCACCAACTATTGCTACTTCACCTGTGCCGATGGATGGAATTAAGGAGTTGGATACTTCGGTTTCATTGAGTTGGATGGCAGAAGATACTGATGGTGACGTTTTGACTTATGATTTAAAATTATTCAATTTCGATCAAACGGAGGTGACTACTATTGCTGAAGATTTAACATCGCCTAATTTTGAATTATCTGATTTGAGCTTTGGGAGTGTTTACTTCTGGCAGGTAATTGTAAAAGATGGAAAATCAAATCCAGTTAATGGTGATTTATGGAGTTTTGAAACAGCAGCATTTCCAGACCATCGATTTTTATTTACGAGAGTTGAAAATGGAAACTATAATATTTTCTCTTCTGACATAGATGGAAACTCTATTCAGTTAACCAATAACTCAGCAAATAATTGGCGTCCTAGGATGAATCCTGATAGAGATAAAATTGCGTTTCTATCTAACGTTGGTTTGGAAACTCATTTATATATGATGAATCGAGATGGAAGTGAAGTAGAACAAATCTCTAATCTTCCAGTCATGGGAAGTAACATTTTTGATTTGGATTTTGCTTGGTCTCCAGATGGTGAAAAACTACTTTACATGAATGGAAACAAATTGTATACAGTAAACAGAGATGGAACTGGAACATTACTTTTTGCAGAAGCACCTAATGGATTTGTCTATTCTGAATGTGATTGGACGATTGTTGATGATAAAATTATGGCAAGAATGGTTGGGGATAATTTGTATAATTCAATTATTTATATGTACGAGTCTAATGGAAATTTTGTCCAATCTCTTTTAACTGATATTCCAGGAAGTACAGGAGGTGCGGTTTTTTCAGTACCTGGAAATAAAATTATGTACACCCAAGATGTTTCAGGTTATGAAGTTCCAGATGGTCGACAATTGGATGCAAGAATATTATTGAGAGAATTTAATAATCCAGTTCCTTTAGATTTATCTTATGATAAAGTTACTGGGACTAATGATTTGGATGCTCGATTTTCTCCAGATGGAGCGTGGGTGATTTTTACAAATACGAATAATGACGGTATTTCTCAAAAGGATATTTACCGTATGAAAATAGATGGGATGGATCGAGAATTACTTTTTGAAAATGCGGAAATGCCAGATTGGAAGTGATTTTTTTTTGATAAAGAAAATAATTAAAAACCATTGTCTAGAAATAAACAATGGTTTTTTTATTTGTAATAAATATTAATTTGCCTATCATTGACTTGGAAAACATTTAATAAAAATCATATAAAATTTATAAAGATGAATCAGAAACTTTTTCGAAAAATAACTCTAACTATTTTTGTACTAAGTTTTCTTCTAGGCTTGAATGTTCAATCAAATGCTCAAGTAGAAGTAAAACTAAATCCACCTGCTGCACTTTTTGGATTTTTCCAAACTGGAATTGAATTTCCGATTGGAACTGATTTTGGTTTTGAAACAGAATTAATATTTTTTGCCATAGATGGAGAAGTGGGAGGAGGTCTTTTATTACACGGGAAATATTATTTCAATCCTGATTTTGGTTCGGATAAAATTTATATTGGAGCACTTGCTGGAGCTTTAGGAGGAGATGGTGATTCATTTGGAGCCTTTGGATTTGAGGTAGGATATAAGTGGGTTGGGAAAAGAAATATTTTATTTGAGATAGGCGGTGGAGTAGGAAGAGCAACTTCTGATTTTGGTGTTCTACCTTATGGTAGATTAATGGTTGGTTATCGTTTTTTGAAAACAGAAAAGAATTAAAAAAATAATTCTAGATGGTTGAAATGTAAAATGCTTTTAAGATTTTTTTTTTCTTAAAAGCATTTTTAGATTTAATGTCAAAAATAATAAAGTATGAAACCAAAACTAATTCATGTAATCAGACAGACAGTTTTTATTTTATCCCTTCTAAGCTTGAATGCTCAATCCAATGCTCAAGTAGATATAAAAATTAATCATATCGGTACGCTTTTAAATTTTTATACAGGAGTATTTGAAATACCAGTAACTAAAAATTTTGGTTTGGAAACTGAATTGATAGTTATTGCAAATAAATTTGAAAAAGGTGGTGGAGTTATACTTCATGGGAAATATTATTTCGACCCAGTTGAAGGGAACGATAAGTTTTATGTTGGAATGATGTCAGGAGGTTTCGGAACAGAAGAAGTCACCGCAGGTTTTGGTTTTGAACTAGGATATAAATGGCTGGGCAAAAGGAATGTAATATTTGAAATAGGTTATGGCGGGGGAAAAATTACTTCTGGAACCACCGTTGTGCCTTATGGTCGAATTATGTTTGGATATCGTTTTTCTAAAAAAAGAAAATAATTAATGGTGATTAGAATCTCGTGCTATAATTTTCATTTTGACTTTATGACAAATGATAGATCTAATTAGTTAAGCTGTTTCTTAACTGGAAGAAAAGTGTAGATGTTTGCAATAAAAATGCTAATCTAATATCGTAAGCTGCTCTAATTTTATGGTGAATTAAATGAAAATTTTTTATCCATAAAAAACCAATGATTATGTGTACTTACGATTCAAAAGAATTTAGTTCTAAATTAGACCCCGTAAAATTTAAACCCCTTTTTCAAATCAAACCTCTTTACCATGCTGCTGCTATTGCATATAATTGGTTGTTAATTGGTGCAGTAATTTATTTGAATGTGCTTTTTCCTTCCTTTTGGTTGTATTTTTTATCAGTAATTATTATTGGAGCACGTATGCACGCATTAGCAATTTTGATGCATGACGCTTCGCATTTTCGTTTTTTGAAAAATAGAAAATGGAATGATTGGATTACTAATATTACAATCATGTATCCGATTTTTACTTCCATAGAAAAATATCGAAACAATCATTTAGCCCATCATCAACATTTGAATACTAATCATGATCCTGATTGGGTAGCAAAATTAGATGTTCGTGAATTCACTTTTCCAAAATCGAAAACGGAGTTTGTGATTACCGTACTTTCCTATTTAGTTTTTTATCAAGGGGTTTTGGATGTGTTTTGGTTTCTAAGAAGGTTTGGAGGAGCGCCAATGAAACAGTATGCTGGAACGGAAAGTAAACCTTTGAAAATCGGATTTTATATAATTCTTTTTGGAGCATTGACTTTTTTGGGAGGATGGAAATATTGGTTGTTGTTTTGGATCGTGCCATGGTTGACTACTTTTTTTATGTTTCAATATATTAGAAGTGTGGCCGAACATTTTGGTGATTTGGCTCGTGATCATGAATTGAATTCTTCTCGAACAGTAAAGACTTCCTACATTGAAAGGTTTTTTATTGCACCTCATAATGTGGGATATCATTTAGAACATCACCTTTTTCCTGGAGTACCATTTTACAATCTTCCCAAGTTACATCGATTATTGATGGAGCAGAATGATTATAGTGAAAATGCACATATCACCCAAGGGTATACAACAGGATTGTTTAGTGAATTTAGTAGATCGAGTTAATTGATTTAAGCAATCGTATAAAATTAAATATTCGAAGCAGTTATGAAAATAACTGCTTTTTTTATTTAAAAAACAATACATTTACATTTTTCATAAAACGAATAATTCAAAATGGATTCAGAAAATAAATCACTTCGATGGGGGATTTTAGGTTTAGGGAAAATTTCAAATCAGTTTGTCAATGATTTGAAATTAATTGAAGACATTTCAATTGTCGCTTGTGCTTCTCGATCCATCTCCAATGCTATAAATTTTGCGGGACAGCATGAAATTGGGAAAAGTTACGGAAGTTATCAAGAGCTTTTTGAAGATGATGAAGTAGATATTATATATATCGGAACTACCCATGATGCACATGCTGAACTTAGTATTGAGGCTATGAAAAATGGTAAGCATGTGCTTTGTGAAAAACCTTTGGCGATCAATCGAAAAGATGTGCAAAGAATGGTGGATGCTTCTCGTAAGTATAATGTTTTTTTAATGGAAGCATTTTGGGCAAGATTCAATCCAACGATTCGTGCAGTTTTAAATCAGGTGAAAAATAAATCAATCGGAGAAGTAAATTATTTGAACGTTGATTTTACTTTTGCTCGAAAGGATGCAGATGATAGTCGAATGTTAAATATGGAATACGGAGGAGGTTCGTTGATGGACATGGGAGTGTATCCAGTTTTTCTAGCTTATGTTATTTTTGGGAAACCAGAACAAATTTTAGCCACCAGTCGGATGCATACTACAGGTGCTGATTTACAGACCTCAGCTATTTTTAAATACAAAAATGGAATGGCGAATATAATGAGCGGGTTTGTTTCTCAATCAGATATGATGGCTAGAATTTACGGAACAGAAGGACGGATTTATATTGATCCTGTCTGGCATGAGTCAGAAAGTTACACGATCATAAAAGGAAACAAAGGAGATGAAAATGGATACGAAGAAAAAAAATATACGCTGCCAAAACTCGGAAAAGGTTACACGTATGAAATCGAAGAATGCAAAAAATGTATTTCCCAAAATAAAATAGAAAGTGATTTATGGTCGCATCAAAATAGTTTAGACTTGATGGAAATCACGGATGAGATTCGAAATCAAATAGGTTTGAAGTATCCTTTTGAATAAAATTTCTTAATGAAATCGATCAAGGAAAATGGAAAGAAGAAACATCTAGAAAAAGTAATTGAAGGCATCGATAGAATTGTCTGATATACTTTAGAAAAAAGATAAGTAATTACCTTTATCCAAAAACTAAAAAGAACACCAACATCAAAATGATAAAAAGTAAGAAGATGATTAACTTGGGATATTGTCTTGTTTTTTGAATATGCAATTCAGCTTCTGCTAATTTATTTTTGGTCGTTAGAATTAAAGCTCTATTTTTTTCTCGAATCACTTCTTGTTGCTTGATCAAGTGATTGGTCAAAACTCGAATGAAGACATCATCTGATTCAATCGCTTTGAGTTGATTGATGGTTAGAACTTTTACTTGAAGTGGGGTAGTGGCAATCACATCGGCAGAACGAGAAGTATTTTCCATCAATGCCATCGCTCCAAAATAATCACCTGCATGATTTTCCGCTAATTTTACATTGTCTTTAAAAATATCAACTGATCCTTTTTCAATAAAAAAAATAGCATCACCAAAACTGCCTTCTTTGATGATAAAATCTCCTTTGGAGTATGTTTTACTAATCAAATGGTTACCAAGATTTTGTAATTGATCTTTAGAAAGGCCTGCAAAGAGTTGGCTGTTTTCCCAAGAAGAAAAAACATCATTTTGATGAGAAGAGATATTTGAATTTGAGTTTTTCAAGTTGTTTATGTTTGTTTTAGTCAAATATTAATTGACTTTTTTTCTACGATTATCCACCACTTAATGCCTGCATGATGAACACTTCACTTTTGCTATCTAAAGCATCAGTCATCTTTTCTCTATCTAGAATTAGGTCACCATTTACAAAAATATTGATATGCTTTCGTAAAACTCCTTGATCATCAATAAGGAAGTTTTTGATGCCAGAATACTTTATTTCAATTTTTTCTAACACTTCATTTACATTTTTTCCTTCTACCTCGAGATCATCGAGGTCAGGATAAAATCGTTTTAAAGCGGAAGTGAATTTTATGATTGCCATTGATTTGTTTTTATTGAACTATTCAAATTTACAAAAAAGAATAACCTTATTCTTTTTTGAAGGGAATTACTTCCAGCAATTTTTTATTGAAAATTTCCACTCCTTTTTGATTCAAATGATGCGCATCAAAAAAGTGTAAAGAATCGGTTAGTTCAATCATTTTATTGAAGTTTGAATATTCTCCATAACTGTTTATTAAACTGTCAAATTCAGATAAGTTGGAAAAGCTATTATAATAATCTGAAGTGATTGGAGCTTGAACTAAATAAACTTTTGTTCCACTTTTTTCTAAAGATTCAATGTTCTTTTGAAAAGTTGCCAATTGTTTTTTCTTAAAAACAAGTTCCTGAGTTTTAGATGATTTTGGCTTAAAATTACTTTTTATTTTTTCGACGAAACCCCCTGGGATGTATCGATCATTTCCAATTATTATCTCTCCTTGCTTTTTATGTTTTTGGAAAAAAAACTGTCGATAACTACTGAAAATCAATGAGTTATATATTTTAATGTGATTATAGTTTGTCGCCATTTTTAGCGAAGCGAAATCATTCTGGTCATTTGAAATTAAATCCATCGACGACTCAATTCCATCAATGGTAAAGGCGATTGGGTATACTTCGTAAATCGTAATGGTAGGATTTAACTGATTTAAATATCGATTTAAAAGTACTTCTGTTTGAATTGGAGTTTGTGCAAGAGAACCTAAGTTGAAACTTGTAAGATCATTGTTATAGAAAACTCGATTATCAAATCCTCGATAGGTATGAGATGATCCAAGAAATAAAATATCCACATTTTTGACATTTTTTACTTCTTCAAATCTATTCAAAGAATGTCCTGCTCCACCTGAATTATAAATTAAATTTTTAGTCCATTTAGAAGGAAGAATTTCACCCAATAAGCAAATAGCTACGATGTAAAATGCCAAAGCAAAAACCGAAAACCAAAAAGCATTTTTTGTGAAATGAATGATTTCTTTTTTCATGTTTTAAAATTGAAAATAGATAAATGGACTTTCCTCCGTGGACATAAACATTCCGATTGTAAAAATCAAAAATGCATAAAATGACCAACGTATGTATTTTTTCCAACTCAAAAATATTCGCTCAATAGCATATTCACCTTCTCTGCCCATCCATTCAATAACGACAAAAAACAAGATTAACCCCAACATGATTTTTGTGTTTCCATCGTACCAAGGAGAATTAAAAAGGGAGGTGGAAAATATCTTTGAAAAACATTCCAACGCATGATCTAAGTTTTCTGCACGAAAAAATACCCAAGCCAAAACAGCCAAACTAAAAGTGAAAAGCATTTGGTGAAATTCATAAAAACTTGGAAGCTTTTTCCCTTTTGCCACTATCTCCAAATGGTTCCTGTTTTTTCCAAAAAGGAAAAGCGGTAAAAAGTAAATAGCATTTAATGCACCCCAAGCTATAAATGTCCAATTCGCTCCATGCCAAAATCCACTCACTAAAAAAATGATAAAAGTGTTTCGAATTTTCATTGAAGTGCCACCTTGACTTCCACCCAAAGGGATGTATAAATAATCTCGAAACCAAGTAGAAAGTGAAATATGCCAACGTCGCCAAAACTCCGCCATGTCTCTTGAGAAATATGGAAAGGCAAAATTTCTTTTCAAGTTAAATCCAAAAAGTCGAGACGTTCCAATCGCAATATCTGAGTAGCCTGAGAAGTCTCCATAAATTTGAAAAGCAAAAGCTGCTGCTGCTAAAAGTATAGTACTTCCAGAATGTTCAGGGGAATTATTGAAAATGTGATTAGCATATTCTGCACAATTATCTGCGATAACCATTTTTTTAAAAAGCCCCCAAAGTATTTGTCGAAGTCCATCGACTGCTTGATGATAATTGAAATTTCTTTTGGCTAAAAATTGAGGAAGTAGATTGGAAGCTCGTTCAATTGGCCCAGCCACTAGTTGAGGGAAAAAGCTGACGAAGGCAAAAAAAGCAAAAATATCTTGAGTCGGTTCGAGTTTTTTTTTGTAAACATCAATAGTGTAACTCAAGGTTTGGAAAGTGTAAAAACTAATTCCAACTGGAAGAATTATTTTCAATCGAATTGGTTCAATATTTTGACCAAGGAGTGTAAATGCATCTGAAAAACTTTGGGCGAAAAAATTAAAATATTTGAAGAATCCAAGGAAACCTAAATTAACCAAAATGCTCAGCCATAAAAAAAACTTCCTACGATTTTGATCCTGAGTTTTGGACAATTGAAGTCCAATCCAAAAATCAACACTTGAACTAAATGCAATTAATGATAAAAATCGCCAATCCCACCAACCATAAAAAAAATAACTCACTAAAATGAGAAACGCATTTTGGTGAGTTATTTTTTCATTTGAAATTAACCAATAAATAGCGAAAACTATTGGTAGGAAAATTCCAAATTCGATGGAGTTGAATAACATAAATATTTAAATTCCGTCTGTAATCAATTACTAATTTTAGCGATAAAGCCCTCCAGTTTTCCAGCTTTTCTTTTTTTCAAAAGCTTTGCTACTTTTCGATCTTTTTTTACGCCGAAGTCTTTTCCTTTTTCATAAAAGTCTAAAAAGTAATTGAAGCCTGCTAAATTGCCGTCCATTTTATCAGCTTTATTCTCACCTTTTTCCAAGACATTTTTAGACCAACCTGCCATAAAAAGAATCATAAAATCTGTATTCTTTTTTGAATAATCCAAGACAAATGGATTAAGCTCGACGGTCACATTTGCAGAACCTGAAATCCATTTGACAAAATGAGCGTTGGCAGTTATTCTTTTTTTATGATCTAAAGAATGATTTCCCAACCAGTCAATTAATTTCAGAATTTCAGGTTCGATATTTTCGTAGTCTTCAGCATCTTCTAGTACAACATTTTCCAACATCTTCCAATCAACAGTTTGCGAAAAAAGAGAAGAAGAAAAAAGGAAGAGGAAAAAGAAAATTAAGTTTTTCATGTTTTTCTTTTTTATGAAAGAAAAAGATTTAATCTTTTTAAGTTTTAATATAGGTATTAGCACATGGAGGACTAACACCTCTATTTGTGATTATTTATTTGAGATCAAGTCCGTAAGATAAGAAATGATCTAATTTTATTGGTTTAGATGATTATGTTTTTCCCAAAAAAATCTAACTATAAAATTCAATTGTTAGCCTTGTTTTTTTCCAATTTTAAATTTCTAAAAACTATCTTTGCGCCCATGACTGAAAAAATATTAATCCTCGATTTTGGTTCGCAATATACACAGCTTATTGCTCGGCGAACGCGTGAATTAAATGTGTATAGTGAAATTGTACCGTTCAATAAAATTCCAGAAATAGATGATAGCATCAAGGCAATCATTCTTTCAGGGAGTCCATTTTCTGTATTAGAAAAAAATGCGCTTCAAGTGGAGTTGGATAAGATTATAGGTAAAAAACCTTTGTTGGGTGTATGTTATGGCGCACAATATCTGGCACATTATTATGGCGGGAAAGTCGAACGATCAGAAAAAAGAGAATATGGAAAGGCATCATTAAATGCACCACTTTTTGAAGATCCGTTTTTGAAAGGAATCTCAAATGATAGCCAAATTTGGATGTCTCATGGAGATACGATTACTCAAATTCCAGAGCAATTTGAATTATTGGCTGGCACAGAGAGTATTCCTGTAGCAGCATTTAAAAGTAAAGATGGGGCATTTGATGCACCAGTTTATGCTATTCAGTTTCATCCAGAAGTGACGCATAGTTTAGAGGGGAAAGATATTTTATCTAATTTTTTAATTGACATTGCAGGTTGTGAAGGTAATTGGACACCAGCGTCTTTTGTTGGAGAGACTGTTGATGCTTTGAAAAAACAAATAGGCGATGAGAAGGTGTTGATGGGGATTTCAGGAGGAGTTGACTCGACCGTAGGAGCAATGTTATTGCATAAGGCGATCGGGGAAAATTTGATTTGTTTTTTCGTAGATAATGGTTTATTGCGAAAAAATGAATACCAAGAAGTATTGGATTCATATACAGGAATGGGACTCAATATCGTTGGAGTAGATGCAAGTAGAAAATTTTGGGATGAACTGGCAGGTGAGACAAGTCCTGAAGGGAAACGGAAAATTATTGGTCGAGTTTTTATCGAAGTTTTTGAAGAAGAAGCCAATAAGTTAGAAGATATAATTTGGTTAGGACAAGGGACAATTTATCCAGATGTGATAGAATCTATTTCCGTTCATGGACCAAGTGTCACGATCAAATCACATCATAATGTGGGTGGTTTACCAGACAAATTAAATTTGAAAATAGTTGAGCCACTTCGAATGTTGTTCAAGGATGAAGTTCGAAAAGTAGGAGCAGAACTAGAAATTCCAGGACATATATTAAATAGACATCCTTTCCCTGGGCCAGGTTTGGGAATTAGAATTTTAGGAGATATTACAGAAGGCAAAGTGAAAATGCTGCAAGAGGCAGATGATATTTTTATTAAAAATCTAAAAAAACACGATCTTTATGATAAAGTTTGGCAAGCAGGAACGATGTTGTTGCCAGTACAATCAGTAGGAGTGATGGGAGATGAGCGGACTTATGAAAAAACGATTGCGCTTCGTTCTGTCAATTCTGTAGATGGAATGACTGCTGAGTGGAGTCATTTGCCGCATGAATTTTTGGCAATTGTGTCGAGTGAAATTATCAATAACGTAAAAGGTATCAATCGAGTAGTGTATGATATAAGTACCAAACCGCCCGCAACGATTGAGTGGGAATAAACATAAATCGTTCTTGGACTAAGAAATTTGTTAAAGAACTAAATATTCAATTAATGAAAAAATCCAATTCTCATTTATTCGAATTAAAAAAAGTAAATAGGTTTTTTAAAAATAGCCTTTTACTTCTTTTAAGTTTCTTTGTAGTTGTATTTGCCTCATCATTATTAACTTCATGTGGAATTGGAAAAACCAATACTCCTGCTTCTGAAATTGTCACTCCGGAAGGAACAAAAGTGTACAATCCTAAAACAGGTCGGTATGAATTTCCAACTGAGGTTACTGGAAAAATGGATACGGTAAAATGGACAGATGCTGGATCTTCAGCCAATGATCCAATTGATTCTGATCCATCTCAATATTTGGAAGAAGAACCAGAAATCATTGATCCTAATTCAGGAAATAATGGGACAGGTATTCTAGGTACTTATAATGTAGCGATAATGATTCCTTTCAATTCTGATAAAGTGAATACTTTGGAGGGAGGAATTCATTCCAGTTCAATGTCTACATTGCATTTTTATGAAGGGGCAAAAATGGCTTTGGATAAACTCTCCAAAGAAGGAGCCAATTTGAATGTTTCGGTTATGGATACTAAGAGATCTGAAACGGAAACTACTTCATTCTTGAATCGGTCTGACCTACTAAATGCTCATATGATTATTGGTCCTTATAGTTCAAAACCTTTAGAGAAAGTGGCTGATTTTGCCAAGGTCAATAAAAAAACACTTATTTCTCCCGTCAATACTAGTGGAAAAATAACTAATGAGAATCCTTTTTATCTTCAGGCTAATCCAAGTTTACAAAGCCATTGTGAAGCAATTATGAAACATGCTTTGAATAAATATTCCGCTGATCAAATTGTTTTGGTAGTGAGAGATAAAGAAGCAGAAGTTAATCGATTGCAATATTTTCAAGACATCCATAAATTAATTTCGGGTACAGATGCAGAACCATTAAAGGAATATCGGATTGACCCTGTAGTTGCTCAGGAATTTGGCGAGCTCGAATTATTGCCATATATCAAGGCAAATCAGACCACCGTATTTATAGTTCCTTCTTACTCAAATGAAACTTTTGTCAGTAATCTGATGAGACAAGTAGAAATTGCTAAAGGAAGAAATGACGTAGTAATGTATGGTATGCCTCGGTGGATGGAATTTGAACGAATCTCATTTGACTATTTTGAGAATTTAAAATTGCATGTCAGTAGTGCTAATTTTGTAGATAAAGATGATTTTAAAATCAAAGACTTCATTACAAAATTTTATGAACGTTATGGTGCATTACCAGAAGAAGATGCTTTCAAAGGATATGATTTGACATTATATTCAGGAAGACAACTGATGAAGCATGGATTGAATTTTAAGGATGTAATTGATACGGAAGCAGAACAAATGTTATCTACCAAGTTTGAATTTGAAAGACTTGTCACTCCAGAGAATGCTGCCAAGGAACGATTTGATATAATAAATTTCATTGAAAACAAATATGTAAATATTCTAATGTTTGAAAATTATCATTTTCAAAAGGTGAATTAAATCAATTGATTATTTTACAATAAAAAAAGTCTATAGCTTGTTTGAAGTTGTAGACTTTTTTTAATTTAAAGTATTGATTATCAATCTGATATAAAATAATTAAAGATGAAATTCAATCTCAAAACCATTTTAACATTTTCTGCAGTCGTAATAGTCGCAGCGTTACTTTTAAGTTGTGAAACTAAAACTGAAAGCGCTACAACAAAAATATCTTCACCTCCAAAAAAGGAATCAGCCACAAGTATTTTTGTTCAACAAAAAACACCACTTAATTTAAAATACGAATGGCAATCAAATTTTAATGCTGAAACTTCGATCATTAATCAGATTCCAACTCCTACAGATTTTCAAAGAATAAAAACTAAAAATAATTCCTTTCAACAATGGTTACAATTTTTACCACTTTTTCCAGCTGGTCAAAAAGTGAAAACTTATGATGGTTCCTTAAAATGGAATCAACAAGTTCATGCTCGAGTAGTTGATATTGATGTAGGAAAAAGAGATTTACAACAATGTGCAGATGCGGTGATGCGCCTACGATCTGAATTTTTATTTGGAAAAAAGAAATATGATAAAATCCATTTCAATTATACCAACGGAACAAAAGTATCTTTTGATGATTGGCGGAAAGGAAAAAAGCCACAAGTTAAAGGCAACAAAGTAACTTTTTCTAATTCTGGAAAGAAGGATAATTCCTATTCTAGTTTTAAAAAATATTTGATTCAAATCTTCTCTTATGCTGGAACGGCCTCATTGGAAAAAGAAATGAAAACGATTCCACTAAAAGATATGCAGATCGGAGATGTATTTATTCAAGGAGGTCATCCTGGACATGCAATAATAATTGTCGATATGGCTAAAAATACAAATGGAAAAAAGTTATATTTGTTGGCACAAAGCTATATGCCTGCACAAAATATACACATCCTTAAGAATCCAACGAATAAAAAATTGAGCCCTTGGTATGAATTGATTCCAAATCAAAACATTCATACTCCTGAATGGGATTTTTCAATAGAAGATTTAAAAAGATTTGTAGATTAGAAAAACTTTTTGAACTTGTGTTTCTTTAGGACATATTTTTTTTAGAAAATCTATTTATTTAGATAGTTTGAAAAAGTAGGTGTAAAACCTAGCCTGATAAATAAATAAACAATTCAACCAATAAACATACATAAAAGATGATGACTCCCGAGCGGACCGAAAAATTTAAAAGAGTAGCGAGTAAACGACAAGTGAACCTTACCGTAGTTTTAGAAAATGTTCATGACTTACATAATATTGGGGCAGTTATGCGAACTTGCGATTCAGTTGGAATCAAAGAGATTTTTATTTTAAATACAGAGTCGCATTTGACGGAAGAAAGAATTCATTTGGCTGCCAAATCATCTTCTGGAGCTCGGAAATGGGTAGATGTGAATTTTTACACAAAGGCAAAACCATGCTTTGAACATCTTCGAAAAAATTATGATTTTGTTTTTTGTACTCACATGGCGGAAGATAGCAAATCACTTTATGACTTAGATTTGACTGCTTCAGTTGCTTTACTTTTTGGAAATGAGCATGCAGGAGTGACAGATGAAACATTGGGACTTTGCGATGGTAATTTTTTAATTCCACAAGTAGGAATGGTTCAAAGTTTAAATATTTCTGTTGCGTGTGCTGTGTCAATTTATGAAGCAAAGCGTCAACGATTGGCCAAAGGATTTTACGAAGATAATCCAACGATGACCAAAGAAGAACAAGAAGAATTATACGATACATATGCTAGACGGCATGAGTTGAAAATTAAAAATAAATTTGCTCCAAGATTAAACGATTAAACGATAGAGACAAGACTTACTTGTTTGTAACTGATACAAAACGAAAAAATGGCATTTCCCCACTTTAGACAGCTTGACAGAATGGATTGTGGCCCAACTTGTCTTCGCATGATTGCGGAGTTTTATGGGAAATCCTATAGCTTGCAATTTTTGCGGGAGCATTGTTATTTGGATCGAGAAGGAGTTTCTTTAGAAGGAATTTGTGAGGGGGCGGAACATATTGGAATGAATAATTTTGCAGCGATGTTGCCTTTCAAATCTGATGAAGAAGAAGGTGGGGGATTAGTCGATGCACCACTTCCAGCTGTTGTTCATTGGAATCAAAATCACTTCGTCGTAGTTTATAAGATCAATAAAAAATATGTCTGGGTAGCTGATCCAGGGAAAGGAAAAGTCAAGTATAAAATTGCCGAATTTAAAAAACATTGGCTAGGTGGAAAAGATACAGGCATAGCATTATTACTCGAACCAACCCCCGAATTTTACATCCAGGAAGGTGAAACTTTAAACCGCACAGGACTTACTTTTCTTTTTAAATACCTTCGACCATATCGGAAGTTAATCATACAGTTGCTCTTCGGATTGCTTTTCGGCAGTATGTTGCAATTGATCTTTCCTTTCTTAACCCAGTCGATTGTCGATGTTGGAATTGAAAACCAAAACATCAATTTTATCTACTTGATTTTGGGAGCACAGCTGATGTTGTTTTTAAGTCAAGCGAGTGTTGGAATTATTCAAAATTGGATTTTACTCCACATTGGAACGAGAGTGAACATTGCTTTGCTTTCTGATTTTCTTTTTAAATTAATGCGCTTACCAATTGCCTTTTTTGATACAAAAATGACGGGCGATTTATTGCAGAGAATTCAAGATCATAAACGAATTGAATTGTTTATGACAGGGAGTACTTTGTCTGCGATTTTCTCTTTTTTCAATTTGATCGTTTTTGGAATTATATTGTTATTTTATAATCGAACCATCTTTCTAATTTTTTTAGCGGGTAGTGTTTTGTACATTTTGTGGGTGCTGATTTTTATGAAAAAAAGGAAAGAAGTTGATCATATGAAGTTTGAGGAGCAGGCAGAAAATCAATCTAAAATAATAGAATTGATTCAAGGGATGCAAGAAATCAAATTGCAAAATAGCGAAAGAAAACGTCGTTGGGAGTGGACAGAAATTCAAGCAAGACTTTTTAGAGCTAACATAAAATCCTTGACGATCACGCAATATCAAGATACAGGAACAGGTGTAATCAATCAGCTAAAAGATATATTTATTTCTTTCGTTGCAGCCAAAGCGGTAATTGATGGTAGCATGACTTTGGGAATGATGTTGGCGGTTCAATATATAGTTGGACAATTAAATGCACCGCTTATTCAGATGATTAATTTTATTAGAAGTAGCCAAGATGCTTCGTTGAGTTTGGAGCGTTTAGGAGAAATTCATGGGAAAGAAGACGAAGAATTAAATACAGGTAAACAAATCGAAATACTTCCTGAAACTTCTGATATTGTTTTTGAAAATATAAGTTTTCAATATAACAAATTGTCAGATTTAGTTTTACGAGATATCAATTTAACTATCCCCAAAGGGAAAGTTACGGCCATCGTTGGAACTAGTGGAAGTGGAAAAACGACACTTGTAAAACTAATGTTAGGTTTCTACGAAGCGACTCATGGAAACATCAGAGTTGGTGGTTTTTTACTAAAGAATTTTAGAAAAAAAATGTGGCGCCAAAAGTGTGGTGCTGTCATGCAAGACGGTTATATTTTTTCTGATACCATTGCCAATAATATTGCGGAAAGTGAAGATATTGTCAATAAAGATAAGTTGCTAAATGCGGTGCAATTGGCTCATATTCAGGAGTTTATAGAAACTATGCCTCTAGGATATAACACCATGATTGGCTCGCGAGGAAATGGAATTTCCCAAGGACAAAAACAAAGATTACTGATTGCTAGAGCGGTGTATAAAAATCCAGAATACCTATTTTTCGATGAGGCAACCAATGCACTTGACACTCAAAATGAAAGAATAATTACTGAAAATTTAGAACGATTTTTTGCAGGTAGAACAGTTATTGTGGTGGCGCATCGTTTGAGTACGGTTCGGAATGCAGATCAAATTGTGGTGCTTGAAAAAGGAAGAATAATCGAACAAGGAACGCATGAAGATTTGATTGTGAAGAGAGGTTCTTATTTTAATCTAGTGAAAAATCAATTGGAGTTAGGAGGGTGATTTTTTGCCGCAGATTGAGCAAATTGTATGAATTCTTATGTTTTCCCAGATTAATGTTTTCTATAATAACACCTTGGAGGAAGATCATATACAATCATAATAATCAGCTCAATCTGCGGCAAAAAAAATCTCATTACAATAAAAAAATCATCGCATAAAATGCCTGAAGAAAATTTCATCACCGATCCATCGGACATTCTACTCACCGAGCAAGATCAAGTTCAGACCATCTTGGGGAAACCTCCTGGATGGATTTTGAGGTGGGGAATTTCATTTATTTTTATGACAGTATTGATGCTAATCTGGATGAGTTATTTAGTAAAATTTCCAGACATCATTGCTGCACGAGTAATTTTGACAACCGAAGTTCCACCAGTTCATTTGTTTGTTCAAAGTGGCGGAAAAATCGAAAATCTTTTAGTTGAAGATAAACAAGCCATTGCTGAAAATGATCTTTTAGCGATCCTTCAAAATCCAGCCAACTATGCTGACATTGTTATTTTAGAAAACTTCTTAGAAGAAATTAAAAACAAAAAAACAGCCGATTTGTCAAAAGTCGAATATCCTGAATATTTAGAACTTGGAGAACTTCAATCCACCTATTCTAATTTTACCCAAAATTTAAATGACTTTAATTTTTTCGAAAACAAAAATGAATTATCTAAAAAAATCAGCGCTTTAAAATCTCAAATTAGATATTTAGGAAGAAAAAATGCTTCATTAAAAAAGCAAGAAATCACCATGGAAAGCGCGATTGATTTAGCCAAATCCAATCGAGAACGTATGTTGAAATTATTGGATGAAAAAGCAGTTAGTGTAAAAGATGTAGAAGATGCAAAAACCGAAGTACTTCGAAATGAAAGAGAACTCGAAAGAATGCAAACCGATTATTTAGATAATAAAATGAAAGTCAAAAATTTAGAATTGACGATCATTGATTTAAGAGAAAATAGAAGTGATGGCAAAAATGAAAAATCTATTTCGCTAAAAGAACAGATTGATATTTTGTTAAGTGAGATTAAAAATTGGAAGCAAAAGTATTTAGTTATTTCACCGATGGACGGTCAAGTTTCTTTTCCAAAAGCCATAAATGAAAATCAATTTTTGAAAAATGGAGATGAAATAATGACCATCGTTCCACAAGGCGGAGTAGGAGAGATGATTGGAAAAGCATTGTTGCCAGCAGCAAATAATGGAAAAGTGGAAGAAGGTTTTGAAATCAATATTCGACTCGATGGTTATCCTTATCAAGAATTTGGAGTGGTAAAAGCAACGATAAGTAGTAAATCAATTTTACCGCAGGATGGAAATTATTTGGTAGAATTGAAAATGCCTGATAGTTTAATTACGACCTATGGAAGACCAATTCCATTCCAACAAGAAATGGGAGGGACTGGCAATATTATTACTAAAGATCGAAGAATTTTGGAACGTATTTTTGATAAGTTTTTGAATTTAACAAAGAATAGGTAACCTCCTTTCTTAAAATAAATATCATGGACAAAAGAAAATTCGCAGCAGAAATTCTTTCCAATGGAAGTGGAGGAATGTATGTAATTGTTCCATTTGATGTAGAGAAGGAATATGGAAAAAAACGAGTAAAAATTGTTGCTAAAATAGAATCTGAAATTTATCGAGGTTTACTTGTTCGTATGGGGTCACCTGATCATATTCTTTTGATGCGGAAGGATATTCGAGAAAAAATTGGAAAGACGGCCGGCGATATTGTTAATGTTGAAGTGGAAGAAGATACTAAACCAAGAGTAGTAATTATTCCAAAAGATCTTCAAGAATTACTTGACTTAAATCCAAATTTAAAAGTATTTTTTCAAACTCTTTCTTACACTCATCAGAAGGAATATGTGCAATGGATTGAGGATGCAAAAAGAGAAACAACAAGAATAAGAAGATTGAACAAAACTATCGAATTGATGAAAGAAGGAAAGAAAGGAAAATGACTCAAAAATAATATTCAACTAAAAACAAAAACACTATATTTGCCCTCGGATGAAAAAAGGTAAAACCATATTAGAAGATAAACGATTTGAGTTGACGATTGAGCGACTTTGTCATGAATTGATAGAGGCATACGATCGTTTTGAAAATACCTGTATCATTGGCGTCCAACCTCGTGGCGTTTTCCTAGCTGATCGAATTTATGATCGGTTGACTTCCATCCTTAAGCTTAAAAATATTGAATACGGAAAATTAGATATTACTTTTTATCGAGACGATTTTCGAACTCGGATCAAACCGCTTTCTGCTGATCCCATTGAAATGGATTTTTTAGTCGAAGATAAAAAAGTGATTTTAATTGATGACGTTTTGTACAGCGGACGAACAATTCAAGCTGCGATGACTGCCTTAAATCATTATGGAAGACCTAAACAAGTTGAATTAGTGGCTTTAGTAGATCGAAGATTTAATCGTCATTTGCCTATTCAATCTGATTATATAGGAGTGATTGTCGATGCTGTAGACGAAGCTTATGTTGAGGTGCAATGGAAGGAGGAAACGGGAAATGATAAAATTATTTTGTACGCAAAGAAAGAAGATAAATACAAGTAGTTCATTAAAATGATGAACTCAAAATTAAGATTATGACTCAGACGGAACTCAGTACCAAGCATGTTTTGGGAATTAAATATCTAACTCCTCAGGATATTCAATTGATTTTTGAAACAGCTGAAAATTTTAAAGAAGTCATTAATCGACCTATCAAAAAAGTCCCCTCGCTTAGAGATGTAACTGTCGCAAATTTATTTTTTGAAAATTCTACTCGAACTCGAATTTCATTTGAGTTGGCTGAAAAAAGACTTTCTGCAGACACGGTTAATTTTTCCGCATCTTCCTCTTCTGTCAAAAAAGGAGAATCACTTTTAGATACAGTCAACAATATTTTATCCATGAAAGTGGACATGGTGGTCATGCGTCATCCTGCACCTGGAGCACCTGCTTTTTTAGCAAAACATATTGACGCAAACATAATCAATGCTGGAGACGGAACTCATGAGCATCCTACGCAAGCCTTGCTAGATGCTTTTTCGATGAGAGAAAAATTAGGTGATCTGCGTGGTAAAAAAATTGTCATTGTAGGAGATATTTTGCATTCAAGAGTTGCCTTGAGCAATATTTTTTGCTTGCAGAAATTAGGTGCAAAAGTCAAAGTATGCGGGCCACCAACCCTCATTCCAAAATATATCAAAGAATTAAATGTTGGCGTTGAATATGACATTAGGAAAGCATTGGAATGGTGTGATGTCGCCAACGTTTTAAGAATTCAATTAGAGCGTCAAGACATTAAATATTTTCCATCGATTCGGGAATACACTCAATATTATGGCGTTAATAAAGAAATGTTAGATAGTCTAAATAGTGATGTAATCATCATGCATCCAGGTCCAATTAATCGAGGCGTAGAATTAACAAGTGATGTAGCAGATTCAGACCAATCTATCATTTTACAGCAAGTAGAAAATGGCGTAGCGATTAGAATGGCTGTACTTTATCTCTTAGCGGCAAAACGATAATTAACTTTCATCATTCAAAGGCAACCTTCCCTTAGTTATTTACATCTAATAAGTAACTCAAATTTATTCAAAATTATATAAAACTATAAAGTGTTGTTAATCAACAATTTAGAGTGCTTTTTTATTTATTTATTGATAATAATCAAATCTAATAACCCTCTTTTTCTGATAGAAACCATAATTACCGTATTCTAATTGAAAATGATAATAAGCACTTTTTTATTTTCAAAATACGTTTTAAATTTTTCGATGTACTTAGTTATCTTGTGAAAAAAAAATCAACATATGAGCCTTACGAAACTTTATCTTTTAATCGTTTTTTCAATATTTTCTGTAGGAGTATTATCTGCGCAAAATTGTGGAAGTATAATTTCTGAAAATAAGAAAATAGGAGGAACACATTTTCTGAGAACAGCTGAACAAATATTAGTTGTAAGAGGGACTTATTCTTATAGCCTAGAATTGATAAATGATGATCAAGGAATTACTGCAAAATTTACTTCCAAAAATGGAGTTGATTTGAATGAAGGTGATGAAGTGATTTTTATGGATAAAAACAAAACCAGAAAAAGTTATCGATTTATTGAAACTGGAGAAATCACTAACAATCGAGGAGCACCTACCCAAACTAATGTTTTAGATTTGGATATTGCTGCAATAAATTGGTTTGCAACTACAACAATAAGCACTATCTACATAAGAAATTATGTAAGTAGTCGAATGGTGAAATTTACGGTAAATGCCAATCGGCAAAAAGAGTTTAAAGCTATGGCAACTTGTTTTAATGTTACTGTAGATAAAAGTCAAGTTAATGATGCAGTTCTGGCAGGAAATGATTTTTCTCCTAATAGTGGAGGTTCCTCTGGAGCAAGTGGAGGAGGGACTGGTGGTTCCACCAAACCAGGAAGAGTACAGAGAATTACAGATCCGAGTTTGTTGAATGATGATGAAACTAAAGCACTTCGAAAAGAATTAGCAGACACGAAACAGAATCTTCGAGATGAAATTCAAGCAGAAAAAGATAAAGGAGAACGAATCAAAGAAACCTTGCAAAAAGAAGTTGCGGCTGCAAGAGAGCAAGCTGCTCAAAAGAAATCGGAATATGCTAATGAAGTGCTAGCAGCAAGAAAGAATTCACAAATCGAAATTGAGAAATCTCAACAAGAGGTTGCTGCTTCGGTTGGAGACGCTAGAGAAAAAGCCTCTGGTGAAATTGAAAAAATTAATTTGAATGTTGTTGAAGCAAAACAAAAAGCTGGAGAAGAAATTCAAAAAGCAAAGTTAGATAGCGCTCAAGAAGTAGCTGATGCTCGAAAAAAATCAGCTGAAGAGATTAAAGCGATTAAAGAAAAACTTGATTTTGCAAAATTAGAATATGCAGATGAGGTTTCTGCTGCAAAAGAAAATGCACAAAATGAATTGTCAAATATTAGAGAAGAAACGAAACAAGTCATTCTCGAGGCAAGAGAAAGTGCTAAGAAGGAAAAAAATAAAACAACGCTAGATGTTGTCGAAACTAAAAAAACGGCATCAGAACAAATTCTTCAAGTAAAAGAAGAGACAGCTGAAAAAGTAGCACAAGTTAGAGAAAACGGAGTTTTGGAGAAACAGAAGATTGCTTTTGAAATTGCTGAAGCTAGGCGAAAAGGGGAAGAAGAGAAAGCATTGATTTTGGAAAATAATGCTTCAGAGGTAGCTGAAATGAAAGAGAATGTTGCCAAGCAAAAAGAAGTCTCTGCAACGGAAGTAGCTGAAACTAAAAAGAATGCCTCAGAAGAAATAAGTAATACTAAAAAACAAGTGGCCGAAGAAAAAGCAAAAGCTAAGTCTGAGGTAGAAAGTACTCAACAACAAAGTGCAGAAGAAATTGCTGCTACAAAAGCGAAAGCAGAAGAAGAAAAGATGTCAACTGCTCAAGGGGTTATCGATGCAAAAACTAAAGCAGCTCAAACTATTCAAGAAATAAGTAAAGAGGAAGCAGAAAAAGTTAAAGTTGCTCAAGCAAAAGCAGCAGAGGAGAAAGGTAAGATTGCATCAGAAGTGGCTGCTGCTAGAGAAAAGGCGCAAGCGGAAATTACGAGAATTCAAGAAGAAGTTAAAAAACAAATTGAGGCTTCAAAAATTGCAGAGGAAAAAGCTCAAAAAGAGGCTGCTGAAGCGGTTGCATCAGCTAAGAAAAGAGCAGAAGAAGAAATAGCAAAAGCTCAAAAAGAAGCCGCGACTAATGTCTCTACTGCTAGTCAAAAAGCGGAAGATGCAAAGCAAACTTATGCTCAAGAGATAGCTGCCTCTCAGAAGGTTTCTCAAGATAAAATGAAAAAAATTCAAGAGGAAGTTGCAGCTAAAATCAAAGCAGCAAAAGAGAAAGAAAAGGAAACTAAAACTATGTCTGCTGGTGAAGTGGCAGCTGCAAAAGAACGAGCTGCAAGTGAAGTGAGAAAAGCACAAGAAACAGCTGCGAAAGAAGTCGCAAAGGCAAAAGAGCGAGAAGCTTTGGCTCAACAAGAGTCTGCTAATAATGTAGCCGAATCCAAAAGAAATGCTGCTGAAGCAGTTGCTAAAATCAAACAAGATGAAGCAGAGGGGATTAAGGTTACAAAAGAAAATGCAGCTAATGAAAAACAAAAAGTAGCTAATCAAGTAGCAGAAGCAAAACAACGAGCAGCAAAAGAATTGGCCTTGACTAAAGAGCAATTGACTAATGAGGTAAAAGCATCAAAAGAGAATGCAGCAAAAGCAAAGGAAGAAGCTGCACTTGCTGTTTTGGAAGCGAGAAAGGAATCAGCTGCTAAAGTTTCTTCTACTCAAGAGGAATCAGCTAATGAAGTAGCTACCATAAAAATGCAAGCGGTCGAAGCTATTGCTAAGTCGAAAAAAGAAACTGCTGTCAAATTGGAGGGAATGGCTGAACAAGTAGTTGAAGCAGAGCAAAAAGCTAAGGAAGAAATGGCTGCCTTGAAAATTCAGATGGTGGAAGAAGAAGCGAAGACGCGAAATGAAAGTAAAACTAAAAAGGAGCAATACATTAAAGATGCGGAAGAGGCTAGATTAAAATCATTAGAGGAAATTTCGGCTTCTCAAAAACAAAGTTCTGACGAAATTTACGAAGCTAAACAGCAATCAAAGTTGGAGATTTCGAAAGTTAAAGAAGATGCAAAAGGACAAATAAATGAGCAAAAATTATTAATTAAAGAAGAAGAAGCAAAGTTGAAAACTGCTCAGGAAAAACGGATTCAAGCAGAACAAGATTTGAAGAAGTTTGAAGATCTCCAATTGCAAATTAAAACGGCTGAAGAGAAGTTGAAAAAAATAAAAGAGGATATTAAAAAAGAGAATAATAAATAAGGAGTAAAAAAAAGTCCCATTTGAATTTCAAATAGGACTTTTTTTTGATGATGAAAACGTTTTATAAGTGAATGGTTTTTAAATTTTGAATTTAGATTTCAACACCAAGTAAATTTTTATCTTTTATTTGTTCTTTACTTTTTTCACTCCAAAGAATGGATTTGGGAAAAGTAATATGAAAAATACTTCCTTCATTTAATTTTGAAGTAACCCAAATTTTACCACCCTGATTTTGAACTATTTTTTTACAAACAGCTAAGCCTATTCCTGTTCCTTGATATTCATTTTTGGTATGCAAACGTTGGAACATCTCAAAAATCTTTTTAAAATAAGCTTCTTCCATTCCAATCCCATTGTCTTTAATCATAAAATAAAGCTCCGTCTCTTTTTCTAAATATTGAACAGAAACTAATTTGTGATGACCATGATTATATTTTAATCCATTGTCAATTAGATTTTGAAAAAGCTGTTTGAAAATAGTAAAATCAGATTCAATTTCAGGAAGTGGACTGACTTGAACTTTTCCATCTAAATAAAAATCTTTAGAATCTATATGAGATACGATTTGTTTTAAGACTTTATTCAGATCTACTTTTTCTTTCTTTAGAACTCTATTTTTTGATTTGGAATATTCTAAAATATCTTCAATTAAATGCTGCATTTGATCTGCATTAGTTGAAATAATATCTAGAAATTCTTGACCTTCTTCATCAATTTGATTTTTATATCTTTTATTAAAAAGAGTAATAAAACTTATTACACTTCTAAGTGGACTTTTTAAGTCATGCGAAGCAATGTATGCAAAACGTTCCAATTCCTGATTGGAATTTTTAAGTTCAGAATTTGTTTTCTTTAATTGTTGGTTAACCTTACTTAATCCTATTTGAAAATTTCTAAAGGTTGAAACGAAAATGAGGACTCCAAAAATAAAACTAATTGTCCAAGTAATATTTAATACTAAAGGAGTTAATTGTTGTTCAAAAGGATATCCGAATATTTGAGCAGTAGCAAGTACGATAAAACTAACTAGAATAGTTCCCGCCCAAAACAAAGCTATTTTTTCTTTAAAAAATAAAAACGAAACAGGACAAATACAGAATAACCAAAATAAGTAAGGAGAAGAAATTCCGCCTGTAAAATACATCATACTCAAGCAGATAATTAAAATCTGTAAAACGAAATAATTCCCACTAGTAGTTAAGTTTTTATTAAAGTTCAAAACTAAAAAATATCCCAAAGCAGCTAAGGAAGAATAAAACATGATGTAAGCTCCTTCAATAAAATCAATAAAAAGAAAAACTGGAACAAAAGATAAAGAAACAAACAAGAGGATAAGATCAACAATAATAATAGAATATATTGAACGAAACACTTTTCGATCAGCATGATACTTTTGTGGAATAAGAGATTTAATAAATGACATTTACGAATATTATGTGTACTTATTTGTTATTCTTTTGTGATACAAACTTTGTTCCTTTCCTGTAGATTTGTGTACATATTAAAAATTAATGAATTCAATCTATTTAATTTAAATTTTACGAAAAATGAGTAAAAATGTTTTTGCCATCTTAATTTTTGGAATAATAGTCTTAAATGGCTGTATTGGTGATGATATCATCGAGGATAGAATCGATCCTGTAGTGAGGATTTCTAATGCTATTGATACTTTGAAAGATGGGACTTCTTACCAATTTGAAGCTTCTTTTTTTGACCAAGTAGGTATGCAAACAATGATTGATTTAACCTGGAATAGCTCTGATGAAAATATCATTTCAATTTCTGAAACAGGACTTGCCAATGCTCTTCAGATTGGAAATACTTTAATCACCGTCGATGGGTTGGCTCCTTCAGGAGAAGAAGTATCAGAGGAGTTATTAGTTGAAGTTGGTGAAGAAACGATTGTCTCTGTTTCAGAAAGAACAGGAACTTTACAGACAACGAGCTCCTATGAATTGAAAGGTGATTTTGTGTTGAAGGAAGAAGGAGGTGTGTTAAAACTTACCTTTGCTGATAATTACCAAGCATCAACGGCACTTCCAGGGTTGTATATTTATTTGACCAATAATCCTTCAACTAATTCAGGTGCTTTTGAGATAGGCGCGGTGACTGAATTTGACGGAGCACATTCTTACGATCTACCAAGCACGATGGATTTGATGGATTACGAATATGTTTTGTATTTCTGTAAACCTTTTAATGTGAAAGTAGGGGATGGGCAGTTTAATTAATTTTTGTAAAAGTATTGTTATTAAAAGATCAATTAATATTTGATCTCTTATTTTTTTGAATTTAAAAAATCATTTTCAAAATGAGACGAATATATTTAATTATAGTTTTAGCTTTCTTCTTTTCCAATTTCGCTAATGCTGGTGGCGGTTGGACTCAACCAAAAGGCGGTATTTATTTAAAACTTTCAGAGTGGTGGATTATTTCCAATCAACATTATACTGATGCTGGATTGATTGACCCCAACACAACAAGTGGGATTTTTAATACTAGTTTTTATGGTGAATATGGAATTACTGATCGTTGGACAGCCATTGCATATGTTCCATTTTTTAGTAGATCTTATATGAACAACGTAATCTCAGGAACAACAGGCGAAGTCTTAATTCCAGGAGAAGCAATTAATTCATTTGGAGATACAGATTTAAGTATAAAATATGCTTTGAATAAAAATGGACTTATTAGAACTGCCGCAACGTTGACTTTAGGATTGCCCTTAGGAAATAATTCAGGCGGTTCTCAAGGAAATTTGCAAACTGGCGACGGTGAATTTAATCAGTTATTACAATTGGATGCAAGCTCTTCATTTCAAATAAAAAACACTTCTATTTATGGAACAGCTACGGTTGGTTTTAATAATAGGAATAAAGGATTTTCAGATGAGTTTAGATATGGAATTGAAGTTGGAGCTGGTTTATTAAAAAATAAACTTTGGTTGATTGGAAGAATAACTGGAGTGGAATCATTTCAAAATGGAACACTTGCAAGTGATTCCAATAGCACAAGTATTTTTGCCAATAATTCAGAATTTACAAGTTATTCAGTTGAGGCGGCAGTTTATTTAACAAAGCGATTTGGAGTATCTGCTAGTTATGCTTCTGCTTTTCGAGGACAGATTATTTTTGCCAATCCATCTTATTCGGTAGGAGTATTCTTAGATTTGACAAAATAGGAAAATAAATATTGGAGGATTTGAATTTTCGAAAAGTCAAATCCTCCAATAAAAATTATCTTTTTCTTCGACCACCTTTTAACATTCTACCCACCCACATAATCAAGATTGAACCTAAAGTTGCAGATACAATCATTCCCACAAAATTTTGAGGTAATTGAACGCCAAAAGTATTGTCAATAATTTTCACAATTCCTGCCCCTGCAGTTATTCCTAAAAAATTGAAAATTGTTCCTCCAACAACCGCTCCAGCAATGCCAAGAATAGCATTTGTCACAAATCCAAAATGATCTCCTTTCATAATTCTTGCGGCTAAAGTTCCAGAGAGTGCGCCCACTAAAACCATAACGATAAGTTTCATAACATTGCCATCAAATAAGCTTTCCATAAAATAGTGTATTTGTTTTGTTAATAAATTTTGAAGAGCAAATTTATATAAATTTAATTTAACCTTTGGTAAGGTTCATTATGAAATAATTACTTAGATCTTTTAACAATTTTTTTTTTAACAAAATGATTATCAGCCCGTTAAATAAAAATTAAGACTCGCTCGAAGGCTTTTTTTTATCAACAAGCGTTATATCTTTGAGACTTAGTTGAAAGATAAAATTTAATTGAAATTTTTGATTTGAAAACAATAGATAAATATTTAATTAAACAGTTCATCGGGCCATTTATAACCACCTTCTTCATTGCATTATTTGTTTTGTTGATGCAATTCATTTGGGTGTATGTAGATGATATGGTTGGAAAAGGAGCAGGTTTTGGGCTAGTTTTAGAAATTATTTTCTACAATAGTATCTCTCTGATTCCATGGGCTTTACCGATTGCGATTTTGATTTCCTCGGTTATGGTGATGGGGAATCTGGGTGAGCGATATGAACTAGCCAGTTTAAAATCTGCAGGAGTTTCCTTAATTCGAGTGATATTGCCTATGCTGTACTTTTCGATTGGGGTGACATTCTTTTCTTTCTTTTCTTCTAATAATCTAGTTCCAATTGCCAACCTTCAATTCAAATCTCGTCTCCACGATCTTCGAACTCAAAAGCCAACTCTTAATTTGGAGGAAGGAGTTTTTAATGAAGATTTTAAAGGATTCATTATTCATATTGGGAAAAAAGAACCGGATGATCGAACCATTCGGGATGTCATTATTTATGATCATCAGGATTATAATAAAGGGAAATTTAGTATGATTACTTCGGAGTCTGGTGAAATGTATATGACTACTGACAATACTTATTTTGTCATGAACCTTAAAAATGGCTACCATTATCAAGAAGGAGATAAGGCCAAAAAAGGTGAAAAAGAAAAATATACTTTCACTCGAACCAAATTTGATGAATGGAAAAAAGTATTTGACACAGGGGAGTTTAATATAGACATGACTGATACGGAACGATTTAAAAATCACTATACCATGCTTTCTGTTCGGCAATTATGGAATGCGATAGATTCAATAGATAATAGAATTGGAAGTTATAATGCTCGTTTGGATGAGTATGTGCAGAAAGCTTTTAACCCTTTGAAGAAAAAGTTTTTGGCAAAAAGAAAAATAGAAAATGCCAAAAAATTAAAAGAGCAAAAACAAAGATCAAAGCAAAATTTAGAAAGCAGAAAACTAGAAAAAAAGCAAAAAGAAAAGAAGGATACTGTTGCCTCTAAATTAAATTTAAAAGATGCGAAACCCATAATTACCGAAGAAAAAAAATCTAAATCAAAAACTACTAAATCCAAAAAAACACCACAGAAACCAAAGAAAGTCAATAAGAAAAAAACTAAAAAACGAGCTAAACCAAAAACTAAAAAGGCAAGTAATAAAACAGCAAAAGAAAAAAAAGAAGAGGCAGCAAGGAAAAAAGAGGAGAAGCGAAAGGCAGAGGTCTTAAAAAAAGAGAAAGCTATTTCTCAAATTCTAAAGCAAGAAATTGATAAACCACTAAAGGAGTTTGATACATTCTATAATACTTTTCCAGAGGCTGAAAGGGGGAGATTTAATCTGAAGGAAAGAGCAAAAACAACTGCTCGTGGAATATTAAATCAGGCCGAAGCTATTCAAAGAAGTATTGGCCCAAAGAAAGAAAATAGAGTAAAGCATGTCTTCGTTTTATATTCAAAATTTACCTTTGCGTTAGTTTGTTGTGTCTTTTTATTCATTGGAGCACCGATGGGAGCTATTGTCCGTAAAGGAGGATTTGGGTATCCATTATTGATTGCCATTTTATTTTTTATGATGTTTATTATTTTGAATATTTTATTTCAAAAACTAGCAGAGAGCTTTGTCCTTCCTGCTGAAATTGCAGTTTGGTGTCCACTCATGGTTTTGATCCCAGTCAGTTATATATTAACTACGAGAGCTTTAAAGGATAAAAAGATTTTAAATTTTGATAATTATATTTCTAAAATAATAGGTTGGTTTAAGTATTTGCAATCCTTATTTAATAAATCAGGTTCTAAAGAGCTCAATTAATAGCGAAGGATACTACCTTCTGTAACAATACATTTACATTTTGATGAAAAAAATATTCCTAAATAATATCCACTATATTTCTTGTTGTATTTTGTTTTTCCTTTTTGGAGGAGTACTGTTATTTTTTATTGAAAAACCAGATGTAATCTTTTTCTTTAGTGAAAGACGAACGCCATTTCTTGATTTATTTTTCACCTATTTTACAAAAATGGGAGAGGAGGTCATGTATTTAGTTTTTCTTATTTCATTTCTTTTTGTGAAAATTAGATATGCTATTCTGGTTCCTTTGATTGGAGTTACAGTTTCCATTATTAGTCATTTGACTAAATCATTTTTTGCACATGATCGTCCTTTGATGTATTTGGAAAATATGAACTTGGCAGATCAAGTCAACTTCGTAGAAGGGATACAATTGTTGATTGGTAAAACCAGTTTTCCTTCAGGACATACTATGTCAGCCTTCGCATTATATGGTTTAGTGGCATTTATGTTTTCGAGAAAAAAGATTTGGGGAGTAGTATTATTTGTTTTTGCATTATTGATTGGATTGTCGAGAAACTATTTGGTGCAACATTTTTTCCAAGATATTTATTTGGGAGCCTTGATTGGATTTGGCCTGTCCCTCTTATTTTATTGGGGGCAAAGTAAATTTATTTTAGATGAAAATCATTGGGTGAATCAACCTATTTGGAAAAGAAAAGATACGGTGAGAGCTTAGGTTTTTTGAGCTAGAAAGAATACTTAGAAAAGAAATGAAAAACTCCAAATCAAAATAAATTGTAAAATCATTGTCCCATCAATTAATCCAGTAAAAAAATAATCATGTTTAATTTTATCAGATTGGCGAATAAAAAACCAAGTTGATAAAAATGAAATAGAGATTCCTAACAATATACTTACATTGTAATCAGCTGAAAACCAATTGATTAATACTAACAAAAATGCTAAGCTTAAACTTGCCGTTCCTAATTTTTTAGTTTTTTCAATACCTATTACTGCTGGGATAGTTTGCACTTCACTATGTGAATCGACTTTCAAATCTCGGATATCAAAAGGCAAGGTTATCGCAAAAATAAAAAGTGCTCTTTCCAAAATCATCAACCAAACAGAAAGGGTAGTGGCTTGCCCGATTTCTAATGCGGGTAAAAAAACGGTCACCCAAGACCAAACTATTGCGATCAAGAAAATCTTAATATGATTAAAATCTCTTAATCTTTTTTTCCCTTTCAAAAATGGAATAACATAACCTAGTGAAATAATTCCAGGAATAATTAAACTTAATTGAATAGATAAAGAGACCTTCCAAAAACATATTGCTCCGCCGATTCCAGCTACCAAAGCATAGAAAGAAATATGATGTTTGAATTTTTCGATTACAGCATATCTTTCCATTTCTCGAAATTCAGAAACTTTAGAAATGCCAATAATCCGATGTAAAGCATAAACGAAAAGAGTAGCAAAAAATATTAGCCCCATCAACCAATTCAAGGTTAACTTTCCAGTCAAGATGAATTGAGTTTGAGCGCACATGGCCACAGCGCACAAAGCAATCCAAAGGTTACTGTAAAAGATAAGGTCAATGAGTTTCTTAAAAAACAAGATGATTAATATTGAAAATGAATTATGATTTATTCTTTAAATAATGAAACGCTTCAAAACTACGAAAGTTATTTTTTTAAATAAAAAAAGTCCTGCATGAACTTGTGGTGTCAGGCAGGACTTAATTTTGAAAATTATTTTTTTCTAAAAATATTTCCAGTTATGATTATTTTTGATTTTCAAAATTGACTCATAAATTAATTTGATCACATTTTCTACATCATCCTTGTGCGCCATTTCTACCGTAGTATGCATATATCTCAAAGGCAATGAAATTAATGCAGCAGGAACACCGCCATTGGAATAAGCGAAAGCATCTGTATCTGTTCCAGTTCGTCGAGAAGAAGCTTCTCTTTGGAATGGAATTTTTTTCTTTTCAGCTGTATCAATGATTAAATCTAATAATTTATTATGAACTGCAGGAGCATAAGTAACAGATGGCCCTTTGCCAGCTTTTACATCACCCAAGTTCTTTTTATTCATAAGTGGTGTACTGGTATCATGAGTAACATCAGTAACAATTGCTACGTTTGGCTTGATCGTTTGCGTAATCATTTCAGCTCCCCGAAGTCCAACTTCCTCTTGAACGGCATTGACGATATATAAACCAAAAGGTAATTTCTTTTTATTCTCTTTTAATAATCGAGCAACTTCCGCAACACAAAATCCGCCCATTCGATTATCCAAAGCTCGCCCTACATAATACTGCTTATTCAAGATCATCATCTCATCTTCGAATGTTACCACAGATCCGACGTGAATACCCATTTCCAAAACTTCTGCTTTGTCCTTGGCTCCCACATCGATAAAAATGTTTTCCAAAGTTGGGGTTAGTTTTGCATCCGCGCCTCTTCTCACATGAATAGCAGGCCATCCAAAAACACCTTGAACCACACCTTTTTTGGTATGAATGTTAACTCGTTTAGAAGGAGCAATAAGATGATCAGATCCACCATTTCGAACTACGTTCATAAAACCATCATCCGAAATATGATTAATATACCATGATATTTCATCAGCATGACCTTCGATCACCACCTTATATTTATGATTAGGATTAATCACTCCATAGGCAGTTCCATAATTATCAATATGATATTCATCAACATATGGTTTTAAGTAATCTAACCATAGTTTTTGGCCACTAGATTCGTGACCAGTAGGAGAGGCATTGTTTAAATATTTTTTAAGAAATGTCTCTGATTTTTTTGTGATAATTGACATAAGTAAAAGTAAGTTCTTTAAGTCAGTAAAGTTTTTTTTAGAAAGTGGAGATCTCTCAGTTACGGTGATTAGGTTGGGAATATTAACCTGTATACCAATCAGCAGGAGCTTTACTCCATTTAGAAAGGGAAGCTATTTGTTCTTCTTGAATATATTCGCTTTTTACAGCTTCGTTTAATAATTCTTGATAATTGGTTAAAGTATCAAAAGGACAATCTGCTGCAGCGAAAGCTGTGGTTGCTTTTTCAAATCCGTAGGAAAAAATTGCATGTACACCAACTACTTCGCAACCAGTTTCTTTCAATGCTTCGACTGCTTTTAAACTGCTTCCTCCAGTAGAAATCAAATCTTCAATTACTAAGACTCTCTCTGTACCATCTAAATGCCCTTCAATCATATTCTGTCGACCATGCTCTTTAGCCTTGCTCCGAACATACACCATAGGTTTCTTTAATCGATCTGCAACCAATGCTCCAAATGCAATTCCAGCAGTTGCTACACCAGCTACCACATCAAATTCAGGCATACTTGTGGCTTTCTTTTCTAAACAATAAATGACATAGTCACGAATATTTGGATGAGAAAGAATGATTCGATTATCGCAATAAATTGGAGATTTAATTCCAGATGCCCAAGTAAAAGGATTTTGTGGATTTAGTTTAATTGCTTTTATTTGCAAAAGCCTTTTAGCGACTTCGGAAGCTACACTCATCTGATAGAAATTGATTTTTTTAAAGAGAAAATCGTATAAATTTTAAATTAATATTAAACGACTGCAAATGTACAAAATCTATATTAATGGAACACCTCTTTTTTTAACTTCAACAAAAGATTTTCCGAACTTAAAATTAGAAGGAGAAAATTTTATTAAAATGAGATATATAGGTAAAAAGAAATTTTTGCATAACTATATTGATCTATTGGAAAAAAATACCAGTTTTGATGCAATTGTGCTTCATTCTTCTGATTTGGAAAAAATGTGGAATCATTTTAATTCTATTTATAAAATTATCGAAGCTTCTGGAGGTGTTGTAAAAAATGAAAAAGAAGAAGTTTTAATGATTTATAGATTAGGTTATTGGGATTTGCCGAAGGGTAAAATAGAAAAAGGGGAATCTAAAGAAGAAGCTGCGATTCGAGAGGTTCAGGAGGAAACAGGTTTGCAAAATGTTGATTTACAAGATTTTATACATACTACCTATCATACTTACTTAAGTAAAAAAGGAAAAAGAATATTAAAAGTAAGTTATTGGTTCACAATGGAAACGACTGAATCAGATTTAATTCCACAGGAAGAAGAAGGTATTGAAAAAGCTGTTTTTACAAATATGGATCTCTTCTTTTCTGAACCTAAAGAAATTTATGGCAACATTTTAGATGTAATGGGAAAGTACCATGAAATAAATTCTTAAATTAATTATTCCATCACGACAATAGGAATTGAAATTTGTCGTTTTGATAAATGTTTGACAGATTGTTCCCTTCCTAAAGCCTATCCCCAAATTTTAACATTTACCGTTTTTCGAAACTTAATTTTGCTTTTCGTGTTACTTTTTTTCAATAAAATTGTATTTACTTTATATGCAGTTTTTTGTATTTATAATTAGTAACATTGACAAATATTATTCGAATTAGGCCAATTATCTAGATTGAAATTATTTTTTATTTTTGTTTTATACATAATCAAAATCATAACCAACCGAACATGAAAATTTTAACTTTGACCATTGTTTTGCTATTCTCCTCCCTTTCCTTGTTTTCCCAAACTACCGCTAAAGGAGCCGCTGCTCCAGGACCTGAAGATATGTCTGTTGTCGCATTAGATAATGCTGATTGGTCATTTTATGCAGACGATGACAATCGTACTTTTTATGTTGATTTTGAGAAAATCAATGTGAACTTGAGTGATGTTGTTATTAAAAATAAAAATGGGAAAATTGTATTTAAAGATGATGTAGTAGAATTGCCTGTAAATGCAATTTATGAATTGAATTTTGATGAATTAGGTATTGGAGATTATACTGTAGAGTTAAGATCTTACACTAAAATTATTCGAAAAGATATTTCGATCAAATAATACTTTGTCTTATTAAACGAAAAAGGTGTTATCGGTTTACCGATAACACCTTTTTTGTTTTTCACCGAGTAGGTACTTTTTCTTGTTTCAAATTCTATTTCAAAAACGAAATCAAAACTCCTGCCGCAACCGCCGATCCAATCACACCAGAAATATTACTAGACATGGCATATTGTAGAATATGATTCTTCGGATCTACCTTTAATGCAATCTCATTAGCGACTCTCGAAGCCATAGGAACAGCACTCAAACCAGTTGCTCCGATAAGAGGATTGATTTTCTTTTTGGAAAAAAGGTTATAAATTTTCACCGCATAAATTCCACCTGCTATCGAAATTGCAAAGGCTAAAAATCCACCACTAACAATCATTAAAGTTTCTTGATTCAAAAAAGTATTCGCAGTCATCGTTGCTCCAACAGTCAATCCTAAAAAGATAGTTGCAGTATTCATGATCGTTTCAGAAGCAGCTTTAAATAATCGATTAGTATCGGTTCCAATTTCTTTGATCAAATTTCCAAACAACAGCATTCCCACTAATGGCACGGAAGACGGAACTAAAAGTGATACGATAGTTCCAAGTGCTATAGGAAAGAGAATTTTTAAGGTGCGTATATTTTTGATTTTTATTTTGTTGGGAAAAAGCCTTTCCTGCTCTTTCATATTTATAGCTAACTCTTTTTCGCTAACGGTATATTTTACCACTAATGGAATGATTACAGGAACTAGAGCCATGTAGGAATATGCTGCAATTGCAATTGGTCCTAATAAACGATCAGCCAAAACAATAGCAGTATAAATTGCTGTTGGTCCATCAGCGCCTCCAATGATGCCTAAGGCCGCAGCTTCTTTGATAGGAAAACCAATCCAAACTGCAGAAATCATTACCGTAAAAATTCCAATTTGTGCAGCTGCTCCAAAAAATGCTAATCGTAAATTTCTAAGCATCGGTCCAAAATCTGTCATTGCCCCAACTCCCATGAAAATCAACGGTGGCAACAAACCTGTTTTTATCAAAACATAATACAACATATTCATTATGCCATGATATTTAGCAATTTCCAAAATGTTCATTTCTGCAATTCCATTTTCGAGAGTGGCAGGAGTTACACTCATCATGCCTCCAGGGAAGTTGGCAAGTAGCAATCCAAAAGCAATAGGAACTAAAAGCAAGGGCTCAAATTTTTTCCAGATACCTAAGTATAGCAATAAAAAAGCAATCCCAATCATCAACAAAGTCGCAGGATTTGCAATCAAATCCCCGAACGCAGTCATCCCATATAATTTTTCTAATATTTCCATTTCTAAGATTTGGTAGTCCGTTTTTGTTTTGTTTCAAAAATGTAAATGTCATGTTATGATTTTTATAACAGTACTTTTACAGAAAAATAAAAATCGTTTTTTCTCTAAACAATTTTAAACATCACATCATCTTCCTCGATGTCTTCTCCATGCTTGGCTGTGATTTCTACAATTTTTCCAGACTTGTCAGCAGCAATGGCATTGATTACTTTCATGGATTCAATGTAAGCAACAGTATCACCTTCATGAATAATGTCTCCAATTTTTACAGGCCGATCTGAAGACTCTTTAGTTAAATAAAATTTACCTTCCAATGGCGCTTCTATAGTTTGGTAACTACTCAAATCAACTTTGGGAGGAGGACTACTTTGAGATGAATTTTGATTGGTCGAATTGCTTGATGATGAATTATTTTCGTTTCCACTTGGAGCATCATCATAGGAAATATTGACTTTGAATTTTTCTCCATCAACATCGACAGTAATATTTCGAGGTTGTGGTATGGAGGCAGTCGGAATAGTTACAGCAGGAATCGGAGTTGCTGTAGTACCCGTACTTTGGGCTTTTTTAGCTTTTCTTTCTTCCAAGTCAGCATTGAACTTCTCTTTTGCTTTTCCAGATTTATAATCTTTATATTGAGCAGGATGCATGGCTAATTCAAATAACTCCTCATCATCCTCTCCGTAGTCCCAACCATTTTTTTCCATTTCTGCAGCGAATAGTTCTAATTCATCTGGATATAAATCTTGAGGATTTCCAGTATAAGGTTCTCTTTTTTGGCGGAGGGCTAATGCTTGTAAATCTTCACCCAATGGGCCAAGCAATTGTCCAGATCGTCCCATCAACATTCCCCAAGTATTTTCGTCAATCATACTCCAACGTTCCTTTCCTTTTTCCATCTGAGTTACATTCATCAAGGCAACATTTTTTACATATTGACTGAAAGGTGTAACTAAAGGCGGATAACCCATTTGTGGCCAAACGTATTCCACCTCGTTAAATAATTTTATCAAAAGATCATCTTGTGAAACATCAGGTTTTCCATTTTTGGCCATCCACTTATTTAAGCTTCGAATATTTTTTTCCAAATCAGCCATCAAGCTTCCCATCATTCCTCCTGGTAAACCTGGACCAATCAACAATGAATTCATCTGACGATTCAGAGGATTAATATAGTATCCTAAAAAGTCATCCATGAACTCTTGAGTCAATCTTCTGACCTCCATGTATGCATTCATGTTGATGTCTTCCACTTCAAATCCAGCATCTTTTAGCATCGCATGAATGGTCAATAAATCAGCATGACCAGTTCCCCAAGAAAGTGGTTGCATTCCTACATCAATAATATCTGCACCTGCACGAGCTGCCTCCAAAGATGAAGCAACTGAGAATCCAGGAGTGGAATGTCCATGATATTGAATTAAGATATTTGGATGGCGGTCCTTAATTCCTTTGACAATTTTCCCAACAGAAACTGGACGACCGATTCCTGCCATGTCTTTGATACAAATTTCCTCGGCACCTAAATCAATATATTGATCTGCCAAATTGATATAATAGTCAATGGTATGAAGAGGGGAAAAAGTCAAACTCAATGCACCTTGTGCGATCATTCCACCTTCCTTGGCGAACTTAAATGAGTTCTCTAAATTTTGAGGATTGTTTAATCCGTCGAAAGATCTTGAGATATCTGTTCCTTGTTTTTTCTTTAGGGCAAACATCATCCGACGTATATCTGCTGACACAGGACTCATTCGAATTCCGTTCAATCCACGCTCTAACATTTGAGTTTGGATACCAGCATCATTAAATGGTTGAGTCCATTTTCGCACCGCTTGATTTGGATTTTCCCCAAACAATAAATTAACTTGTTCAAATCCTCCACCGTTCGTTTCCACTCGAGCAAAACACCCCATGTCAATAATCGGTTGTGCTACACGAACTAGTTGATCTACTCTTGGAACATATTTTCCTGCTGATTGCCACATGTCTCGATAGACGAGGGCTAATTTTATTTTTCTACTCATGGTTCAATATTGGTTAGGTTTTATTTTAAATGATAAAATTCAAATTGACTTTTATCAGAGTTTTTCAATTTTTTCTATTCTCCCTTTTCCATGGGTTAGATGGTCAACAGTTCCAATGATGGCTGCTAATTTCTTTTTATTAATTGAGTTGGAAGGGGTTGGGATTAGAGGAGGTCTATGATTAGAAATATTTGCTTTTGCAGTTTCAGGAGGGGCATATTTGTTAGTAATTCTTATCAGAATTTGACCAGTAAAAACCACTAATGATAAAATAGCAAAAACTGTTATCATGCCAACTGCCAGAATAATAAATGCCTCTTGTAAGTTCTCGTTCATAATTATATTTGTAAAAAAGTAAAGTGTAAAACTAACAAAAAGGGAGTAAAATGGAAGGAATCTACTCGGAATGTCTTCTGTTTTTTGAAAAAAGATAGAAGATAATTTTAGATAAGTAGCTTAGATGGAAATATTTTTGAATTGATTCTTTTTATTGACAAAATAAAATTTTGAAAAATTAAATTATTTGTAATTTGATTTAGGAATATTTTTTTTTCATAATTTAGGACTCAGTTATTTTATTTAAGGAAATCTTCTTTTTTTGTATAAAGAATAAAATTTCGTTTTTATGGAGGAAATTAATTTTAATTTGGGTTGCTTTAATTTTTATAAAAGTTGTTGCAACCATTCTTAATTATACTTTTCTTTTAAAGAAATTGTCTAAAATTATTAAAAAACGAAAATTATGAAATTTACTTTTACTCTCCTTTTTATTAGTTTGCTTCCTTTGACTGTTTTTAGTCAAGCTGAAAAAGCTATGGATTCCTCTGAAATTAAAAATGAAATGCCAACGGACGAAGCGGAAGTTTTAAAAGTTGTTGTTCATCTTTTTGACGGAATGCGAGCAGGCGATAGTTCAATGGTAAGTTCTTGTTTTTATGAGCAAGTTGATATGTTTACTTCTTACACCAATAAAAAAGGAGAAGCAGTTTTTGTAAAAGATGATGTTCAAAAATTTATCAATGCAGTTGGAACACCACACGAGGAAGTTTGGGATGAAAAAATTTGGGATACAGAAATTCGAGTGGATGGAAATTTAGCACAAGTGTGGACGAAATATGGATTTTATTTAGATGAAAAATTTTCTCATTGCGGAGTTGATGCCATTCATTTAACCAAGACTAAAGATGGTTGGAAAATCTTTCATCTTTCGGATACTCGACAGAGGGAAGGTTGCGAAATTAAGTGATGAACTAAAAATGAAGAGTGATAAGTTTTGATTCAACATGTCAAAACTTATCACTCATTCAGTTCCTTAAAATTTTTCATCGCCCATCGGTTCCAAAGCTCGATTAGGTCGCAATTCTCTTTCAGGAAAATTATTTTTGGAAAAATCTAAAATGCGCATCTCATGGAGAAATCCTTCTTCTAATAAATTAGATTCAATAGGCATCGACGATGGCAATAAAATTCCATCGTAATTTTTGTAGTCATGAAAGTAGGCAGCACCTTTTAAAACATTCAACATTTCTCGAATAGTGTATTCGAGTTTTACAATCTGCTTTGTTTTTTTATCCAACCAAATCAGGTACTGATCAATCTCTCTTTGAGGTTCAGTTGTATTCCATGAAGCAATAATTCCTTCGCAAGTTTTACCATCAATTTCAGCTTCACCAGCATAGGCAAATGAATTGGCATTTTGAATACGAAGAGGAAACTCAATAAAGTATTGATAGGTTGGAAGCCAAAAAGTAATATTTGGATCCTCCTTAAATTTATGTCCAGTTCCTTCGGAAAAAATATAACTTTTCCAAGATTGAATTCCCCATGAGAGTCCTTCGTTTTCGCCAGACAAAAACGTTAGTTTTCCATCATAAGTTTTTGGAATATATTTTAATGAAAGTCGAACGGAGTCTTCAGCGTAACCATGACTATTTGAACCTAACCTACCAAAAAATACATCTTCAGATTTTGTGGAATAAGTATTTATTTTTTCCCAATTAGCAATTCCATGAGCTTGGCCCATTTCTTGTAACAATGCTTTTGCATATTTTTCATTGGGTTCGTTTTTTGCTAAATCAGTTCTTAAATCTATAGTGCCTAAAAAATAAAGATAGGTCACAATGATAAAAAAAAGTAAAATAAGTCCACCGAGAATTCTAAAAATTAACCTCATTCATCTTTATGTTTTGAAAAAAAAATAAAACTATTGTTGATCCCACCGAGCTCGATAACCACGTACATCAAAATGGACAGACATGGTTCCAGGATACTTTCCAATTCCACCTTCGTCTTTGATGATCTTATTTTCTAAAAAATCTAAGACGATAGTTTTGTCCTTCTGATTGGCATATCCATCATTATTAATGTCGCCGATTTGAAGATCAAGTGCTTGCCCTTTTAGGTGTCTACTCAGCGATGCGCCTCCGACTTTTTCATTGTAAGCAGGATGTCGAAATCCGTTGACAATTGTAAAACCAGTTTCGTTGTAGCCATTTTCGAAAAGAACATTTTGCAATGCTAAAAGTTTTAAAAGTAATTTTTTATCCACCATCCAATACACTTCTTTTCCTTCTCCAAGCGCATCAATATTTTCGTAGTAATAATCATCTTTTGGTAAAAAATCTTTTATTCTAAAACTGCCAACAATAAATTTGAAAATATCTTTTCCTTTGATGATCAGTAAGTTAGAACCTTTTGCGAGGTCTTTGTATTTCTTTTCATTGTATTTGGTTTTGGAAAGGTATTCTTTTTTTAATTTGGAAAAGGGAACGGACGGAAAAGACTTGAGTATGCTTTTTATTTTTTTAGGTTGGGTGACGATTTCTTGTTTGTGGGTTAGGTCGTATTGCCATTCGTGGTATTTTTCTGGAAGGTTGGTCTTTTTCCAAAGTAAAAAAATGGAAGCAACGATGATAAGAAAATAGGTGAGGGGTTTTTGCAAAAGTAGATTTTAGTAGATTTGTAAATGTATTGTTATTTTTATAAAATGTATCGGATTTTTTGAATTGATCCGATACCAAATTTTATATTTTTTCTAAATTTTCTTTTGTCAATTCGCTGACTACTTCTCCTGTATTGATGGTTGAAGCTGGTTCAAAAAGCATAATTTGCACTTCCTCATTTTCAGTTCTTGGTCGATGTTCAACTCCTTTTGGGACGATGATAATTTCACCTTCTTGTACAATTTCTGTTCTATCTCGGAAGTCCATCAACAACTTTCCTTTGATGACCATGAATAATTCATCTTCGTTTTCATGCGAATGCCAAACGAACTCGCCACTTATTTTTGCAAGTTTTACATGTTGTCCATTGAGTTCGCCAATTATTTTTGGAGACCAATGTTCGTTGATTTGTTGGTATTTATTTTGGAGGTTAATTTTTCTTGCGATGAGCATTGTGTAGTTTTAAATTTAGTGAAGTAATTTGATCTCGGATTACTTTTTTTATTGGGAAAAAATAATATCCAAAAACCATCGCCTTAAAAAAAATATCATATTTAATAGTTTGCAAGGTTCCATCTTTAATGTATCTTATTTGAAAACCATTTCCGTTATAACTATAGACTTCACCATTTGGATTACCTGGTCCATATCTGACAGAATAGATGTGTTCAGTATTGAGTAATTTATCAATAGGTTTCATATTGGAATCGAGTAAGAAATTAGTTTTTAACTGAAAAACTTCTTTTGCATTTTTTGCTTCGAAAAAATATATTTCTGAATAATCCCATTTGTTTTGAAATTCCTTTATAATACTTTTTCTAATTTTGTCAATTTCCTTCTCTTCTTTTTTAGCTCTTCTTTCATTTCCATGTTTTCTAAGCATTTTAATTTTTTCATCCCCATTGGGAAGTTGGACGAGTAAGATTCCTGCTTTTAATTGTTCAAGATGAGTTTTTTTATCTAACTCAGAAACGGGCATTTGGCTATAACCGAAATTGGAAAAAGCTAAAATTAGGATAAATGAAAATATAATTTCTTTCATGTTTTGATTTTAAAAATTCAATCAATAAGTATTCACAATATATAAATGTAATAAAAATCATTTTTATTTTCTAAAAAACAAAAACCGTTGAAAATGTCTTCCCAACGGTTTTTGATTTTTTATTAAAAAATTGAATTCAGTTTATTTTCTTAGCGCAACATCTCCTTTGTAAATAATTTTTCGACCATCTTTAAATTCGATTTCTGCAAAGTAAACGAAGACCGCAGGATTCATTTTTTCGCCTTTAAAAAATCCATCCCAACCAACAGAATAATCGTTTGGTTGAATATCAGTTTGTTGAAAAATTTGGTCACCCCAACGGTTATAGATTTTCAAAACATGAATTTTTTCCACATCAATTCCCCCGTGAATAATGAACACATCGTTGTTTCCATCATCGTTTGGAGTAAAGACATTTGGAATAAATATGTTTCGATTTTTCTCTACAAAAATGGTAATGTCATCTTTATCTTCACAACCATTGAAGTTCAATGCAGTTGCTTGGTAAGCAGTAGTTTCTAGTGGTGCAACAATCGGATTTGGACAATTCTCACAAGGAAGTGTTGCGTCAAGTCTCCACCATAAACTATCATAAGATTGACTTACGACAGCATTGATTTGAGCCTCTTCGCCTAGTTGAATAGTGATGTCTTCTCCTAAATCCAAAATGAATGGAGTAGGAGCAACTAAATTTACTTCCGTTTCTAATTCACAACCTAAAGCATCCGTAACCAATAAAGAGTAATCGCCTTCTGCCAAAAATGGGAAGGTATTAATATCTGATGATGCTCCACCATTGAATGAATATTGGTATGGGCCGGTACCTCCATCAACATTTAAAACAGTTAATGAACCATCATCATCTCCATTACAGGAAATTGGCATTAATTCATAATTTATTTGAACTGGAACATTAGTATTTTCTGAAATCACAATTGCATCAATTATGGTACATCCATTGTTGATATCAGTTACTAAAATTTGATAAGTACCAGCTTGATTAATGGATGGATTAGCACTAGTTGGGTTGGTGATAGTTCCTCCATTTTGAGTAGTCCAACTATAAGTGAAATTTGGACCAGTTGAGGAATTTCCTCCGATTTGGATAAAATTAAAATCACAATCTAAACTTGTGTTTGTACCTGCATCTGCTGTAGGAAAATTGTTATCGACGTTAACAGTAACCTCATCCGTTGCAAAACAACCATTGTCATTATTAGTGACGATTAAAGTATATGTTCCAGGTTGTACAGCAGAGATATTTAGTGTGTTAGAATTTGGAATGGGATTACCGTTTGGATCAATCCATTGATAAGTAATATTACCTGTACTTGATCCTGTACCATCTAAGGTAACTGATCCTAAATCACAAGATAGCATAACAGCAGTTCCAGCTTCGGCAGTTGGAGGATCAACTGATTCATTGACTTCTACTAATTCGGTAGCGTTACAACCATTGTCAGTATTGGTGATTTCTAATGAATAAGTTCCAGGTAGATCAGCTTCATATTCTTGATCCGTTGCTCCTGTGATTGGGTCGCCGTTTAAGAACCATTGGTAAGCGAAATTATCTGCAAATGGTCCTACCAAAACTTGTGCTGAGTTATTACAATCTAAAGGATCTACTTCATCCAAAGTAAATACTGGAGAATTAATATCAGCAGACACCATAACTAAATCAGAAGCAGATTCACATCCATTTTGAGGATTAGTTATGATCAAAGTATAATCTCCAGCAGAAGTAACTAATGGATTTTGATCATTCATATTTGCACTACTGATGCCTGGTCCTTCCCAATTGTAAATCGCTCCAGGAGTAGAACTTGATCCATTTAAAGTTGCTTGACCATCTTGACAAGTTAATTGTTGATCGATTCCTGCATTTACATCCGGAGTTTCAAAATCTTCTGTCATTTCAATAAAAGTAGTTGCGGAACAACCATTTGGCAAAGAAACGATTAAGTTATAAGTCCCTTCGGAATCAATCATGAGCGAAGCAGAATCAGCACCGATAATTGTATTTCCATTTAATGACCATTGGAAAAGTAAGTCAGTTCCTCCTGTAGAGTTGGTAGCATCTAAAAGGATAGTAGGGTTATTACAATCTAAAGCAATCGGTTGATCGATAAATGCAATTGGAGTTTGATCTACAATTACTGTAACAATTTCAGCATCGTCAGGACAAGTTCCAGAACCAGCTAAGAAATATTCAAAAGTATAAGTTCCAGCATTTTGACCATCAGTATTGAATGAGCCAGTTATTGAATTGAAGGCAATTCCTGATGATGGATTGGCAGAAGTTTCTGTCCACGTTCCATTTGCATCAGCGCCAATTAATTCATTTTGTAAATTAATTAAACCCGCATCAACACTACAGAAACTAGTAGCAGGATTGGCAGTACCTGCATTGACTGGTGTGTTTTCAGAAACTACAATTGAAGTTTCACCAGTACAGCCATTTAGGTCTGTAACGATAACTGTAAATGTTCCATCTTGATCAGCGGTTACATTTTGACTAGTTGATCCATCAGACCATAAGTAACTTGAAAACCCTGCACCTGCATCGAGAATAGTTGACTCTCCGCTACAGAAATTTGGAACACCAGAAATAACCGTAGTTGGATTGGATAATTCATTAACGGTAGTTTCATCAGTACCAGTACATCCATTGGTGTCGGTAACGGTTACAGTATAGGTGCCTCCGTTATTTACGGGTAAAGTTTCATCTGTTGAACCATCTGACCATAAATAACTGACGTATCCAGGAGGGGCTATACATACGGTAGTTATACCTGGGCAAAATTGAGTGTCGCCTGTGATATTGATAATTGGATTATCATTTTGATTAACTAAAATAGATTCTGATCCAGTACAATTATTGGCATCTGTTACAGTCACAGTATATGTTCCTGGTGAGTTAACTTGTATGAATTCATCTGTTGAATTATCTGACCAAAAATAAGTTGTAAATCCACTTGCTGCAGAAACGGTAGTTTCACCTCCTTCACAGAAAGCACTTACTCCTGAAAGCATTGGATCCAAACTTTGTAATTCTTGCACATCAATAAAAGCTTCATCGGTACAACCATTTGCATCGGTTACTGTAACAGTATAAGTTCCAGTTTGGTTAACTGTCAAGGTTTGATTGGTAGAACCGTCAGACCATAAATAATTAATGTACCCACTTTCTGAATCGAGAGTGGTTGAGGATCCAGTACAAAAAGAATTTTGACCAACAATGTTTGCTGTAGGCGGAATACTTTCAGCAACAGAAACTACACTTGTTCCTGTACAGCCTGAAAGATCAGAAACGGTTACCGTATAATCTCCTGAAGTCATTACTTCAAGGGTTTGATTCATACTTCCATTAGACCAATCATAAGTAGCAAAACCGAATCCTGCATCTAAAATTGTTGATCCATTTGGACAGTATAATAAATTTCCAACAATAGTCGGATTCAAAGAAGTACTTTCAATAATATCTACCGAGGTTGTTCCAGTACATCCATTTCCATCGGTGATTGTTACAGTATATGTTCCTGGGAATGCTACATTTATTGAAGAGGAAGTTGACCCAACACTCCATGAATAATCCAACCAAACACCAGCATCTAATGTGGTTGAAGATCCTGTACAGAATGAAGTTGAACCACTTATTTGTGGAGCTGGAATTGGAAATTCGGTTACAATCATTTCATCAATTCCGGTGCATCCCGCAACATCTGAAACAGTCACAGTATAAGTTCCACTCGCAGTTACATTTAGCGTTTGATTTCCAGAACCATCAGACCAAATATAAGTATCAAAAACCCCAGCATCTAAATCTGTCGATGTATTATTACAAAAACTAGCATCACCTGTAATTGTCGGAGAGAGCCCAGGAGCAATCGAAACGGCAACTTGATTAGTTCCTGTACATCCTGAAGCATCTGTTACGGTAACAGTATAAGTTCCAACCTGATTAGTAGAAATCGTACTTGTTAATTCTCCACTTGACCAAATATAATCAGTAAACCCACTTCCAGCATCCAGCATAGTTGATACGCCATCACATATTGATAAGTTTCCAGAAATCGTTGGTTGTAGATTTTGGGTAAAAGTTACATCTACTTGGTTAGTTCCAGTACATCCATTTCCATCTGTGACAGTAACTGTATATGTGCCTGCTTGGTCAGTCGAAATTGTACTTGTTATTTCTCCACCTGACCAAATATAATCAGTATAACCTCCACCAGCATCAAGATTGGTTGAAGTCCCTGTACAAATTAAAGTTGGACCAGTTATCATTGGTGAAGGAAGTGTGTTTTCAATTATCATTACAGAAGCTTCAGTTAAACATCCATTACCATCAGTAACAGTCACTCCAACATTTCCACCTGTGGATATCGTTGTACTTGAAGAAGTAGAACCATTTGACCACGAATAACTAGCATAAGAGTTTCCTACATCTAAAACAGTAATATCTCCTTGGCAAAAGGTTAATTCTCCAGAAATAGTTGGAGTAGTTACTGTATTTTCAGAAATTACTTCTTCTGCAGTTCCAGTACATCCATTTCCATCGGTTACTGTTACTGTAAATGTTCCACCTGACATAACTGTAATAGTTTGCATGGAAGTTAAATTTGACCAACTATACATATCATAAACTCCTGCATCTAAAGTAGCTGACTCACCAGGACAAAAAGTAGTATTTCCTGTGATGGTTGGAACAGGTGCATTATTGGCAGAAACAATTGCTTCTGCAGTTCCTGTACAACTATTTACATCAGTTACAGTAACTGTATAAGTTCCAGGAGAGGTAACTAAAATAGTTTGATTTGTAGTGCCAGTTGACCAATTATACATATCATATACTCCAGCATCTAAAGTAGTGTTATCTCCATTACAAATCGCCATTCCACCAGAAATAGTAGGAGTAAGCGAAGTGTTTTCAGTAACCATTTGTTCAGCAGTTGCAGTGCATCCACTTGCATCTGTTACAGTAACGGTATATGTACCTTGCATATTTACGGTTATGGAACTTGCATTTCCTCCTCCTGACCATTCATAATTTGTGAAACCTGCATCAGCATTTAAAACTGTTGAAGTTCCAGTACAAAATGAATTACTTCCTGTGATTGCTACAGTAGGTTGATTAACTACATTGACCGTTGTACTCGCCATTTCTGAACAGCCACTTGCAGGATCTGTAAATGAGTAAGTAACGGTATAATTTCCTGTTCCAATTGAAGGATCAAAAACTCCTCCCGGTGCATTTGTGCTCCAGGTACCTCCGGTTGGTGACCCAAGAATTGTCGTTGGATTTCCATTGATACAAATATCAGGTACTGCATTTATTGATACGGTTGGAGGGCCTTCAACCGTAACCGTTTCAGAAGCCACTACCAAACAACCTGTTGGATCTAAATAAGTATAAATTGCAGTAAATTGACCTGCACCTAATACACTTGGATCAACTACTCCTCCTGGAGTATTAGACCCCCAAGTACCTCCTGGAGGATCTGCAATCAGAGTATAAGGATTGCTACTTGTACATAAAACTGGTGGAGCCATAATATCTGCAACTGGAGCACTTACTACCTCAATATTTATAGTGGTTGAAGTAACACATCCAAAAACAGCAGTATAGGTGTAAGTTACTGGGTAAAAACCAGGAGGGAAATTACTTGGAACAAAAACACCTCCAATAGCATTGGGTCCCCAAGTTCCTCCAGTAGGATCAGCATTCAAGAATATTGGATCTCCTGAATCACATAATGGTCCGGGGTCTGTAATTACGGCAGTTGGTTCTGGAAAAATATTTATATCTACTTCATCCATTCCTTCACATCCATTTGCATCAATATAAGTATAAGTAATAGTCCATGTTCCTACACCAACATTTGCAGGTATTAATGTTCCTCCTGCTACATTAGGACTCCAAGTTCCTCCTGGAGGAGAAGCCGTTAAAAATAAAGGTAAGTCATTGGTACATAACTGAGTATTGAAAAAACCAATAGCAACAGTTGGACTTGGATTTATGACAACGGTCGTCATATCCATATTTGTACAACCGTTAGCATCTGTATAAGTATAGTCAACTAAATAGGTCCCAGCTCCTAAGGTAGAAGGGTCTACTATTCCGTTTGGCATATTAGAACTCCACGTTCCTCCTGGAGGGGAAGCATCTATTGTAAAAGTATTTCCATCATCACATATTGCTGCAGGTTGGGTAAGTGAAACAATTGGTAAAGGATTAATGGTAACAGTCACCATATCATCATCAATACAAGCATCGTCTGTAATGGTCAAAGTGAAATCAAAAGTCCCACTTACATTTGGAGGAATGATTAGGTTTGGATTTGGACTGGTTGGATCATCTAAAAAAGCAGTAGAACCATTTGTTCCTACCCAACTGTATATTTCATTACCAGAGTTTCCAATAGCTGTACCATTTAAAGTAAGACCAGTATCACCTGAACATCCAGTTGTTCCGGTTCCTGCATCTGCAATTAATCCACATGGAGGATCTGCATTACAATTCAAATCATCTGCCGCCTGTCCAGTCCATGATAAATCAAAGCCAACTCCATTATTAGAAAAATTGTCCACTAAAAGAAAAAATCCTTGTCCTGGTTGAACTGTAATTTCACTTACAAATCCATCTCCTCCAGCTCCTTCTGATTGATCATTGGTACCCATTCCAAGTCCAGTTTGAGGACAAAATGCACAACCTGGTCCTGCATAAGAACATCGAAGTGGATTTCCCAAATTAGAACAAGGTACATCTGGACCAAACAAGGCAAAATCATAATCTTGCCCAGCTCCTCCTGTTGGATTAATCGTAAATCCTAAAGATTGGTTAGGTGGAGCCGTTGCACTTATTTCAAAATAATACCATGCACTTGAATTCTCACCAGATGATAAACATCCATTATTATTATTTGGATTAGCAAAATCATCTATACCGGCACCCTGTGGATTAAAGGAAATATTTCCGTCATTACAAACAACCTCTGCATCTACGCAATCATTTATGGCTTGGGCAAAAATGAAGGTTGGTAAAAATAGGAAAATGAAAATGTAGAATTTATGCATATCAGTTCGTTTAATAGTTTTTGGAAATTTTGTTTTGAAATAATGATTTTAATCCTGAATACAAAATATGATTATCAATAATTAATTGATAGTCAGTCGATTATGGTTTTTTAATGATGCGTCATTAAAAAATCAGAAAATAGAATTAGTTTGAATTTATAGCTTTTAAAAAAAAGGTGATGTGAAAATATAAATAGGTGAATGGGTAAAATTTGCTTTAAATTAACAAAAATTATTTACTCTAAAAACGATTTATTTTTTGACAAAAATAAACTGGTCCGTTGCTAAAAATAAATGATTCCAATAATACGGTATACGCTGTATCGTAATATTAATTTTTATTGGTATTTGGTAAACGAGATAAATTGGTGAGTACGAAAAATGAGCTAAATGTTAAATGCTTATTTCCGTATTTAATCTTTCTTTTGATGATCAAAGATGGTCTTTAATCATTGATATCTAAGATACGATAGATTTAGCAAAGTTTCCATAATAATGATGGTTGATTTCTCAGGCATAAATTTAAATTCAATTTATGTTTTCCAATAGTTTGCAATGGGCATCACCTTTTTATTTTCGAGAAAACTTAAAAATGATTTTGACAGATTTCAATTTCATTAAATTATTCCCTTATTTTAGGAAAAAATACAATATGACTGAGTTAAAAAAACATTATCGCACTTGTAATTTATGTGAAGCAATGTGCGGTATCGAGATCACC
>CALJOK010000038.1 GCA_937981555.1 uncultured Saprospiraceae bacterium
TTTGCAAGGCTGCATCAAAAATGGAATTACTTGTGGGAGGAAAGCTTTTTTTTCATTAGATTAGTGTTTAAATAATTTGCAATATTGCTCTTACTAAGATGCAGCTTTTTTGGCTGCGACGGAGGAGCTTTGTTCAACAATGCATACCCGTTCATTGCCAGCAAAAGCTGGCAACGCCGCATACACAAGACCGTTGGGCACGATTGAAAAAAAATAAAAATGAAATTTCCAATAAGGAGTCAAGACATTATGGAATTAGTATTAGACGAATGTGATATAAATGCTCTTTATTCAATGTTTGAAGAATTTTTTAATGACGAATTTGAATCAATTGAATTTTACCGAAAGAATTACAAATCTGGAGGTGATTGGTTAAATAAAATGATTTTTTATGACGAACAAGGTTTTATCAATCGAATAGAATTCTATCTGCCAAATGGAGAGATTAGTAGAGTGAATTATTTTGAAAAATCCGAATTGCAAATCACTTCCAAAGAAAAGTTAGAATATGGCTGCAAAAATATCATTTGGAGATTCAATGCTATCGGAAATTTAATAAACGTTAATAATGGTGATGACTTTCTACTGTCATACAATAAAAACCAGCAGCTTGAAAAGATAAGTGAAGGATTGGAATTTAAATGGGAAAATGATAATATTTCGGAATTGATAAATACAAAGGATAGCTCGATCATTCAAAAAGTTGTTGAAAGAAATAAGCTTGAAACAATTGTTGAGTTTATTGGAAGGGTAAACAAAAATACATCTGGAATAAGGACATATAAATACGATGAATTAGAAAGACTAATAAGAATTGAATCTGGTTCAGGTATACGCTTAACAGAAATTGAATATGAAACTTCAGAAACTCTGAATAAGCAAATTTCAACCAGTTACGTTAACCATAAACAAGATTCGTATTCTTGTATTACAGGAAAGACAATTGATAATAAAGTTGAAGTAGAATTTATTTTCCAACAAAGGAAAGATAGTCCAATTATGAAATCCAGAATCGTAAAAAATAAAAGGAAAACGATGGCCAACAAAGCATAAAATGTTTATAAGGGTTATGCCTCTCGCTCGCGCTCCTCTGGCTGGTGTGAAGCATTCTTAAATTTTATGTATTGTAAATGTATTGTTATATTTATTGAGAAGCGTATGGGCAATCCCTTGTGGTTGCCCAGCACAACAGGATCAATGCATGTGAAATTCCCACGGTGAAGGGCAACCACAATACCCCATATAATATGGATTTCAAAACGTATGGATCCCGTCATGGGAACGTAGGGGCAATCCCTTGTGGTTGCCCAGCCCAACGGGATAAATGCATGTTGAAATCCCCACGGTGGAGGGCAACCACAAGGGATTGCCCCTACGTCGGACGGAATCAATATATTTATTATTATATTTGATAGGAAATATTTACGTGATCGCAACCAAAACATCTATGAAAAACCAATACAATCCTAAAAAACACCATCGGCGTTCTATCCGATTAAAAGATTATGATTATTCACAGGAGGGATTATATTTTATCACCATTTGTGTTCAAAACAAAATATGTTTATTTGGAAATATGGCAGAAGGCAAAATGACCTTAAATATCGTAGGTGAAATGATCAAAAAAGAATGGTTAAAAATACCGGAACGATTTCCTAATACGGCATTACATGAATATGTAGTTATGCCAAATCATTTTCATGCAATCATCGAAATATTAAATAACCAGATCGAACATAGGGAGCAACCACAAGGAATTGCCTTATCAATGGGTGATATAATTGGGGCGTTTAAATCTATTGTTACGAATGAATATATTCAAGGTGTGAAAACATTGGATTGGAAACCTTTTAATATAAGATTGCTACAACGAAATTATTGGGAACACATTATTAGGAATACCAATTCCTTTTTAAGGATTTCAGATTACATTATTAATAATCCAGCAAATTGGAAGGACGATAAATTTTATATGGAATAACAATATGTAGGGGCAATCCCTTGTGGTTGCCCAGCACAACGGGATAAATGTATGTTGAATCCCCATGATGAAGGGCAACCACAAGGGATCAATGCATGTTGAAATCCCCACGGTGGAGGGCAACCACAAGGGATTGCCCCTACGTTTTACGATTGACTGAATACCCGCTGACCTCCCGTTTTCGGAAAATAAATTGGAAATAACATTCGAAAATTAATTTTTCTAAAAACTAATTCATTAATTTTAGTCATCTGAAAAATGTTCAATTATTTAAGGACAAGACAACATCAATTAAAATAAATAAAAATGAAAAATTTACTTTACCTCTTTTTAGGATTAGGAATGATTTCGATTTGGAGTTGCTCTGATGAAGAAGAATTGCCCAATAATATTTGTGTCAATGATTTTGCGGAATATTATTACAACGGTACTATATTCAATACAATGCATATGCCCGATCAAGGAGAAGTTTTGACTCCAAGTGGAGAGAGTTGTGGAATAGGAGCAGTAATTAATTTGAGTCAAAATATATTAACACTACGAATTTTCGGAGAAGAACAAGACCTCAATATTCATGCTGATATTACAAATTTGAATGAAGAAGTAGAATTCCGTTTTCTTGAATATACCAATAACAATATTACCTCCTCGTTCAATAACTTAACTTTGGATGATCAAAATTTTATACTAATAGAAGAACTTGACACCTCAGCTAATACAATAAAAGGATCGTTTAATTTTAAAATAGAAAATTCAATAGGAGATACCATAACGGTAACTAATGGATTTTTTAATTGTTCATATAGTAGTTTTTAATTCTCCGCTCGCGTCATGCCTCTGGTTTGAGTGAAGCATCTTTTAATCATTTTACTTCTAGTGGGAAATAAAGTATACTAACAGTTAGTAGAGTCAATCCGAATACTAGACACCAAATAGCGCCTTGGCGGCAGCGGTGACAAAAAAAGTAATTAAACTTAAGTTCCGAACGATAATCATGGATTGGTGTTTTATAGCAAAAAACAATAATGAATAAATTTTTATACAGCACACTCGTTTTCTTTCTTTTTTTTGGTTGTAAAAAGAAAGAAACGAATCTTCCAGTTGTGATTGGAAAACCTGTGATTGAAATATCCTCCTTAACTACTTCAGAAGGAGAAGTTGATGAAATATACTTAAATGTAAAATTGAGAGGCAATCTCGAAGAATCCACATTGGTGGAATATGAAATATTGGCAGGTACGGCTAAGGAAGGAGAAGATTATGAAATTGTTTCAGGCGTTCTTATATTTTCAAGTGATGAAAGCAGCCATAATCAAAATATACCTTAGACTTTAAAGTCTACCGCTGGCGATACCGCTCTGCGTAAGTGCTAAGCATTCAAGAATTCTCTGACAGCGGATAACGAAACTTCCATCAGTTTACAAGAATAAATAAAGAGGAACATAATTAAAAATAACACCATGAAAAAAATATTAATTCTATTAAGTGTACTCGTAATTTTTGGCTGTACAAAAGAAGGTGATGACGCAATTGATGTACAAATTCGAGTGGCTAATGTAAGTGATTTTGATTATAAAAATATAATGATAAATGTAGGATCAGGAAATAATTTCTTTGAAGATTTGGATGCTGGTCAAACCTCTAATTACCAAGTTTTCGATTATGCTTATTGGTATGGCAATGTAGGGTTGAATATTGATGGAGATACTTTTTCTATCCAGATAATTGACTATGTTGGAGAAACTCCTCTAAGCAATGGAAAGTATACCTTCGAGATAAACGCAAACAATTCGCAAGATCAGTTTGGGAAACTGACCTCAGAAATGATTAAAAATTGAGACATTTCTGTCCAATACAAAAGAACCTAACCAATAAAGATTAAGCTGCTCGTGTTGACTTTGAAGTCAACAAACGGCAACGGATTTTATCCGTCAGACTACAATTATAACAAGAATTAATAAAGAGGTAACATTGCATATCATGGGGATTCCCACCATTAATAATTCCAAATATTATGATCTCGTCATGCAGGGTAACCACAATGGATTGTCCCTAAGTTTTATGATTGGCTGAATATCTTTCTACGGACTACAGCTATCAGTCCCGCTAGCGAAACTAATAATAATCTTACCTTTACCGCTCGCATCAAACACACCAGCGAGAACAATTAAACATCATTATTTATTAACCTAATTTTTTTCAAGCATATGACACCAGGAAGAGCGGCAAGGAAATATAAGAAGACCTTAGAAAAGGCGAAAGAAAGAGAAGCGATCAGAGAGAATAGAGCAGCTTTGCAAGTAATCGCTTATCCTCATTCCTTCAGAGATGATGCGGAACGTTTTCCTCATTTGCATGAGTTAGAAACCCGCTATGAACAGGGAGAAAAATTGAGTGGAAAGGAAATAGAATACATGTGTCAGAGTGAGTATTATGAGGGACGATTGGAATTGGAAGAATGTGACGACTATCGGTTCTATCGTATTTATTTGGAGCATTTGGTGGTGAAACACAAATTTGGAATGCCAGCCGAAACTGCCACTAGAACGGAAAAATTTCTTTACCAAAAGAAACTGGCTCCCGAAGTGACCAAAAGCAGGAATCAAGAACTGGATAAGTTCTATACCGAATGGAAAGCAAAGATGGAAAATGTTTCTCCAACTAGCGATAGGCTTTTGATGGAAGTACGAAAGGAAACCAATGAAATGCTAAAAAAGAGTAGAGCTAGTAGTAGTGATACAGACTTATCAATTGAGAAGATGGAAGCTCAAGAAAGAGAAATTATTTTCCAATCAAAAGCAACTTATGTTAAAGTAAAGAACACGCTGATGCATCTTGGAATAGATAGAGTGGCGTTTACTTTTTGTGGAGAAGAAGTACAGGTGGACGAATGTTCTTTGATCCATATTTTATGGAGACACTTTGCTGCTGAGACCAAACTATATGATGACCAGAAATCTCTCTTTACCTCTGTCATCAGAGTGGAAACTTTAATTTTTAAACTGAAAGAAATATTAGAAAGAATAGAGAAGAGTGAACAGCTGGGAGATACCATTCCTGCTGATGTTTTTTTTAGACATTATGGAAAATTGTATAGAGTCTATTTTCATCAGGTAACTAAATCTGAAGAAGGAAGGGAGGATTATTTGGTCTACCGCGTCAATACTTTTTATCCAGTAGACTTGGAAAAAGATATTAACGATTCAAAAGAATTGACTGCTGAAAAGATTGATAAGTGGTTGAAGGTTTATGTTTGATGACAGTTGGGGAATTTCTTGTGGTTGACCGCTCGTGCCATGCCTCTGGCTGGTGTGAAGCATTCTTAAAGCTTTTGACTTCTATTGAAATAATAAAAAAGGTATACCAACAGTTGGTAAAATAAAACTGGAGACTAGAGATCAGGTAGAGGGTTGGCGTCAGCGGTATAACGACAATTTAAGTTTTAAAATAATTTGCTTTTTCTTAATAATATCATTAGACTTATACATTGAATAAATGCCGACCTATCTTAACCACGTCGCAGAACTATGGCGCTATCGAAAACTAAAAAATGAAATTGATATGAACAAGCTTACCTATTTTGTAGTTCTATTTATTTTTTTCTATACTAAAAGTGTTGAATTTGCTGTCTTTGTTTTTCTGGTCATAAATATTAGGTTCGCCCATGATTTGTCTGAATGGAAACCGATATTGAGATGGAGTTATTTCGTCCAGTTTTTGTACACCGCCTACCTGCTGGTTAAATATATTGATGCGGAACCACCGCTATCTAATGAGTTGGCACTAATCTCCCTTTTGGTAGTCTTAGGCCATTGTGTGATTCTTGGCGGTTTTAATCTATTGAGGTGGTGGCAAAATAAAGAGATGCAAAATGCTTAGCTCAAAAAAAATAAAGCACTTGTTTGCTGTATTCGGCTAAAGCCAAATCTACGTTACGATCCGCTCCTTGAAGTTTACACCTTGACTTAAAGCTTTGTACTTTTATTTAGAAACGGTAACAGAATTTTTTTTGATTCTCCGTCAGCTTGCTGCGAAGTAGTTTTATGGATAAATAGATGATATCTCATTTTTAAAAGGAAGATTCAATTTATCGATAAAAAACTATACGCATTGTGTAAATACTTTAGCAACAAACTATATCCAAAATATTGGAATCTTGGTTAAAAGAAATATTTTATGCAAATTGCAGTTATGAATAAGACGAAGAAGAAGATTATACTTTCTGCAGTTAAGCTTTTTAATGAGGTAGGTTTTGCGAATGCACGGAATCAAGATATTGCAGAACAAGCTGAAATTAGTCTTAGTAATTTTAACTATCATTTTAAAACTAAGAAGGATTTAGTTTTAGATGTGATGACATACATGCAAGAAGTTTTAGAGGAGAAAGTTTATGGAAATAAGTTGTTAATTCAAGATGGTCAAGGTTTAGAAATTGCTAAATCTTATTATGAATTTGAAGAGGAGTTTCAATTCTTTTATTTGGATACTAATAATATTATTCAAACTTATCCTGAGTTAAGAAAAGGGTTGGAGAATCAAATTAATGAATCCATTCAAATGATAAAGAATCTAAATTATATGGCAGTTGGAAAGGGACTGATGAAACCAGAACCAGTTGAGATGCCAGGGTTATATGATCAATTAGCACAACAAATTTGGATCAACAATCATTTTTGGTTTGCTCAAATGAAAATAAGAGGACTTGAAGGAAGTGTAGTGATCAAAGGATTGGAAGCAGGTTTTGGAATTATATATCCTTACCTGACGGAGGCAGGAATTACTTCTTATCGAGCATTTATCGATGGCGTAAAAGAAAAACAAAATTAGGAACCGAAACAAATAAGCAAAATAAGAAGGCCTCTAAATTTATTTAGAGGCTTTTTGATTTAGTAAATGTACATTTAAATAAATGCCCATCGCCAATAAACTTTAACCAGTATAATCGAAAATAAAGATCAAGTCTATAAATTCGTTTTTATAAAAAAAATAAAACCTTCCAATAATGAATCTTACTCAAATCAAATATGAAAGAATCGGCGAAGTCGCTTGGATTACCTTAAATCGTCCTGATAAATTAAACGCATTTACCCAAGTGATGATAGATGAATGGCGAAGAGTTATGGAGGAAGCCACGAAGGATAAGACTTGTCGAGTTATTGTTACAAAAGGAGAAGGAAGAGCATGGTCAGCTGGGGTAGACCTTTCGGTTTTTCAAGAAATAAAAGTTGAGCCAGGTTTTAAAATGTATGAAGATGGAATGGAAATCATGCGGCTTAATGAAAATTGTCCACAAGTTACGATTGCGATGGTCAACGGATTTTGTTTTACAGGTGCCATGGAAATGATGATGTCATTTGATTTAATCCTTGCAGCAGATGAAGCAAAAATTGGTGATACTCATGCGAAGTGGGGGATTAGACCTACTTGGGGGATGACGCAAAGATTGCAACAACAAGTTGGACTTCGAAAAGCAAAAGAACTTTCATTTACCGCTCAAGCAATATCTGGAGTCGAGGCTGCAAGAATTGGTTTAGCTAATTCTTCGCACCCATTGGAAGAGTTGAAATCTGCGGTGGATAATTTGATTGAAAAGATTCTTCCAAATAGTGGTTCTGCGATTGGTTCGATCAAAGAACTCTATCAATTTGGTAGTGAGCATACTTTAAAGGAAGGATTAGAATACGAAGCGAAATTTGAAATGGAGATAATAGATAAATCGGATGACTTGAAAAACTTTAAGGATAAAATTTAATAAAATAGCATTAGTTAAAATATATTATAACAATACAATTACAATAAAATAAAAATGAAAGAAGCAGTAATCGTTTCCACCGCCAGAACTCCAATCGGTAAAGCCTACCGTGGAGGATTCAATGCAACTCAAGGGCCAACAATGGCAGGGTTTGCTATTCGAGAAGCCGTAAAAAGAGCAGGGGTTGACCCTGCCGAAATTGATGATGTCATCATGGGAAATGCCTTGACTCAAGGTTCAACTGGTGCAAATATCGGAAGACTTGCTGCACTTGCTGGAGGATTACCTGTAACGGTAAGTGGGATGACGATTGATCGTCAATGTTCTTCTGGAATGATGGCGATTGCAACTGCTGCCAAACAAATTATTACAGACGGAATGAGTATTGCGATTGGTGGAGGATTGGAGTCAATTAGTTTGGTGCAGAATGAACACATGAATACTTATCAGATGGTGGATAAGAAATTGGTAGCGATGCACAAAGATGCATATATGCCGATGTTGCAAACTGCGGAAGTAGTAGCCAAAAGATATGGTATCAGCAGAGAACGACAAGATGAATATGGATTTCAAAGTCAAATGCGAACTGCTGCTGCACAAGCTGCTGGAAAATTTGATGATGAAATAATTCCAGTTACTACTGTTAAAGGTGTGATGGATAAAGAAACGAAGAAGGTAAGTTTCGAAGAAGTTACTTTGACTAAAGATGAAGGGAATCGACCTTCGACCACTTTGGAAGGCTTACAAGGTTTGCGATTGGTAATTGAAGGCGGAACTGTTACAGCTGGAAATGCAAGTCAACTTTCTGACGGAGCTTCTGCTTGCGTTTTGATGGATAGCAAATTGGCGGAGCAACGAGGAGTTGAACCATTAGGAATCTATCGAGGAATTGCAGTAGCAGGTTGCGAACCTGACGAGATGGGAATTGGGCCTGTCTTTGCTATTCCAAAATTATTGAAAGCACATGGATTGAAAATGGACGATATCGGATTGTGGGAATTGAATGAAGCTTTTGCTGTTCAAGCACTTTACTGCCGAGACAGATTAGGTATTCCAGATGAGATCTTAAATGTAAACGGTGGAGCTATTTCTATCGGACATCCATATGGAATGACTGGTTCAAGAATGGTTGGACATGCTTTGATTGAAGGGAAAAGGAGAGGAGCGAAGTATGTAGTTTGCACGATGTGTGTTGGAGGAGGAATGGGAGCGGCAGGTTTGTTTGAGGTCGTATAGATTAAAAATAGTTTTAGTAAAAAGTCGTGTCTTGAATTTCCAAGACACGACTTTTTTATTAGATGTAAATGTATTGTTATAATTTAATTATTATATTTTTTCCAAAGCAGGGTTCCATCTATCTCACCATAAACTAATTCTTCTTTTCCAAACATTATATAAGTTGAAGATCAATCTAACCTAAACAATTATCAGATTATAGTGGTTCGGAAGATTTACTTAAGGTAATATATTTATCTTCCTCAGTTAAAAAAATCTCGAAATGAATTTATTGTATTTTAGTATTTGTAAATGTTTAGATATAAGAACATAAGTATCAATTATTATTGGTGCTTTTCCTATCTTAAATAACTAAGGATAGCGGTGCCGAGATGAATCGACACCGTTATCTTAATTTTGCGAGTGAATTTTTCTATAAATAAATGCTCTTGCAAGTGGTAGTTAAGCCGTTTGAGGTGGAGGAGTATAAAAGAATTCCTCTTTTATTATTTTACCATTATTGACGGTGTATACGCAAACCTCATCTATATCGGCGGCAACAGGAGCGCCCTTGAATTGGACATTCATCAGCATCGTACAGGAAAAGAAATTTTCAGCTACAATAGGATCAGAGATAAAACTAGAGTTAATTTTTTCTAACATAGCTTCAAACTTTGCCCCTTTTTCTGCGACACCTTCTAATCCTTTTACAATTCTATTTGGCATTCCTTCTGGTTCAACAGAAACGATTTCAGGAGAATACAATTCTTTTACCGCTTGTTCATATTTGCCTTGTCGGCATAATTCTACTAATCTGTTGGCTACTTCTTGAGTTGTCATTGTGATGATATTTTTTAAAAATGAATAATTGGGAATCCCTTCCGTTGATTGATATCACAAAGATATAGGAGGTCAATGACAACAGTATGTCAGTAAGTTTTTAGAGTGGAATTTTTTTATTGGTAATGCTGATAAAGCTGAGTAGCTAATGTTTTTACTCGATCTTTTAATTCTATAGGAGCAAGGACTGTTGCTTGATCTCCAAATTGGAGCAACCATCGAGCAAGGACTTCAAGAGAAGAATTTAGGAATTTCATACGAACAACATCATTTTCAATAGTTTGCTCCACAAACCCAAAATAGTATTTACGACTTTCAGCAAATTTGACTAATGATAAATTGAATTCAATTTCTATGGTGTGGAACTGTTGTTGTTCTTTCCAAGAGTCAGTTTGCCGATCAATGTATTTTTGTAAATTAATATGAACGGTATCAAAGTTTTCTTCCAGTACTTGTAGCTTGACAATCCGATTTAATTTGAACGTTCGGTAGTCTTTTTTGAGTTGACAAAAAGCGATCAAATACCAATTGTTAGATTGATGATAACATCCGATTGGTTCTAGTTTTCGTTGAGAACTTGTACCATCTGCTTTTTGGTATTCAATGTCTAAAATATTTTTGGCAGCAATACTTTTGAATAAATTTTGAAGATGAGTTTTATCTTTCCAACTGTTGTGATCCGAAATAATAATTGATTCATCTAGTATTTCCAAATACTGTTTTTCAGAACTTCTCAATATTGCTTTGATTTTCATCATTGCGCTAGAATAATAAGCCTGTGTATCTTGATCCGTTATTTTGCCAATAAATTTCTCCGCAGTTAACAACGCAGTTGCTTCCCCTTCATTGAATATAATAGGTGGAATCCGATAACCATCCATTATAGAATATCCAACTCCAGGATCACCAATGATTGGAATTCCTGCATTTTTGAGAGTGCTAATATCTCGATAAACTGTTCGAAGACTTATGTCAAATCGCTCAGAAATAGTCATTGCTTTGATAATCCTTTTGGTTTGTAGAAGGACTAAAGTGGAAATAACTCGATCAAATCTATTCATGAGAAAGGTTTGCGACTTTTATTTTAAGAAATTGTAAAAGTATTGTTATGAACTACAGGACAACATCGAACATCCCGCTTTATGCCTTGCCCATTCCGGTCTTTTCATAAACCACTTTTCATTTTCAATCTGCTCACCGTAAGGATTTTTAAGTAGTTCAAAAAGTTCTTTGACGAGAGAAAAATCATCTTTGTCCGCAGCGTCGATGGCTAATTGCGCCATGTAGTTTCGAAGAACATATTTTGGATTGACTTCATTCATTTTTGCTTTTCGCTCGTCATCTGAAATAGAATCATTGGATAATTTTTCTTTGTAACTGATAAACCAATCTATCCATGCTTCCAAAGTTTTTCCATTCAATTCTTTTGGCTGATAAAATGCGTCTTTGATCACATCTAAAAATTTACCTTCAGAATCGATAGTTGCATCCTTTTTAAAATTAGCTAAATTTCTAAAAAATATCGTCATGTCAGTTTCAGTCAGGAGCAAATTTTCTTGCAATTGATTCACTAAAATTTGATCGATGTTTTCCTTTTTTTTCAAACCTAATTTCGATTGCATCATTTCCAAATATTTTTTATCATATTCTTTTTGGTATTGATCCAAAGCTTCTTGAAAAGGTGGTGCTTCCTCCACCAACGGATAAATGGCATTTGCTAATTGCATCAAATTCCAAAGTGCCACTCGAGGTTGATTGCCAAAGCGATATCGTTTTTGTCCACGGTCAGTTGTGTTCGGTGTCCAGTCCACATCATAATCTTCGAGCCAGCCGTATGGGCCATAATCAATCGTCAAACCAAGGATGGATAAATTATCCGTATTCATCACGCCATGCACAAATCCTACTCGTTGCCAATTAAGAATCATTTCCAAAGTTCGGTCTACCACTTCGTTGAAAAATTCAATATAACTATCCTTGCCGGTAGATTTTATTTTTGGAAAGAAATTACGAATCGTATAATCAGTCAGTTCTGTTAATGTTTTTACATCTTTCCGTGCGGCGAGTATTTGGAAGTTTCCAAAACGAATAAAACTAGGAGAGACTCTACAGACAACTGCACCTTTTTCGTAAGCAGGATTTCCATCGTATAACATATCTCGCATGACTTCATCTCCTGTTAACATCAAAGACAAAGACCGAGTCGTCGGCACACCTAAATGGAACATCGCTTCGCTGCAAAGATGTTCTCGAATTGACGAACGTAAAACAGCAAGTCCATCTGCCGTTCTTGAATAAGGCGTTTCTCCAGCACCTTTTAATTGCAATGCCCAACGTTGGTCTTCATGAACAACTTCTGTTAAATTTATAGCTCGTCCGTCGCCTAATTGACCGGCCCAATTTCCAAATTGGTGACCGCCATAGCACATGGCAAATGGATCAGTATTCTCTAAAATTTTAGCTCCTGAGAAAGTTTTTAAAAATTCCTCGGAGTGAATATCTTCTGAATTTAGGCCAATCATTTTCGCTACTTCTTCGCTGGCATGAACCAATTTTGGTGCAGAAGGTAGGCGAGGAGTTGCATAAGAAAATGCTGCATCAAAAACCTGACGACGAGAATTTTCTCGAATTGGATCGGCTGGTAATTCTTTATTGAAAGTATCTTTTATGTTGAGTTTCATTAATTGAAGGTATTATTTTTTTTTGAAAAAAATCGAAATTTCGATCTTGTCAAAGGTAAACATTATTGGTCATGGAAAAGTTTTAGGGAATAACGATGTGTGATAAATTGATCGGCAAAAGTACCATTCAATGAAACGCAAATAATTCTACTATTCGAAAAGGTTTAAGAAAAATTTCTAGAATACAAAAGGGTAGGAGAGAACTAAAAAAAACATGTCACAACCTAAACCAATCGTATTCTTCGATCTCGAAACCACAGATGTTAGCATCACCCAAGATTGTATTGTCTAAATCGGAGCAATGAAGGTCAACCCCAAATCGTATTAAAATTATATCTCTATTTAATTCCTCAATCTTTTCAAAAGAGTATTAGCTTTGTTCAGCTATAATTTTTCACAAAAAATATATTTATGAAACGTTCCCTATTTATTTCCCCGTTCGAGCCATGCCTCCGACTTAGTCTAGTCGAAACAACTTCGTCACCTAGCCGAACCATATAAACTCAAAGAATATTATGTAAATTTGTTTTAATATAAATCTTTAAAAAACATGAATAAAAACAATATTTTTCATTTTGGGTGCTTTTCCAGTCTATTCATTTTTTTTTGTTTTTCTTGCCAATTGGAAGTAGTCGAATCAAATGAAAGTGGCGTACTTTTTAAACGATTTGAAGGTGGATTGGAAAAAGATCAAATTTATAATCAGGGGATTCATCCTATTGCACCTTGGGATCGACTGATAAAATATAATACCGAGATCCAAGAGATATCTGAAACAATTTCTGTGCTGACCAAAGATGGGAAAACCTATAGTTTTTTGTATAAATGTAATTTTCAATGTAGATCTAAAGACATTGGATATTTACATGAAGAGATAGGAGGAAATTATATTCAAATCATTCTTAAACCAAATATGAGGACTGCAATACGAGAAACTTTTGGAATGTATCTATTAGATGAAATTAATTCATTTGAAAAATCTAGATGGGAAGATATATTAATTGACAAAGCTAAACCACTAATTGAAAAAAAATACTTTTTGCTTCATAGTGTTTTTATTGAACCTACCGATCCAACAAGAAGTAAATGATACAGAAAAGGGGGGAGCTTATCTGCAAAGAAAAGTTGGAACCCATTCAAAGCAATTGCCGAAGACACATTTTAGATTTAAAAAAATGATTAAGAGGTTAACAAAGGATAAAATGTCAATAGGCTCTATTTGGCGCCTACTGCATTTAGCCAAAGCGTGCCGATAGTAATTCTCAACTACCTTTACAGTTTAACACACCTACAACCTTTAATAAAAAAATCCTCAAAATATCTAAGAAAAAATTAAAAATACAGGTAAGTAACTTACTTTTGGTTTGTCTTAATTACTTTGATTTAACCAATACTTATGAAATACCTCGTTACCTTATCTTTTATTTTCTTCGCAATTATTAGTTATTCACAAAACCGCATTCTTGCTGATGGAATATTCGATGAATGGACTGATTATCCGATACTTTATAACGATGCCATAGGAGATGGATCTTTTTTAGGAGTGGACTTCGGTGAATTGCAAATTTCTAATGACGATGAATTCATCTTTTTTTTATTAGAAATAAGTGCTGAAATTAATCTTCAAGATTTAAATGACATCTCCATTTATCTTGATACAGATGATAATGCGAATACTGGATTTGACATCAATGGAATAGGTGCCGAACTGGTTTATTCTTTTGGTACTCGTTTTGGATTTTTTTATGAATCGGGAAATTCCTCACAGATTTTTCATAATGATATCGGATTGGTGAGTGCTCCAACTGTTACTTCCGGCCGATTTGAAATTGCCATTAAAAGGGATATGACCATTTCGGGGATTCCAGTATTTCAAAGTGATCAGTTAAAAATCGTTTTTAAAGATGATACTACTAATGGCGATTTTTTACCTGCTGAAAATGAAGCACTTGAGTATACCTTTTCATCCGATACGTCAGAACCGCTTCCAAGTTATTCCATCCAAAAACTCCATGAATCTGACTTAAGAATAATCTCTTATAATGTTTTATTTAATGGTCTTTTTGATCCAAGTCGGATTCCTTCCTTTACAAGATTATTTCAAGCGACTCAACCAGACATAATTGGGTTTCAGGAAATCTATGATTACTCCTCTGCACAGGTAGCTAATCAGATGGAATCTATGTTGCCTTCGACTACTGGTCAACAATGGTATCATGCTAAGGAAGGACCGGATTGTCATGCAATAAGTAGGTATCCCATTTTAGAATCCGCTTTGATCCCTGGGTACAATTCAAATGCAGGTAACGGTGCCTTTTTGATAGATTTACCAGGAACTGAAAAAGATTTACTTTTGATTGTTGCGCATCCGCCCTGCTGTGGAAATAATTCAGGTAGGCAAACCGAAGTAGATTTAATGATGGAGTTTTTAAGAGAAGCTAAAGAAGGTAATGGGCCAATTCCATTAGAAGCTAATGCGCCGATTGTTATCCTTGGAGATATGAATCTGGTCGGTGACCGCCGCCAGTTGGAAACATTGCTCACCGGAGATATTGATGATGAGTCTTCATATGGGCCAGATTTTACTCCCGACTGGGATGGTAATGATTTATTGGATAGTCATCCTTATATAACTGGTCTACCTTTTTCTTATACTTGGTATGACGAAGGAAGTAGCTTTAGTCCTGGAAGATTAGATTACCTCATTTATAGTGGTTCGAACTTAATCCTTCAAAATAACTATTCTTTGTTTACTCCAAGTCTGCCACTAGATAGTCTTAATGCTTTTAATCTATTAGGGGATGATGTTGTCGTTGCTTCCGATCATCTTCCTCTTGTAGCAGATTTTGAATTAACAAATTTGACTTCTCAAAAGAATTCACCTTCCAAGCAGAATCACGGGAACTTAAAAATCCACCCAAATCCTTCTTATGGATTGACAGAAATTTCTTTTAGCATCCATCAAAAGGACTTTGTGGTTATACAATTGATTAATCAAAACGGAAAAGAAATAATTTTTTTAAAACAAAAAAATCTCAATGCAGGGGAACATAAATTTCAAATTAATACTTCGACTCTTCCTTCAGGGATGTATTTTATCAAAATGAAAACGTCTGAGTTTACGGACTCTAAAAAAATTATTGTTCTTAAATAATTTATATTATCGACTTTTTAAAGCCATTTTATTGATTGAGTTTTTTTCATTTTGGCGATAGGATTTTTCAAAAAAATGATAATGCGCCAACCTATTTCAGGATAATACAATATATAGTGTCCTAAAAAAAGTTGACAGATTAAGAAATAAAAATTAAGCACGAGACTTTGGAAAAATATTATTATCCAAATCTATGGATTTTTGATATTGATTTAAATAAATCTTCCAACGTTTTTTTAAAACACCAGTTTT
>CALJOK010000039.1 GCA_937981555.1 uncultured Saprospiraceae bacterium
ATTTTGGGACGGTGTTGGTACTAAATCGAGAGTGAATAGTAGCGATGGCCGACTTCAATAATGCATCATGTAAATCTGGAAAATAAGGTCGCAATTGAAAAGTAGTCAGCTGACCTTTATAAATAATCGTCTTGTAAGAAAATGAAGAGATATAAAAGGTTTCCTCGCATTGAGGATAAGTGATGTGTAAATTATGCGTGGCATATTTTCTTAAAACATATAATTTTCGTTCCAAATCTTTGGGAACTAAATCTTCGATAGGTTTTAAAAAAACTTGCTCCATACGTGGTTCGGAAGCGACGGCTGACTCTCCTAGTTCTTCATTGTCGGTTGGAATTTTCCGATAGCCGAGGAGTTCAAAACCCATTTCATCGATATAATCATTGAGCAAAACGCGACATTGATTGCGTAGACTTTTATCTTTTGGAAAAAAAATAACGCCAACTCCATACTTCGCAAATTCAGGCAAATCAAATCCTAACTCTTGACATTTTTTGACAAAAAATTCATGTGGCGTTTGTATTAAGATGCCTGCACCATCGCCTGTGTTGGGTTCGCAACCACATGCGCCACGGTGTTCCATATTTTGCAACATGATTAAAGCATCCTCTACGAGTTGATGAGTTTTTTCGCCTTTGAGATTTGCAATAAGTCCAGTTCCGCAGGAATCTTTTTCGAGTTGAGGAATGTATAAACCTTTTTGTTGGGCGGGATTCGCTCCTTCCATTTCTTCTATTTTTATTGAGTTAGCTAAATTTGGCGAGAAAAATCAAAACTTGTAAAATTATTACTATTTCTAATATGTTGTTAAGACAACATAGCAGTAATTTTACATTTGACGAACCAAATGTTATTCTGAAAAATAGTTGATATTTTATTTCTACAATTTGTTTTGTTTCTACATCTACTCTTTAAGTCAAGTTGAAACTTAAAAAGTCAAAAGTTCTTTGGCAGGTAATATTATGGTTAGAGTTTTTTGCAAAAGTTAAATATTGCCATTTGTTTAAAGAAATGCAAATTCGATTGTCGTTTATTTACGATAAGTAAGGATAGATTAAGGAATGGTTAAAACTAAAATATCAGGTAAGGTTTGTAAAAAAAATTGGGCGTCTTTAAATTAAGTGCATCTTATAACACTTATTTTGAATATTGAATATTTTGATCTTCTAAACCAAAACAGAGAGCTGCTCTTTTAAGTCCAAAAACTCTTCCTTCCCGTGCTTCATAATTTGCAAATAAATCTCCATTTTTTCTAAAGGCTTGTTGAATGCCTTCTTCTTTTCCCATATTCAAATTAAGAACTTTAAAAATTTCACCGGTGGAATACCATTTTTTTTGAACACCATGTGCTTTACCTAAATGGTAATTAAGGTGAGATATTAAAACATGTGTGGAATCAGGAGACCATGATTTTTTTTCTCCCTGTAATTTTCCAAGATGATAGTTTGCTGAATGTTTGATTTGCCCATCAGGGTACCAATCATTAGCTTCACTTTGCTTTTTTCCATCTAAAATTCCAAACTTTTGCATGAGCGTACTATCCTGAAAATAGGTGACCGCATAGCCCGAAAACCGTTTATCATTTAAAAACCAAAGTGACGTTTTGTTATTATAATCCAGCTTAGATTTATCCATGGTAATTGCAGGAATTTCCAATGGAGTAATCACTTCAGTTATTGGGTTTACGATTTCTTTTTCCCCATTCCCTGAGCAACTCACTATCAGTAAACTTAGTATTGCAAAAAATATATTTTTATACATCTTATCTAATTTATCCTAGTAGGAATCATTCCTAAGTTGAAAGTTGATTTAAGTAAAAGAACATATTTAATAGCAATTTTTGCTCGACTATTTTGGATTAGTTTTTCTAAAAAAATAACGCCACCCCAAAGGGTATAATTATTTTTAAAGAAAAACTTTTCCAATTATTCGCCTTTTAAAAATCTACTCTTAAATATGCTCTCTCTACTATTTAAAATAATTGATTCCGATTACATTATTGTGTTTGGTGTTCCTTTCAAGTCAACGCCAAACAACAGAATGTATGAACCTACATAAAATTCATTAATGATATGGTAGTGATAAAATTCATCTCCATTACTATGTTGAGTTGAAGAAGTATGACCTCCTGATGCATCCAAATCAGCTGGATGATCTCCTGTTGAGTTACATTTTCTACCATAAATTAAAAATCCATCTTGTAGAATTCCTACTAAGCTCTCATCATCATATGATAAAGTAGTATTTTCAGTTACGTCAGAAGACTCCAAATGATAATGGTAACCAGTCGGTCCCATGTGACCACCAGCATAATCAAATCCTGATGCTACTTGTTCTGACAAAGAAATATTTGGTCCTTCTTCATCATTGAATATTGGCGCACCTGAAACTGCAATACCTATTGCGCCTAATCCAGTCGCTGAAGTACTTGAAGCTATTTGCGGGTCAGCAGGAACCGTAACTGTATAACTTCCAGATGTAATAGCTCCTGGCGACATTTGACCAGCATCTGCTATAACAGGGTCAATGTATAAACTATTAGTCGTTGCCCAATAAGGAGAAGTATGATCAGGAAGTGCATTAGATTCGATCGTTATCTCATCTCCACTAAACGAAACTGTAACTGCATTACTATTGAATTCATCAAATGCAGAAACAGGCGTACCTGTAGCGGAAGATCCACCAGTATCATCTGTATCCGTGTTATCTGCTACAAATCCAGAAGGTTGATCACAAGCAGATTCACTAACATCAGGATTTCCTAATCCATCACCATCAGCATCTTCATACCAAGTAGATTCTGCGCAAGCAACATCATCATCGTCTTTACAGGAAGTCAAAAATATTGCAGAAGCAAAAATTACAAATAGAAAGAATTTTAGATAATTCATTTTTTTGAATGTTTTTAATTTGAAATAAAAAGTAAATTTTTGAATCCTTGTTTAAGGTTTCTATTGGCTACAATTGATTTTTATAAAATCTACCTTGCCTGATTAAATTAAAGACAATCATCTTTTTGAAAGACCTACCTCCGTCTTAATATTTTTTATTTATTTTTAGAAATGGTCCGTACGAAATGTAAAAAATAAAACCTGAGCTAGAAAAACCAATGAAAAAAGCTAGATGGATTCCAGCGATAAGAGGAACTTAGTTTTTTAATAAAAAAAACCGTTGTATCAAAACCCGACCAATGAAGGAGTTGAGATACAACGGTTTTCACAAAATTAGCAAGCGATAAATAAGGTCTCTTTGTTTCAGTTTTTTTGTTCCAACTCAAAGAGAAGTAAAACACAAAAGAGCTTCACCAAAAGCATCATTTACTAATTTAAGAATCTGGAGGTTTACATCTTTACAATCTTTTTGACACCTATGTCTTTATTCTCCTCATTCCAAAATTGAACAAAATATACACCTGAAGAATATTGAGAAATATTTACTCTTTCTTGCGAACGAATATTATTATAGGTTCCCAAAATTTGACCATTGACATCTATGATATTAAATGAATAAACATCTAAATCACCTTTTAAACTAAAATGATCGAAGGCAGGTGAAGGAAAGAGTTCTATATTTTGGACATTAAAAATTTCCTCTGAAGAAGTAGATATGTCTTCTTCCACACCTCCATTATCGCTTAAAACATTCCAATACCCAATAAATGCACCTGGAAGAATTTCATCCACTTGCCAATACAACGTATCGTTCATTGTACAGATAATACCTTCCGTATTGTTGGTGATGATGATCGTTGCTTTCATAGAATCTGTAATTGGAATTGTATGATCGAAATACGAATTTGCCTGATCATTAAATCCACCTGAGGTAGTTTCTTCATGAATAACTTCGCCTGAAAAAGTAGTCACTTTCCAATCAACTATATTGTCATCACCTGAAGGAATAAGAAAAAAGCCTGCATTATACAACTGAATATATGATGTATCGGAGGAGGAGATTTGGACACCTACTGACGAACATTGTCCAATGGAAATATAGTTAGCTAAAACAAAAAGAAATAGTACAAATACGTTTTTCATAAAAAAAAGATTTATTAAAAAATAATGTAATTAAGTTGTTAAAAAATAGGCATCTCCAAAAAAAGGGAGGTTAAATAAAATGGTTGACTCTTTTGTCTGTTCAAGTTTAGAAACGGGGAAGAAATAGACTAGCCAATAAAAGACCTCTATTAAATATAAAAGTCTCCTCAAAAATCAACTATCTTAGTCAATAATGCTTCACGCCTAGGCGTGAAAATGTTAAAACCATTAAAAAACATAGGAAAATGCCATAAAACGGCTATTCATTGGAAAGTTTTATCGCCTTCATGATTAAGGAGATTTTCTTGTATTTCGACTCTTTTAAATCAAAGGCACTATACATTCTTCTTAAACAGGAGCCTATTCCATCTACAGTTAAGAAAGCTTCTTTGGCGATGTCCTTATTGGAAATCACAGGATCATCTAATAAAATATTTAGCACCTTCCAATCTGTTTCATTTATTTTTCGATCAATAGATTCTTCTATTTTAGATCGATCTAATTGAAATTTACTAGTAGGTAAGTCGGCGGAAGCGTTAACCGAATTTTTAAGCTGTTCTATTTGTTGTAATAAAACTTCTTTCTGTTTTCGCTGCGCAATAATATTTGATCTAGCATAAAAAATGATGAGGAGAATCAGAAGTGATCCTGCTAAAAGAATGGAGTAAGTTTTCTTTAATTGCTTTAACTTTAGTTGAGCTTGAGCATTTTCATTTTCGAGTTGATTTTTATGGAGCTTGGCTTCAAATTCATTTTGAATCGCCTCTTTAATGATAGCCGTATTATCATTCTCAATTTGTAAACTATCATTATAGATGACATATTTCTCGTGCATTTTTAGAGAAAGGCCATATTTGTTTTGCGCTTTATAGCACTTATATAACAATTGATACAAATTAGTTTTTAGTTCGTTTGGAGTATCTTCTTTAACTAATTTCAAAACTTCTTCCGCTTTGCTAGTTGCAATATTGATGTTGCTATCAAAGTCCAAATCTGCTTTAAAAGTTAACCGTTCAACAATTTTTGAATTATTTTTTATTTCATAATCAATTTCCAAACTTTGATCAACGTAAGCGAGTGCTTGGTCTTGATGATTTAATTTTCGATGAGATTTAGCTAACAGGAGATAACAATCTGCTGCAGAGAATTTATCATTATTGTTAAGTAAAATTTTCAATGCCTTTTCTCCTGTCTCTATCGCTTGCTCATATTTTTTTTGCTTAAAATAAACCGACCCAACATAATTCAATGGAAGACCAGTTCCTTTATCTAAATTTAATTCTTGATAAATGATAATGGCCTTATTCAGATAATCTAATGCTAAGTCGTAATGATCTAAAAAATAATAAATGATGCCTAGGTTATTTAACATCCGAGCTTCCCCTTTTTTGGAATCATTCTCTCTAAATATTTCTAGGGTTAAAGTAAAATATCTAACTGCATCTTGATATTTATTTTGTTCTCCATAAATATTACCCATATTGGCGTATACGGAAGCCAAATGTAACGGGTCTCCTAACTCTTCCAATAATGCGATGGATTGATTAAGAAATTCTATTGCTTTTTTTAAATCTCCTTTTAAATAATAAGCATACGATTTTTCATTCAAGGCATTAGCCATTTCCTTTTTTGAATTCCTATCTTTAGCTAAATTGAAATGGAATTCTGTTAATACTAATACAGAGTCTGGCTGAGCAAAAGTGTTATTTATATAATATTTTTTAATCGCTCTAAATCGGACGGAATCAGATTCAATAGAATTTATCCAAATTTGTTTCAATGAATCAAGGTTGACTTCCGCCGTGCTTTGAATGCTCAGCGAAAGAATAAAAATGGATAGTAGACACAGTTTAATTATTATTTTACTACTTAGTTTCATCTAAGATCAGATTTACAATTTGTTTTATTTTATGTGTTTTTATTGCAGTATAAATTTGATTCATTAAAATTCAAAATCACTAACCAATCCTAGTTAAACTTAAAAACTTTCGTTTTTGTTTAATGGTTTTCCTTGAAGTAGATTTACTTCTATTGTTTCAATGGAGTATATTCTAGCAATGGTCAAAAGTAGTTTAGTTTCGATGAATAATTATTATTTATTGAAAAAAAAACGCCTTTTAGCCAATAGAATTGGCATAGCCGGAGAAGTATAAAATTCGATGGAAAATTATTAGATAGCAGTTAAGATTGGAATAAACAGCAATTATATTTAAAGTTTGTTGGAGTATTTAATTCTGACTCTTTCTGTTTCGTCGATTCTGGCGATCAATTTTCCATGATTTTCTAGACCTTCGTCTTCTCTTCCTTAACATCTTACGTTTAGCTTTACCCTTTAATCTTATTACTTCGGTAGTACCATCTGTGTAAAAATAAATAGAGAAAAGTTCGTGTTGATGAATGATCGTTCCATCTGAATCAGTTTTAATAAAAGGTTGATTGATGAACTCATTTTCCATTTGAGAATAAATAGAACTGGTATCTATATTTTGTGGAGTTGATAATTGTTCATTTGGAGAACCAATATTTCCGTTTGAATTTCCTCTTAATATTGGATTCTCTTGATTAATAATATTCGTAGTAGAGCCATCTGGATTTACTTGTGTCGTCATATTCCCATGATGAACTTGAACCGTAGTCGAGCCATTTGGATTTACTTGTGTCGTCATATCTCCATGATGAATTTGGGTGGTAATTGTTCCATCTGGGTTTATTATGGTAGTAATATTTCCCTGATGAATTTGGGTAGTAATGGTTCCATCTGGATTTATTATGGTAGTATTTTGGGAAATAGCATTAATGGAAAGAAAGAGAAAACTGAGGGAGATAATAAAAATTTTCATTAGCTGTGTATTTTATTTAGAAAGAAAATCATAAACAATATAAAGTCTAATTTAAGTTTTCTACCATTTGGAAGTTGCATAAAATTTCCTTTTAAATAAATCTTAACTATTTAACGTTTTGTAAAAAAAAGAAGCCGCCAAGAAATAGTACATTTATGCTCTGAAGTTGTTAAAAAAAACTCCACTTTCCTTTTTATAAAATCAATATTTTCAACCAAACTTGAATGCTTAACCACCGCCACTTTATTATTTATAAACCTCAAGGCTATCTCTCGCAGTTTGTCAATAATCAAAATAAGCGAAGAAATAAAAAGCTATTGGGTACCCTTCATGATTTCCCTGAAGGCATTATGGCTATTGGTCGACTAGATGAAAACTCTGAAGGATTATTATTTCTAACGACTGATGGAAAAGTAAGTGAACAAGTGCGAAGTAAAAAAATTGAAAAGGAATACTTTGTTCAAGTAGATGGAGAAATTACTGATACAGCAATTGAGCAATTAAAACAAGGCGTAGAAATAAGTGTCAATAAAAAAAAATATTTGACTTTACCCTCCAAAGCAAAACGTTTAGATCCTACTCCAACTTTCGCCCCACCTATTCGGGAAAGAGGAGAAAGTCATGGTCCTACCAGTTGGATATCGATCACGATCAGAGAAGGTAAATTTAGGCAGGTTAGGAAAATGAGTGCGGCAGTAGGATTTCCAACAATAAGGTTAGTTAGAGTTCGAATCGATAACATATACCTTAACAGTATGCAGCCAACTGACGTTATTGAAGTAGATCATTTTAAAATAAAAAAATCGGATACTTAAAAGAATCCGAAATCTAATCGCCTAAAATTGCTTAATCAAATTGCTCTCCCGTTAAAGAAAGAGAAAATTCTGCAACATATTTGATTTTTTACGTTTAAAAAAAGTGTTCAATAATGACTTGATCAAAAGGAAAAAAAATACTTTATTATTATTTGACAGATATATTTTTGTACCTTTCCTATTCAATTTCGGCCTTCTACACAATATACTTATTGGTGAAAAATATATTTAACCAATAAACTAAACCTCCAAAAAATTTAATCTAACCCAATTTTATTCACAACATTGTAACGCCCAATGAATAACGATATATCCAATCCAATAAACCTAGTTATAATTGTTATTGGTTTGTTTTTAGGCTTGACTTTAGGAATTTTCTTATTACTTAATAAGTCTGCAAAAAACAGCGCAAATGTTTATTTAGGGTTTTTGATATTGCTTTCTGTCTGTTACTTTGGTCAGGGTTTTTTGCTTCGGTTTGATTTATTAGAAAAATTTCCCCACATCATTGGAACCCCAATGGTGGTTAATTTTTTAATTGGTCCACTAACCTATTTATATGTTCGAGCCTGCACTCAAAAAGGATTTCAAATGCGACCAATGTTATGGTTACATTTTTTGCCAGTTGTTTTAGTTACCCTTTATGAGCTTCCTTTTTTTTTACAAAGTGGTTCTGAAAAAATAATTTACCTTAACAATTTGATTGAGAATGGAGGAACTGAATCAAATCTTTTTTGGGAACGGGTAGCAGCTAGTTTCCACAGCATTATATATTTTGGGTTAGCGATAAATTTATTATTTCAATACAAAAAGCACTTGAATAATATGACTTCCTCCATAGATCGTGCATTTCATTCTTGGGTATTCATATTTATAATAATCCATGCGATACCTGTGATTACAGCAATATTTAGTTTTGTCTTTAACGATCATGGAAATTATACCATCCTGGTTTTGCTGCTAGGTTTCTTTATATTTTCTCTTGCTGTTTATATTGCCATTCTTGTAAAGCCTGAACTATTCCATTCCTTTCCACATCAAATGCTTATTCCTGAATCGACCGAAGACAAAACACAGAAATACGAAAACTCTAATTTACAAGAGGAAAAAAAGGAAAAATTTCTACAAAAAGTATTAGACCATATTGATAAAGAAAAACCTTTTTTATCACAGGAACTCACACTTAAGGACTTAGCTGAACAAACCAAAATTCCGCCTCATCATTTATCTCAAGTTATTAATGAAAAGGCGAGTTGTAATTTTTTAGATTTTATCAATAGTTATAGAGTTGAGGAGGCTAAAAAATTACTCTCTAAAGATACTTCCAAACAGTTTACCATTCTTTCCATCGCATATGATGCTGGATTTAATTCCAAATCCACTTTTTATTCTGCTTTTAAAAAACATGCTGGGACTACTCCAAGTGGTTTTCGAAAGTCAGTAAATCTTAACTAGTAAATACCGAAAGTCAGGAACGGATTAGGAGTGTTCTAATTTGTAATGCTCTACCTCAAGTATGACCAAACATCAAAAAGAATAAATATTATTGATTTTATTCTAATGGATTTTGGTTGGTAAAAAAACTAGTTTTCTATCAAATAAACTTCCACGGAAAAGCTCGAATACCTCTATTTTATAGTTAAAAAAGTCTGTATTTATAAATACAGATAAAACGCACCAATTTCCACTCCTCTTTAATACCATCTTAAAGTATTGGTTATCAATTAGTTACAAACTGTCCTGGTTTGTTTATTTCCATATTTATAAAGATGGACGTCCTCATTCCTTTATTCGCACTTTTCAACTTACTAAAGTCCATAAATTTGTCTTGTCCTAAGGGATAAAATTTGTTTTTATGTCTCGGTGCTCTAAAAAACCAAACTACTCCCTCGAAGCAATTCGGGGGAGCTTTAAAAAAAACTAGAAAAATCGACCTCTTAAAAAGTTAGGTGGAGAAAATTTAGAATCAATTCAGTTTACTATTCCATTAAGATTTGAACTATAGTTTCAAATTAGAGAAATAAAAAAGATCCAAGGTAGTCGTTACCTTGGATCTTTTTTATTTGCTACTCTCTTTCTAATCAAATGATTACGAAAGAGATTCTGATTAATTATTTGAGATACCTTCTTTTACTTTCACTAAAGAATCCGATTTTCTAAAAAAATGAGTAATATTTCTTTCGGTAAAAGCATCTAAGATTTCATTCTTTAAGTCACTTCCTATATCCTCAATACTCTTAAAATCATGGGAATAAAAATACAGATGAAACACAATATTTTCATTTCTTAATTCAACAGTACTAACATAAGGCTTTGGTGAATTAAGAATTTGAGTATGCTCTTGCATTATTTGCAACAATACATTTTTAATTTTTTTGACATTAATCTTAGTAGACGTTTTAAATGCTATTCCTCCTTTAAAAGAAGTTTTATTTTTTGAAAAATTAATGATTGCTTTATTCTTTATCTGCTTCAGAGAAACTATTTTTTTTGAGTTATTATTTACTTGTGATATTAAATCCTTAAATCCTACTTCTTTCTTCCTTACTGTTCCCCCATTTAAAAGAATATTATCATTTACTTCAAACTCTTGGGTCCCCAAAAGTCCTTGAATAACTGTCCAAACTTTTACCATAAAAAAACTAAACATCGCAATTAACACAAAATCTAAAATATCCATCTTGAAGTTTTTTTGAAAAAATAACAATTAAATTACATTTTCATTTTTGCTTTATACTTTTAGATTAACGATATATTTTTGCTTCCAATCAACATTAGACTATCTATCCTTTGAGTAATTTTATTGCACACAACTTTGTGCTACTTCTCTTGTCTAAAATTGCGCTAATGAATTTAAAAGATAACACCTCTGAAAAAAATTTATTGAAAGATTCTAATAAAAGGTATTCATTCTTTCTTCCTTTTTCAATATTAGACTTATTTTCAAAAGTAAGTCACTATCTAATTTAACTTTTCAAAAAAAATATCTTTATGAGTATATCTTATCTACTTTAATTAAAGACAATCGTACTTCTAATAAACCTACTTTTATCTTATCCCTTTTTGAAATAGTTATGGTTCTTTCATAATCAAAAGCTCTAATTTAAACCTAGTCTTATAACTCCCGTCTAACAATAGTTGCCAAAATATATTGACAAAATAGACTTCCAACAACAATAACTAGGGAGATAAATCATAGTTAAAATAACGATTTCTCAATGTAGAAAAAAAATGTTTAAAACTGAGAAGTAGGAGGAGATTAATGAGGTAGTATTGAAAAATAAATTAATATGAGCGATCTATTAGAATTATATTTTTGAAATATAAAAGCTTTTAGAGACCAATTGGATGGTATCTTTACCCTTTTCCACAAACCAACGTTTTGTGTAAATGATTTACAAGTATTTAGCTGAATTTTTTATTAATCGAAGTTTTCTTTTTTTAAAATTCAATCAGGTTAAATTTTGTTTTATTCAACTCTTTTTACCAAATTTAGATATGATTGAATTCTTACATGTTTTTTATTTCAATTAAGTAATCTCAATGCTTATGGCTTTACAGAAAAAAAGATTTATCGTCATCCTACTCTCCATCCAACTTTTATTACTCATTCCTTTCATTGCTATGCAATTTACAAATGAAGTCAATTGGTCTGCTATGGACTTTTTAGTAATGGAAATGCTGTTGTTAACGGTAAGTTTTCTAATTGAATTTCTTATTAGGAAAGTAAAAATAAAAAAGTATCGAATCGGTTTCATTTTTTTAGTACTATCAGTGTTTCTCCTTATTTGGGCAGAGCTAGCAGTTGGAATATTGGGAACTCCCTTTGCGGGAAGTTAAATGCTATAGAATTTTAATTACCCCTTCAGCAACAAACTGACAGTTTATCTATCTTTGAAAAAACACAAAATAAAATCTAATTACTTTCTTATCAGCTCCTACCCTATGGCGTCATTAACAACTTTTTGAGCTTCCTCCTGAAGTTGTTTCAAATGCTCTTCCCCTTTAAAACTTTCAGCATAAATCTTATAAATATTTTCTGTTCCAGAAGGACGAGCTGCAAACCATCCATTAGCAGTTTCCACTTTTAATCCACCAATAGCTGCACCATTACCTGGAGCATTAGTTAGAATATTTATTATTTTTTCACCTGCAAGTTCAGAAGATGAAATCTGGTCTGGAGATAGTTTTTTCAGTTTGTCTTTTTGTTCAGGAGTAGCTGGTGCATCTATCCGATCATATACCGGCTCACCGAATTCTTTCGTAAATCCTTGATAAATTTCCGCTGGATCTTTGCCCGTTCTCGCAGTAATTTCACCTGCCAATAAAGCAGCAATAATCCCGTCTTTATCGGTAGACCAGACTTTCCCTTGCATATTTAAAAAAGAAGCTCCTGCACTTTCCTCCCCCCCAAATCCAAGACTTCCATCATAAAGACCATCTACAAACCATTTGAAACCTACTGGTACTTCCACTAGCTTCCGTCCTATCTTTTTGGCTACCCGATCAATCATTTGACTACTGACTAGCGTTTTTCCAATACCAGTCCCTAAGTCCCATTGAGGTCTATTTTGAAATAAATAATCAATTGCTACTGCCAAAAAATGATTCGGTTGCATAAGCCCTGCACTTTGGGTCACTATACCATGCCGATCATGATCAGTATCACAAGCAAATGCTACCGGAAATTTATCTTTCAATTGTATAAGTCTCTGCATGGCATATTTAGAGGAAGGATCCATTCTAATTTTTCCATCCCTATCCAAAGACATAAAACTAAAAGTATGATCTACTGAATCATCCACTACGGTAAGGTTTAATTTATATCGATCTGCAATTCTTTGCCAATAATTTACTCCTGCACCACCAAGAGGATCTACCCCCATTTCAATTCCCGACTCTTTAAGCAAGCTGGTATCTATCACCTGACTTAAATCAGCCGTATATGCTTCAAGGTAATCATATCGTTTTGTAGTAGAGGCACTCAATGCTTTGGAATGTGTGATTCTTTTAACTCCTTGAAGTTTATTTTCTAATATCTCATTTGCCCTCGATTCAATCCAAGACGTTACTGATCCTTCTGCTGGCCCACCATTGGTCATATTGTATTTGAAGCCACCATCTCCAGGAGGATTGTGAGATGGGGTTATTATTATTCCGTCAGCCAATCCGGCTTTTCTATCTTTATTATGCTCTAAAATTGCATGACTTACTGCAGGAGTTGGTGTATATTCATCATTAGTAGCGATCATGGTTACCACACCATTTGCGGCTAGTACTTCCAATGCAGTCGCCTGAGCAGGAATGGACAAAGCATGAGAATCAATCCCCATAAAAACTGGTCCTGTTATTCCTTGCTTTTCTCTGTAATTGCAAATGGCCTGCGTTGTTGCAAGAATATGTTGTTCATTAAAAGAGTTATTTAACGAAGAACCCCGATGACCTGACGTTCCAAATAAAACCCGCTGTTCTCGCTTAGATGGATCTGGTTCTTGCTTAAAATAATCTGTAATTAGCTGAGGAATGTTAATCAGGTCTTTTTTGGATGCTGTTTTTCCTGCGCGTGGATGAATTGACATTTGTTATTTTTTTAGCAAAGTAAGTATATTGTTATAAAAATTAAGTTCTTCTCAAAAAAAATTAAAATTTAGTTTTTTCATAAATCGAAGATCATCGATTCATCCTTTTTGTAAAAATTCTTTTGCTCTATTAGACATTATTCTTAATGAGTTTTTAGTTTCATAACTCATTGATTATCAGTAGTCTTTTTTGTAAAAAAAGCAATTTAGAATAATGTCTAATCTTTCCCATTTCTTCAAAAAAGAATTGAGATAAAACTAATTTCCTATTAATTCCCTTTTAACGAATTTCGAATCACCGACCGAATACTCTTCTTTTTAATCTTACTTTCTACCCAAGGAATCAAATCCAAATATAAAAGTGCTCGTCTTGAATGAGGATCTTTTTGTAACTTATCAAGCTTCACTCCGAAAACCAAAAACATTTCGCGATGACCAATATTTCGATGCTTGATTAATTTTTTCAAAAACTTTAAAGTTTCTTTTTGCACTTCATTCAGCTCTTTCATTTTTTCTAAAAAACGATAGGTTGAAGGTGCTAGGTAATCGAGCAGTTCATAATTTTCTAATTCATAATGTCCGATCAATTGTAGTAATCGAGCATAACCTTGTAGGTCTTCTCGCAACTGCCCGACTTGCATATTGATGATCTCATTGATATAATCAATCATCGTATTATAGTCTTCGTTACCGAAATACTGGAAAGCAATTTTATAATAAAAAACTAAAATCCGATGTGGATCAAGATGAGATTCGTGTTGTTTAATTTGTTCTAAAACCTCAGGAACATATTCAATTCCTTGCTTGAATGTTCCTTCCAAATAATGTTTATTTAATTTGGAAGTAGAATGATAAAGGAAATAAATTATTTCAGAAACGGGTTTCATTTCATTGCCAAATTCTTTTTCAAATTTTTCAAAATGCTTAATCGCTCGATCAAAATCTTTAACTCTTTTTAAATTAAAAAGGCAAGTCAACAAATAATGTTGCCCCCGCATATATAGGTCAGGTTCCTCCTTTTTTATTTCAGGATTTTGCTCAAAAATGTCTACCCATTTTTTTGCATCCACCAAACATTTCTCAAAATTCAATAAAATATAATAATACCAAACATAACATTGATGCAAATAAACTTGCTCAAAGAAAGTTAATCCATCTAGTTTAATTCCCTTTAATTTTTTGGAAAACAATTCTCTAACAACGAGTACATCTCGATCATTTTTGACATGACCATATTGAATATAAAAACCGTGTATCTCGATTTTTAAATTGGTCAACTTGCAAGAGTTGTTGATGATCTTACTTCGTGTGTAAGATGCTTCGACGAGGGATTCTACTTTATTGGAAGTTTGTCGACTACGCGTAATATGCCGCTCCTCGATTACTTTTTGAAACTCTAAAATTTCCAATTGCAAAATATCTTGATGGTTATCTTCCGCAATTTGTTGAATGCGATCCAATAATTTTAAACTCTGAATATAAAGCCCTTTTCCATACAAAATTCTCGCAAAATCAATCTGCTCTCGAATCTGAATATCTACATTTTTTTGGATGTGAATCAGGCGAAGACTAATTAAAATCTGTTTGTACAAATGACGTTTTAGATTGGCCAACTGCGCCTTTTTTATTGCAGGTATTTTTTTAAAAACAATAGTATCATCCCAAGTCTTCATCTTGTCCACTACGTCGAAAAGTTGCACAAACTTTACATCCGATTTACTCTGTAATCGATTCACATAAAGTTTAAAATTCCGTTTCTCAGCCTTAGTCAAAGAATTAATTAAACTAATTAACTGGTCATCTTGATTCGTGGGGGCAACATTACTCTTGTTCATAATTTACTGACGATCAATCACTTATGTAAATATTTTTTGATTGAAAGTCGTATTTTTTTTATTTTTTTGAAAATACAAATGATTCCTTGGGTATAGATTTGCTTTTATAATTGAGACCAAATATTAAGTTTAATTAACATAAGCTTTAAAATCATTCCATACAAGTAACAAGGAAAAACAAGTAACGAAGATAGAAATTTCAAAACAAAAAAATGAATCCATTTCTTTTCTAAAAATGTTTTTTGTTACAATTTTTATTTAAAAAAAATTCAAAATGAAAAAAATCGAAGCCATTATTCGAACACAAAAATTTGATTCCGTCAGGGATGCTTTAGCCTTGATTGGAGTGAAGTTTTTTACGTTAAAAGAAGTCAAAGGATACGGTTTACAAAAAGGAAAAACTTTAAAATACCGAGGAAGTTCTTACGGATCAGATTATATTGCTCGACTTCAATTGGATATTATCACGACCGAAGAAAAAGTAAATCAAATTGTAGACACCATCACATCCTCTGGACGAACTGGTGATGTTGGAGATGGAAAAATCATTGTTTTCGATATCGAAACTACTGTCCGAATTCGTAATGGGGAAAAAGGTCCCAACGCTATATAATCATAGAACTAAGATTCTTTTGAGCCCGCCCTAACCAAATCTCAACCAACTTTTTTTTTAAAATCAAATCACAACCTTATAGAGGTTGTGCATTAAAATTTAATCACAATTTAATTTTCACAAAGATGAACGAAGCGATATTTACCACTAATAATTTATGGTTGCTCGTGGCAACATGTTTAGTTTTTATCATGCATTTAGGATTTGCTTCTCTGGAAGCTGGTTTTGTCCAAAGAAAAAATACGGTCAATATTTTATTTAAAAATTGCATGATCCTTTCCATCGGATTGCTTACTTATTATGCCATGGGATTTAATTTGATGTACCCAGGAGCGGACTATGCAGGAGGCTTTTTTGGATTTGGAGGATTTGGAATTTCCATGCCCGAAGGAGCTGCGGGAGCAATCGATTATAATAGTGGCACTTACACTTACTATACCGATTTTATTTTCCAAGCGATGTTTGCCGCGACCTGTTGTACGATAGTTTCGGGAGCAGTTGCAGAGCGAATTAAGTTAGTGCCATTTTTGGGATTTTGTATTTTATTTGTTTCCATCTCCTATCCAATTACCGGAATGTGGCAATGGGGAGGCGGTTGGTTATCAGCAGCAGGCTTCCATGATTTTGCAGGATCTACTTTAGTTCATGCAGTAGGTGGATGGGGAGCATTGGCAGCAATTATTTTGCTAGGTGCTCGAAAAGGAAAATATACTTCAGAAGGAATTAATCCAATTCCAGGACACAATATGCCTTTGGCAGCGATCGGTGTTTTCTTACTTTGGTTTGGTTGGTTTGGTTTTAATGGAGGTTCCGTTTTATCAGCAGATCCAGTTGGAGTTTCATTAGTTTTTGTAACGACTTCTTTAGCCGCAGCAGGTGGAGCAGTTGCCGCATTTTTTGTAAGTCACCTTTTATTTAAGACCCATGATTTGTCAATGGTTTTGAATGGAATCCTTGGTGGGTTGGTAGGAATTACAGCTGGAGCAGATTTGATGTCTCCAGGTGAAGCGATTATTATTGGTGCAATTGCCGGAGCAATTATTCCAATTTCAGTAGTTTTTATTGATACAAAATTAAAATTAGATGACCCTGTAGGAGCTACTTCAGTTCACTTAGTATGTGGACTTTGGGGAACATTAGCAGTTGGTTTATTTGGATCAAAAGCAGGAATCGGTCAATTATGGATTCAATTATATAGTACTTTAGCTATTGGTGTTTTCACATTTATCTTTGCTTTTGCTGTAATGTATGTTCTAAAAGTTACCGTTGGAATTAGAGTGACTGAAGAAGAAGAAGAGAAAGGATTGGACGTATCAGAACATGATATGAATGCTTACCAAGAATCAGAAAAAATGGAAAATTACAGTCTTGCTGTAAAATAAATAGTGTTGCAAATAGGTAGAGGTTAGTTTATGTAGCCGATACCAAACTACTTTATTGATTAACGGTGGATGGTTAACCCGATTAATTATTTGGACTAACCATTCATCGTTATCAATTTTTTATAAAAAAAGACTTCCGAGCAAAATTGGCGTTCTGTCGAAAGTCTTATTGAGTATAGAAAAACGGATTTACCGCAATTCCACAGAGTAAAGTTAAGGAAATAAATTATTCGAATTCAACTTCTGAATTCAATTTATTTTATTTTATTTTTTTCAAAATAAAGATTCACTCGACTGGTCTATTTAGGTATTTACGAATTTCTTTTTTTAAATAATCACAAATCTTTTTTACCTATTTAAACAAGTCGAAAAATGAAAAATTTATTTACGTTAATGTTCACATTAATAACCTTAACTTCTTTTGCTCAGATTCAATTGGATTCTACTTTTTCTCTCAGCGGTTCTGTTGATACCTATTTCCGAGCTAATTTAAACAGCACGAATGATGCGACCAATGGTGGTACAATTGCACCTGGAACTTCTTTTGCCAATCTTCCAGGATTCTCATTAGGTATGTTTAATTTGATTGGAAACTTTGAAGGAAAAAAAACAGGTTTTACTGCTGACCTAGTTTTTGGCCCGCGTGGAAATGAAGCTGTTTTTGGATCAGAAGGAAGTTTGAATATCGTCAATCAATTATTCGCTTACTGGAATGTGACAGATAAATTCAAATTGACTTTAGGAAATTTCAATACCTTTCTAGGTTACGAAGTTATTTCACCTGCTAGTAATTTTAATTATTCTACCTCTTATATGTTTTCTTATGGCCCATTTTCACACACAGGTTTGAAAGCGGATATGGATTTGGGAAATGGATTTAGTGCTATGCTTGGCGTATTTAATCCAACAGACTTTACAGATTTCAATCCTTTTGGAAAGTATGTAGGAGGTGCTCAACTAGGTTATGCTAATGACAAAGGAAGCGCCTTTTTGAATTTTATTCTTTCAGATGATTTTTATCAAATTGATTTGACAACAGGATGGCAGGCAAGTGAAAAGGTTTATGTTGGATTAAATGCAACAACTGCACAAGATGCATTTTCAGGAGCAGCACTTTATCTCCAATTATCTGCAAGCGATGATTTAAGTTTTGGCTTACGTGGAGAATATTTTATGGATGATGGAGTTGGGGTAGTTGATTTGATTTTGGAAGATGATGATACAGAAAGTGTTTTCCAAACTACTCTATCTGCGAATTATAAAGTAGGAAATTTAACCTTTATTCCTGAAGTTCGAATAGATGCTTTTTCACAAGAAATCGTTTTACCTGATTTTGAAAAGATAAATGAAACAGAGAAATCATTGGTCTCATTTTTATTAGCAGCAGTTTATTCGTTTTAAGTTATTAACATTTTAGAAGATAGTATTTTTGAAAAAAAACAATACGTAACTTTTCTCGTATGCATACATTAATGGGTTTATTATTAGAATTTCTACTTTAGAAATTTGCTTTGCCTTTCGTGGGAACAACATTCTACAAACAGATAATCAACTGATAATCAACCAATTAAATTAAAATTAATACTTTTGAAAGTCGTATAGTTCTTATTTTTTAGAAATATAAAAAAAGCAAAACAGCTTAGTTTTGCATCGTCTTTTAATCAAATAATTATTACCAAACCAAAAATTTTAAATTAAAATGGCAAAGTCTAAATTAGAATACTTGTGGTTAGATGGTTACAAACCAACACAAAACATTAGAAGTAAAACTAAAGTTGTAAATGATTTTGATGGAAAATTAGAATCATGTCCAGTATGGTCTTTCGACGGTAGTTCAACTCAACAAGCAGAAGGAGGATCTTCTGATTGTTTGTTAAAACCAGTTGCAATTTATCCTGATCCAGCTCGTGATGATGGATTTTTAGTAATGACTGAAGTTTTAAATGCAGATGGCACAGCACATGTATCCAATAGTAGAGCAGGGATTGATGATGATGATAATGATTTTTGGTTCGGATTTGAGCAAGAGTATTTTGTCATGGATGTGAAGACTCAATTGCCTTTAGGTTTCCCAATTGGTGGTTATCCTGGTCCACAAGGAATGTACTACTGCTCAGTAGGTGGAAAAAATACTTGGGGAAGAGAGTTTGTTGAAGAGCATGCTGATTTATGTATTGCTGCTGGATTAAACTTTGAAGGGATCAACCAAGAGGTTGCTGCTGGACAATGGGAATTCCAATTATTTGCAAAAGGAGCTAAAAAAGCAGGAGATGAAATTTGGGTAGCTAGATATTTATTGGATCGATTGACTGAGAAATATGGATACTATATTGAATACCATCCAAAACCAGTTGCAGGAGATTGGAACGGTTCAGGTATGCATGCTAATTTCTCTAACACTACTTTAAGAACATGTGGTTCGAGAGAAGTGTACGAGGCTATCTGTGAAGCATTCCGACCAGTTACTAAAGAACATATCGCTGTGTATGGAGCATACAATAAAATGCGATTAACTGGATTACATGAAACTGCTTCTATCGATGATTTCTCTTATGGAGTTTCTGACCGTGGAGCATCTATTCGAATTCCAATTATTACTGTTGAGAATGGATGGAAAGGATGGTTAGAAGATCGTCGGCCTGCATCAAATGGTGATCCATACAAAATCGCTGGACGAATTATTACAACTGTAAAAAGTGCTAAAATTCCAGTTGGAGCATAACAATATATTTGCGAGTTTATAAAACCTCTCGCATTAAGAAAGTGATTTTCCCCGATTATTCGAGGTTAATCTATATTTGGTTTTATTTGGTTAGGGCTAAGGCTGTTCGATGTTAATCGAACAGTCTTACTTTTTTTGGGGAAGAATCTAATTTTTGAATATCCAACGCTTCGCAAAGGGATAATCAATATTTTTTTATTTAACCAAAGTATTTTTTGAACTGTTGGACATTGGAAATTCCTTGTTGGGTGTTGGATATTCATTTCCTTATTCTATTTTTACAAAAAAATAAAATATGCCTGACTCACTTTTTCGATCCTTACCTCCTACTCCATCCAACTCAAATTCTGGAGCAATCTTATCAAGATTCATCGTTGCCATTGGTTTTCGATATCAATTAGCAACTAAAGGCTTGACGCAAAACGAAGAAAAATTTCGTCCTGTGGAAGGCAGTATGAATATGATTGAATTATTGGATCATATTTATAAGGTATTAACGTGGGCATATAAAGCATTTGATAAAAATACTACAATTGATTATTCTTTCGAAACTTTAGAAGAATACCGCAATGGGACATTGGAAATTTGCGAAGCGTTTAGAAAAAAGTTGATAGATATGACTGATCAAGAAATTGAGCAAACCGAAGTCTATTTAAAACGAATCGATACTACTTTTTCATTTTGGTATTTAATCAATGGTCCTATTTCAGATATTTTAACTCACATCGGGCAAATCAATAGTTGGCGAAGAATAGCTGGTAATCCTGTAGAACGAATTAGTCCATTTACAGGCGAAGCATTTTAGATTATTATATTAAACCACAACCTTATGAAAAATCTATTAAACCTTTTTATCCTACTCATTTTTTTAAGTAGTTGTCAATCTGATTCTTATGAAAATAATTTTCCAGAGGAAGAAGAAAATAAGAAATATCCTAACGAATGGTTTTATGCTCAACGTGCTTTTCCAAGAGGAGAAATAAACAAAGTTGCTTACCAAAATGCCCTTCAATATCGACAACAAATTCAATCAAGTTTGCGAGGACCAGAGCAATTAGAAGAATGGGAATTTGAAGGACCAACTAATGTCGGTGGCAGGGTTACAGATATAGAAATGCCATCTAATTCGCTCGAAACTATTTATGTAGCGTCTGCATCTGGTGGAATTTTTAAATCTGAAAATACAGGGCAAACTTGGACTCCCATTTTTGATGATGCGATGAGTTTATCCATTGGAGATATGGAGATGGCACCTTCCAATAATGAAATAATTTATGTCGGTACGGGAGAACCAAATGCAGGTGGTGGTTCACTTGCTTATGATGGAATTGGTATTTATAAAACTTTAGATGGTGGAAATAATTGGCAACACCTCGGACTAGAAAATATCGGAAGTGTTGGAAAAATTGAAGTTTCACCAACTAACCCTGAAGTGGCTTTTGTTGCCGCAATGGGAGATTTATTTGGAAAAAATCCAGAACGTGGAATCTTCCGAACAACCAATGGAGGTACTGACTGGGATCAAGTTTTATTTATTTCTGATTCAACTGGTTTTGTTGATTTAGCCATGCACCCTACTAATCCCGATATTATTTTTGCAGCAGCATGGGAACGAATTCGTCGCCCTGATTATCGAAGATATACAGGAGCAAGTTCTGGCATTTATCGAACAGTTGACGGAGGTAACAATTGGGAACTTTTGACCAATGGACTTCCAACTTTACCTGATGACAAAGGAAGAATTGGTTTAGCAATTTCGCCTTCTGACCCCAATTACGTATATGCTTATATTGTAAATTCAGATGGAGACTTATCAGGGATTTTTCGATCTATCGATGGAGGAGACAATTGGGATCCCATGAATAAAAATGGAATTGATGAACCTTCATTTATGTGGTGGTTTGGAAAAATGTATGTTCATCCAGAATCACCCAATAGTTTGATCGCCCTTAGTTTAAATGTTCATTACATAGAAAATATTGAAACGGATCTAGCTTGGGAAACTCGATTCCAAGGAGCACATGTTGATCAACACGCCATTTTTATTCACCCTCTAGATCATGATTTTTTTCTCGCAGGAAATGATGGAGGTATTTATTTAAGTCAAAACCGTGGGCTTTCTTATAATAAATTAGATGGTCTTCCTATCACTCAATTTTATCGAACATCGATGGATTTCCAAAATCCAGAACAAGTTTATGGAGGTGCGCAAGACAATGGAACGATGAGAACTTTGTCAGGAAATACGGATGATTTTGAATTTATTTTAGGAGGGGATGGTTTTTTTCCATTAGTAGATCCTGAGAATAGTAATATGATTTATGCAGAATTTCAATATGGAAATTTAAGAAGATCAACGAATGGTGGAAATAGTTTTTCATATGCCACAAATGGTTTTTCCCCTGATAGAGTTAATTGGAATACCCCTGTAATTTTTGATCCCAACGATTCTGACATTTTATATATGGGCGGAAATCGATTGTATCAATCTACCGATAATGCTACTTTTTGGACTCCAATAAGTGATGATTTAACTGATGGTGGCGGCAATGGAAATTTGGCATTTGGCACAATCACAACCATAAGTGTTTCTCCTTTAGATAGTGAAAACATCATGATCGGAACAGACGATGGTAATGTTTGGATTACAGAAAATGGAGGAACAGATTGGAATAATATTTCTGATGGGTTGCCAAAATTTTGGATAACTCAAGTGGAATTAGATCCCGTTGAATTAGGCGTAGCTTATGTTACTATTTCTGGTTTTAGATTTAATGAGGAGTCTGCACATATTTTTAAAACAACTGATTCAGGAAATTCGTGGGAACCAATTTCTGGAGAATTACCCAATATTCCCGTCAACGATATTATCATCAATCCTGCAAATCACGATCTATATATTGCTACAGATATTGGTGTTTTCAAATCAATTAATGATGGTGATTCTTGGGATATTTTAGGAACAGGTTTGCCGAATGTGGTAATTACAGATTTGAATTATCATGAACCAACCAATACTTTATTGGCAGCAACTTTTGGACGCTCCTTGTATTCTGTGGAGGTGGATATAGATGTAGCAAATAAAAATTTAGCAAAAGAAGAATTCAAAATTTCCATTTTCCCAAATCCATTTTCCCAAAATGCTAACATTACAATTACAAATTCAATATCCGGTTTTTTTGAAATAAACATGGTGGATTTAAATGGTCGAATTGTTGAGAAGGTCGTTTCTCAACAATTGACAAAAGGAGATCATCAATTTTCTTTTGGGAAAGAAGAATGGCTAGCAGGGATTTATTTTTTACAGGTAAAAAATGGAAATGGGGATTTGATGAAAACTGAAAAAATTATAAAAAAATAATATATTTAAATTAAAAAACTCCTTTCCCTTCCTATATTTGCCGCATGGAAAATGCAAAAGAATTAAGTGGATTATTGAACCTCGAAAAAATTGAAGAAAACATTTTTAGAGGCAATAATTATCAAGCTCCATGGGGCTCTGTTTTTGGTGGACAAGTTTTAGCACAAGCACTTCATGCTGCTTACCAAACTGTGCCAGATGATCGATTTGCTCATTCGATGCATGCCTATTTTATTTTACGTGGGGATATCTCTCAACCAATTATTTATGATGTTGATCGAATTCGAGATGGTGGAAGTTTTACTACTCGACGAGTTGTGGCGATTCAAAAAGGAAGACCCATTTTTAATTTCTCCGCCTCCTTTCAATTAAAACAAAAAGGTTTTGACCATCAAATGGAAATGCCTAAAGTCCCAAACCCTGAGACTTTAATGACAGATCAAGAATTAGCAGCAACTTGGGAAGGGAAAATTCCTGAAACCTTTAGCCGCTATCGAACAGAGCGTCCGATTGAGTTTAGACCGGTAGAAAAGATTCATCCATTTGCTCAAGAAGCGAACCGTCCTTTTCGACATGTGTGGTTTAAGGCTAAAGGGAAAATGCCAGATTCTGTGGCGATGCATCAAACTTTTTTAGCCTATGCTTCTGACTATAATTTATTGGGAACTGCTCTTTTACCACACCGACATGATATTAAATATGAAGAAATCCAGTTAGCTAGTTTAGATCATGGAATGTGGTTTCATCGAGAATTTAGAATGGATGAATGGTTGCTTTATGCTTTGGATAGTCCAAGTAGTTCGAACTCTAGAGGTTTTACGAGGGGGAATATTTTTTCAAGAGATGGGAAGTTAGTTGCGTCTGTGGTGCAAGAAGGAATGATCCGAAAGATGAAAAAAAAGGAGTAAATAATTAGGTATCGAATACCTAACTAAATAACAATACATTTACATTCCTCAATAAAATAGAAACTAACCAATGAAACAGCCAATTTATATTTTATCTTTTCTGCTTCTTTTAATTAGTTGCTCTTCTAAAAAATCAATTGTCAACAACCCAAATGACGATGGTTTAATCGAGATTGTTTTTTTACATATTAATGATGTTTACGAAATTGCTCCTTTGCCTGGTGATGACAAAGGTGGAATGGCTAGAGTGGCTACTTTGAAAAAACAACTCCTTGCTAAAAATAAAAATACACTCGCTATTCTTCCTGGTGATTTTGTAAGCCCTTCCGTGATTGGAACTTTGAAAGATAAAAACGGGAATAGAATCAAAGGAGCACATATGGTTGACGTGATGAATGAAACGGGAATTGATATTGTAACTTTTGGCAACCATGAATTTGATTTAGGAGAAGAAGATCTTCAAAAGAGGCTGGACGAATCTGAATTTCAATGGGTGAGTTCAAATGTACTTCACAATAAAAAGAAAAGACTAAAGCCGTTTTACAAAAACAAAAATGAAAAGCGAGCGAAGAAAGAAAAAATTCCAGAAACCATCATTCAAACTTTTACTGACGAAGATGGAACTTCTGTTACCGTAGGGTTTTTTGGAGTGACGTTGGATGTAAAACAGCAATCTTATCTTACCTATGAAGATCCTATTCAACGATCAAAAGTAATGGTTAAGGAGCTGGATTCAAAAGTCGATTTGATTTTTCCTATTACTCACTTGGAGATTGAAGAAGATCTAAAGTTGGCTAAAGAGATTCCAAACTTCCCACTAGTAATGGGAGGTCACGATCATAATAACATGAGATTTTTAGTGGGTTCAACTGTTGTTGCTAAAGCAGATGCTAATGCAAAAACCGCTTTTGTGCATACCGTAAAATATGATACCAATGAAAAAACTTACACGGTTTACTCTGAATTAATCACCTTGGATAATAGCTTTGCTTTGGATCCGATTGTTGACAAGAGAGTTAAATATTGGACAGAGATTGCTGAAAAAGATATGGAGAAACAAGGGTTTCTAGCGAATGAGGTAGTTACAATTCTTGATCATCCATTAGACGGGACAGAAGGTACGGTGAGGAGCGGCCAATGCCCGATGGGTGCAATGGTGGTGGAATCGATTGCTTATGCATGTGGTGATAAAATTGATGCAGCTATTTTGAATAGCGGATCTATCCGGATCGACGATATACTTATTGGTACTATGACGCAATATGATATTATTCGAATCTTGCCTTATTCAGGTGAAATTATTGAAGTTGAGATGACTGGTCTTTTGTTAAAAAAATTATTAGAATCTAGTGTGCAAAATAAAGGAGAAGGTGCCTATTTACAAATAGCCGGAATTGAAGTGGACGAGGAATCTTTGACTTTTAAAATTGGTGGAGAACTTCTAAAAACCGATCAAAATTATTTGATTGCCATGAATGCTTTTTTACTGGAAGGTTATGATTTCAATTTTTTCACCAAAGATAATGAGGGAATTATTAATGTCATTAAACCTGATAAGGAGGATAGATTGAAAAATGATTTGAGAAAAGCAATGATTGAATATTTGAAAAATAAAAAATAGATTTAAAAAGAAAAGGTTAGCTGTTAACGCTAACCTTTTCTTTTTAAAATCATCTCGTTAAAGTTACATCTCCTTTATAAACAATTTTAAGTCCATCTGAAAATTCAATTTCTGCAAAGTAAACATATACGCCTGGGTTCATTTTATTTCCTTTAAAATTTCCATTCCAACCATAGGAATTATCATTAGGATAAAAATCTTTAGCTTCATATAATTGTTCTCCCCATCTACTGAACACTTTAAAGCTATTAATTTTTTCAACCCCCTTACCTCCATAAATCATAAAGATTTGATTATCTGAATTCCCATCAGGAGCAAAAGCATTTGGAATATAAACGTACCTATTTTTTTCAACGAAAATAGTAATTTGATCCATCGCAATACAACCATCATCACTCATTAAGGTGGCCATCATTTGAGCGGTTTGTGTAGGAGCAACAATTGGGAAGTAACAATTTTCTAAAGTATCACAATTAGTATAACTTGTTGAAGACTCCCATATTATCGTATCAAAAACCCCAGTCATAGATGGTTCTATCATCACGCTATCTCCTAATTCAATATAAATATTATCTCCTAAATCAATACTTAAAGGATCTGGTTGACTCATAGTTACCATAGTTGATAATTCACATCCATTAGCATCTTGAATCAAAACATCATAATTTCCAATTGGTAAATTATTATAAACATTTGAACTTGAAAAGGGATTTCCATTTAAGGAATATAAATAAGGGGGTTGTCCTCCATCAATGGAAGGAATCATAATCATTCCTTGATCATCTCCATGACAAGGTGATTCTAAAATTTCCAAATTAATATTTTGAGGGATGTTTGGACTTTGCGAAACTTCCATTTCATCGGTTGATGAACATCCATTTTCAATATTCGTCACCAGAAAATTATAGATTCCTAAACCATCTACCATGGGATTCAAATCGGTAGGGGAATTGATCGTAACAGTTGGATTAGAGGAAGTCCAGAGATATTCAAAATTCATTCCTGAACTTGTATTCTCACTACCTAGCATTGCTTCTGTTTCATTACAACCTAATTCAATGTCCAATCCTGCATCTGCATTTGGAGAAACAATATTTTGAAAAACAGTTATTGGTGCCGTCGTTTCACAACCATTCAAAGTATCTAAAACTATAATTTCATAAAGTCCAGGCTGATTAACCATTACTTGATTGCTGTCTCCTCCTGATTGTATTCCGCCAGATGTGGTAGTAAACCAATTGTAAATAACGGAAGAAGAACTCGATGAATTACTTCCATCTAAGATCACCTCAGTTTTGATACAAGTCAAAACCTCAGGAGTTATTATTTCAGCAATTGGATATGCTGTATTATCATTTAAGAATACGCTATCAACAGAAAAACATCCTGTCAAATTATTTAAAACTTGGAGATAATAATTGCCTTGTTCTGTTGCTTCGAATGAAGCATTTGTTTCTCCAACAATTTCTCCATTATCATCTAGCCATTGATATTCAATTTGGTTGCCTGTCGTAGAATTACTTCCATCTAAAACCAACGAAGTGTTATTACAATCTAGATTTCCAATAGATTCAATTTGTGAAATCGGAGTTGAGTCATTTTCCAAAATCATAACACTTGAAGTAGTTGAAATACAATTATTAGAAGTATCTAAAACGGTCAAAAAATATTCTCCTGCTTGACAAATTTCTGGTGCAATTTCCGTAGAAACAAACCCATTTGAACTTGTCCATGAATAAGTAAAATTAATTCCTTGGCTTGTATTATTTCCACCTAAAACAACACATGGTTGATTACAAGTTAACTCTTGCGGCGAACCAGCATCTGCTATTACATTAGAAATATTTTCGGTAACGACCACGCTATCAATTGAAGCACAACCTGAGTTTTCTATAGTTAAATAATAAACTCCAGATGCATTTATTTCAGCTGAAAGGCCATTGATTCCATTGAGAATATTGCCATCATTCGTAGTCCAAATTGCATTTCCAAAAACAGATGAATTACTTCCATCTAAAACAATCAAAGTATCTCCACAACTTAAATGTCCATCTTCTCCTGCGTCCGCAATTGGTTGCAAATTCACGTTTACAAAAATCGATTCAGAAAAATCACATTCATTTTCTGTAAAAGTATAAGTTAATTCATGCTGTCCTTCGCCTGCTACATTTGGGTCAAAAATATCATTGACAATTCCTGTTCCTGTCCAATTCCCTTGACCTGATCCATCGCTTCCATTAACAATAACTTGCAAAGGAATTTGAGGAGATAAATTCGTTAAACAAACATCATCAATCGGAGCAATAATCAATTCAACATTAGGGCAATCGTTGGCAAAGCAAGTAGCCATCGAAGTTGTATTTCCACAAATAGTATTTCCAGTCGCAGTAACTTCGAGCGCTATTTCTTGTCCCGGAAGTAAATTGTTATAAACGATTGAATTTCCGTTTTGCACGCCATTTATTCCTGATAATTCATTGATGATATAATCAGTTGCTCCTGCAATATCATCCCATGAAAAAGTAATAGATTCGGTAGATGATTCACAAGTAATATTTGGGGTTCCTAAAAGCGCATCAACTTGAACATTTTGAGAAAAAACAGTTGAAGTACAACCATTCTCATTCACCGTAAGTGTAATGTTATAATTACCAGAGTCTGGCCAATTTATTTCAAAAGGGCCTCCCCCACTTCCTGACAAAATAGTTCCTCCATCAAAATTCCAAATATAGTTGGCGCTCAGACTTGCTGAGCCAAGATAATTCACTATTGAATTTTCATTAATACAAATATTCGCATCAACTGAAAAATCAGCAGTTGGCATTTCAAAAACATCAATTGTGATAGAATCAGAAAAAACACAACCTGCTTCTTCAAATGTAAATGTAATGTTATAAGAACCTATTCCTGCTGTGATTGGATCAAAAATCCCAAGATCAACATCTGTTATTCCTGTTCCTGACCAAACTCCAGTTCCTGAATTATCGCTTCCAATAATTATTTCATTTAAATCAATTGGAGTTATACTTTGTATCAAACAAATTGCAGTCACTTCTTCCACTTCAACATTGACAGATGGACAATCATCAGCAGTACAAGTCGCTTGAATAGTTGATGTCCCACATATAGTTGATCCCATCGCAGTTACTTCGATCACCACTTCTTCTCCTGTCGCCATTCCCGTTACTTCGTAGGTGTTTCCATTTTGAGTTCCACTTGGACCAGAAACTTCAGTTACTGAATAACCCGTTGCGTTTGGAACATTGTCCCATGAAAAAATTACTGATTGGGGTGTCGACACACAAGTTACTATTGGCAAATCAAGTATTGGATCAACCACCACATCTTGAGAAAATATAGCTGATTGACAACCATTTTCTTCTACCGTAAGTGTAATGTTATAATTTCCTGCAGTTGACCAATTCACCACATATGGTCCAGAACTATTTCCCGACATAATACTTGCTCCATTAAAAAACCAAACATAGGAAGCATTCGAACTACCAGTACCTGCATAAGTAATTGTAGCATTATCATTTACGCAAATCAAACTATCTACATTAAAGTCTGCCGTTGGAGTTTCAAAAATTTGAATGGTCACCACATCTATATAAAAGCAATTACTTTCTTCATATCCTAAAGTGATATCGTGCACTCCTACTCCAGCCACATTTGGATCAAATAGTCCAGTTGCTCCATCAATAATCCCGTTACCCGTCCAAGTCATATTTCCTGAATTATTTCCTCCAGAAGTTGTAGCTGTAAAATTAAAAGTTGGAGTATTTGACGTCAAACAAATTGGATCTATATGATCAATCATGACATCAATACTAGGACAATCATCTGCCGTACAAGATGCTTGAACGACAGTTGGGCCACAAGCATTATTTCCAAAAGCCGTTACCTCAATAATCACTTCTTCCCCATTAGCCAGACCAGAAACCATATAAGTATTTCCGATAATCATTCCTCCATTGCCACTTAGATCATTGACTTGATAACTCGTTGCTCCATTTACATTACTCCAAGTAAAGGTGACCGTACTAGTTGTGGAGGTACAATTTATTACTGGATTTGGAATTGGATCTTCAACAACAATATTTTCTAAGGTTTGTGTTGACACACAACCATTTTCTTCCACCGTAAGTGTAATGTTATAATTTCCTGCAATTGCCCAATCTATTTCAAAAGGACCAGCGTCACTTCCTGAAATAATATTTCCACCATCAAAATTCCAAATAAATATCGCATTGGAATTAGCTGTTCCGGTATAAGTAATTGTCGAAGTAGAGTCAATACATATTATTGGATCAACTGAAAATGTTGAAGTTGGAATAGGAAAAAGTGTAACATCCATACATTCTTGAGTACTTCCACATTCATTAATCGCTTCCACACAAACTTGACCGCCATTTGAATTAGCCCAATCAATTTCAATGCAATCCGTATTTTGACCAGTAAAATTCGCACCCATTGGAATCGTCCAATGAAATGAATCTACCATAGCAATATTCGTTATGCAATAGTTGAGTATCGTATTTTGACACGTTGAATCACTTCCAGAAATAATCGGCAACGCTGGTGGATTATTTATCGTGACCAAAATTGATGAAGTAGAATTAGCACTACAATTTGGGTGACCTTGATCGATCAAATTGGTTATGGAAATTATTGATGTTGCAGTTGGAGTAATCGAAATAATATCACCATCTATCAAATTTGGATGCATAGAGCCATCACTTAATTCTACATCAAAAGGGCCAATCCCTGAAAATTGAAATTCAATATTTATACTTTCTCCTTGACAAATAATCGTATCATTTGAAATGGTTGCTGAAATTAAAGGCGGATTATTTAATAGTGTCTGACCTTCGAGCGTACAACCATTCGCATCCGTAATTGTAATGTTATAAATTCCATCACAAACATTTATCAATGAATCATTAATACCTAAACTATTTCCCCAAAGGAAATTATATGGAGCAACTCCGCCCGTCACCCCTGCTGCAATTATTCCATCACATGCTCCATTACAAGTAATTGCTGCATTAGAAAAAGTAATATTTAAAGCATCAGGATCTTGAAGAATTATTGTTTCCTCTGTTGAACATCCATCGTTATCTGAGATTGTAACTAGATAAGTTCCTGCAGATAATCCACTAATGCTATCGGTCATTTCCCCATTTCCCCAAAGGAAAGAATAAGGAGCAGTTCCAGCTAAAGGTGTAACTTTTATCCAACCATTATTTTCAGTAGGACAAAGAGGATTTAAAGAGTCTATATTAATTTGGATACTTCCAAAAATCACAGAAATGCAACTCGAATCAGCACCACAATCATTTTCGACTACCAAACAAACATCACCTCCTTGCACACTTCCCCAGTCTATAGTAATCATTTCTGTTCCTTCTCCTGATTGAATTACTGTACCAGTAGGAATGGACCATTGGTAATTAGAAATATTATTAGAAGCGGGAATAGAGTAAGTTGTAATTGTATTGTTACAAATATTGGTTGGTCCCGAAATTATTGGTTCTTGAGGTGGAGAAATAATAATGATAGTGGTGCACGTAGTATCACTTGTTGCACAACTATTAATAGCCGCTACACAAATTTCGCCAGATGAAACTCCAGACCATTCGACTTCCACAATAGTAGAATCTTGCCCAGTTAAAATTATCCCATTCGTAACAAACCAATCATAACTCGTCGTATTTGGATCAGGTGAAGTTATTTGATAAGTTGTAGTATCTCCTGAACAAATAGTATCTAATCCTGAAAAAATTGGTATTTCAGGATCAATGGTTTCAAGACCAACAGTAATTATTGTTGAATCTAGACAAGTCAAATTTGTTGTAGCATCAAAATTGATAACCTTTAATTGATAAGTTCCGGTGTCGCAAACTGTTGGTAAAAGTGTATTGCCATCTTGAATAACTCCACCCGATATCGAAGTCCATTCATAAGAAACGCCTATACCCGAAGTCGAAGCTGAACCATCTAAAATAATACAATCTCCTATACATAAAAGAGAGGAATCTGCCACAATAGCCTCTGCCTCTAAAATGGAAATCTCCATTTCATCTGTCACCTCACAAATAGCAGAAAGTAAAATATCATCAATAGCGAAATCATTTCCAAAAGGAGAGATGTTATTATTTATGATACAAAATTCTACAGATGTTTCTGTTCCTGAATTCCAAATAGTAGAAATTTCTGTCCACAAACAATTATCCAAAGGAATAGTAGAAGTATCACCAATCGAATTTCCATTGGCTGTAAAAAATAAATCAGGAGGACTAGTTCCTCCAACCATAGTTGCCCAAAGAGAAAAATAATAATCTGTATTGGCAGAAATAGTTACAATTTGACACCAAATATTCTGATCAGGAATATTAGATCCATCAACGATCATCATATTTCCCATACCTGTAGTGTGATCGCCACAATCGGTAAATAAATGAAAGTAATCCTGAGGAGTATCTGAAATAAGATAATTTCCAACATTAGCAGCTCCTGTGCTATAATCAGTTGTAAAACCTGTATCTCCATTTTCAAAATCACCATTCACTACTAGATTTTGATCATCAACTGATTCAACTGTCAAAGTATAAGTTCCAGGAAAATTTGCTAATGGATTTAGAATAGAAGAATCACTTACATTACTGCCTGGAGACCAAAAATAATTAATGGAATTACCTACGAAGGAACCATTTAATTGTACTGGAAAATCCTCCTCGCAGATCAAAGTATCATTGCCTGCATCAACCGTAATATTACAAGTGAAAAAATTGGAAGAATAAATAGTAGGTGAGATAAATTTCTCAGAATTGCCAATACCATACTGCCCTCTAGCGATAAACGTTAGAATTAAAAAGAATAAAAGCAGAAAAGTATGTTGTCTGTTCATGGGTGTCATTTCTATAATAATCTTAGACTGGGACATAAATTATGTTTTCCAAAAACTAATCTATATCAGTTTTTGGGCGAAATAAAATTTGCCTAAATCGGTATTTGAAAAAAAAAGTCTGAGATTCTTAAAAAGAAAGGTTTTATATAAACTGCTTCAATTATGCCAACACCTACAAAAATAAGCGTTTTCAACCTAAGAATCTATAGCTAACCAAATTGATTTTTAATTTCTTTTATGGTAAAACGGTAATGAAATAGAAGAATGTAAGTTAAGTTTAGAGGTAAACTTGTTTTTTAGATAAAGGGGGAAATACGTTTTTTAATACCTCAAAACTACAGATTAATTTTTATAATTATGTATAAAAACTTACAATCAATTATTTATGTTTTGCCTTTAGACGTAACACTTATTAAAAAAGTATCATATTTTATGAAATAAAAAACGGTATTTCTGCTGATTGCAGAAATACCGTTTTTATGTTTTATTTGACTTTCTAGACCAACTCTTTTGTTTTAAAAGAGTTGGTCTTTAGAAAGTTTTGTCAGAAAATTTAATACAAAATCTTCTCTTGGGTTTACGTCGACCTATAATTTACTCACAATAAACTTCTTCGTAAATCTTCTGTGATTTTCCACTTTAATCGAAATGGTAAACATTCCATTGGCAAATCCACTTACGTCGAACATTGCAGGTATAGTCGGGAAAGAGAGATAAGTTCTCTCTTTCATTTTTTGACCTAAATTATTATAGATTTCAATTGTTCCAGCCTTTCCTGCAAAATCTCTCATATCAATATGGATATTGTCATTTGTTGGATTAGGAAAAACAACTACCTTCCCAAAATCAATTTCAAAATTAACTCTTCGTGTATTAGAATAGAAATAACTTCCATCTAATTGATTCACTTTTAATCGATAATAATTCTCTCCATAAGCAGGTTTTAAATCTACCAGATCGTATTGGCGAGGAGTGTTAACTTGAGCAGCATTCGTTTCTTCTAATAATCTAAACGAATTACCATCTGTAGAAACTTCCACTTCATAGAAATCAACATCAACATCTTTTGCCATCAACCAATCAATGTTAGTATGAATACCATTTTTCTTGGCATTAAAATACAACATATTTGGCACAGCATATACTACATTAGTTGGATCAACACAACCGATTACTTCTACTTCTGCCAGTACTAAATAACCTGAACCTTCCATTTGAACCCGTACATGTTTTCCAATAATATTTGGCAAAACAGAACTTGGAGTCCCCACTAAACCAGAAACATTTTCTTCCCAAATTGCCTCTGCCCTAGCTCCAGTTAAATCAGTTGCGGTAAATGGAACATCAGAAACTAAGACATAAATATCATTCGTTTGATCTACTCCATCCGTTCGATTATAAACATCAATTTGCTCAATCAAATAACTTGCATCCAATTCTACTTCCCAATAAGGTTGAGTTGAGTTATTAGTTGCACTTACTGAAGAAGCAGAAGGATCTCCTGTGAAGAAAACACCATTCGTATTTCCATCTATTGCTTTGTCAGCACTTCCTGTAATTCCTCCAGCAGTTAATGTGCTTGATTGGCTAGCCGTTCCTGTTAATGCTAGATTTGAGGTAGTGACACAACCACCAGTTGATATTGGTGTTCCTGCACAATTACAGAATCCATCTTCCACATCATTTTCTGTATCTGCATCTCCATCATCACAGGTAGTTCCTGCAGTTGGGCAAGGAGTACCTGCACATCCACAATTACCATCTTCTAAATCGTTTTCAGTTGAAGCATCTCCATCGTCGCAAGCAGTTCCTACATCTGGACAATTGATTGGCGTTCCCACACAATTACAATTTCCATCTTCCAAATCATCAATAGTATTGGCATCACCATCGTCACAAGTTGTACCTACTATTGGACAAGGTGTTCCTGCACATCCACAATCACCATCTTCCACATCGTTTTCAGTTGAAGCATCTCCATCATCGCAAGCAGTTCCTGCAGCAGGACATCCGCCGCCATCAATACATCCAATAATTTCTAATTCAGCTATTCCTAAGAAAGAAAATCCTTGTAATTGAATTCTTACATATCGACCAGTTCGATTAATTAGAATTGCAGATGGTGAACCAGCGGTTGCAGTTTCAAAATATGAATCTACACCAGATTGCGCCAAAGTTGCAGTCAAATCTGAAGAAGTAAAAGGTACATCAGAAACTAGAATATAATAATTTTTCAAAAATCCATTACAGCAATCTGTTCTATTCCATACGTTAACCGTTTCAATATTTCCAACTTCTCCCAGGTCAACTTCTACCCAAGGTTGATTAGTCCAATTGGTTAAGGAAACAGAATTTGCATAAAAATCTCCATTCGTATCTCCGTCAATTGCTCGACTACCATTTGCATTAAGTTGAAAGCTTGATTCTGTTGCAGTTCCATTCAATGCTATATTTTCAGATACCGTACAACCTCCACCAATTGGAGTTCCTTCACATCCACATGAACCATCTGCTACATCATTCTCTGTAGTTGCATTTCCATCATCACAAGTTGTTCCTGCAGTTGGACATGGCGTTCCTGCACATCCACAATTACCATCTTCCACATCATTCTCTGTAGTTGCATCCCCGTCATCACAAATTGTCCCAGCTGGTGCACAACCAGAACCTGCGACACATCCAATCACTTCCACTTCTGTAATTCCTAAAAATGACGTTCCTGTTAATTGAATTCGAACATATCTTCCTACCTCACCGATTGTGATCGTGGAAGGCAAACCTGCTTGATCAGTTTGTAATAAACTAACAACTCCAGCCTGATTCAAAGTCTCATTCAACTCAGTTGAAGTGAAAGGAACATCAGAAATAAAAATGTAATAATTAGAAAGGAATTGTTGACAACAATCTTCTCGATTATAAATATTGATCGTTTCAATATTTGATACTAATCCTAAATCAATTTCCCACCAAGGGTTGGTTACCCAATTCGTTAAGGTGACTGAATTTCCTCCAAAGAAATTGCCATTAGTATTTCCATCTATCGCTCGACTTGCTTCTGCACCAAGTTGAGTACCTGATTGAGTAGCAGAGGCAATAGGTTTTAATGATAAATTTTCAGTTGAGGTACAACCTGCTACGATTGGCGTTCCTGCACATCCACAAGTTCCATCAGCAATATCATTTTCTGTAGTAGCATCTCCATCATCACAAGTTGTTCCTGCATCTGGACATGGTGTTCCTATACAATTACAGTTACCATCTTCTACATCGTTTTCTGTAGTAATGTCTCCGTCATCACAAGCTGTTCCTGCATCTGGACAAAGAATTGGCGTTCCTGCACAATTACAGTTGCCATCTTCTACATCATTCTCAGTAGTGGCATCTCCATCATCACAAGTTGTTCCAACTGTTGGACAAGGTGTTCCGACACATCCACAATTACCATCTGTAATATCATTTTCTGTTGCTGGATTTCCATCATTACAAGCTAATCCTAAAACAGGACATGGTGTTCCGGCACAATTACAATTACCATCTTCCACATCATTTTCTGTTGAAGCATCTCCATCATCACAAGTTGTTCCTGCTGCTGGACAAACTTCAGATACATTAATATTAAATGCACAAAGGGATGAATTACCACATTCGTCAGTCAATACATAAACGACTTGATTCACTCCAATTGGAAAAGAAGAACCACTTGTTAATCCTACCAATTGGTTGGCTATAACTGATCCTTGATAACAATCTGAAGTACCTGTTGGTACATCCCAAGTTGCAACGCCAGAAGTCTCTCCTATTGCAACTTGAATAGATTGATCACCAGGACATTGATCCAAGGTTAAAGTTGCTAAAACTTCATTAACTGTTATGGTAAAACTACATGCCATAAAATTACCACAAGAGTCTGTTACAGAATAAGCAATGTTTTGACTTCCAATTAAAAAGTCGCTACCACTATCTGGCCCTATCGTTTGTTCAATGGTAGTATTTGGTTTATAACAATCTGTCGTAGCTGTTGGAGCAGTCCAAGAAACTGGTGCTGTTGGAGCACCTGGAGCTGCATCTACACTTATATTTACAGGACAATCTACCACCGTTATATCAGCAGGATTTTCTAAAACGGTTACCATAAATGTGCAAATTTCTTCATTCCCACAATTATCAGTTACTGAATAGGAAACTTCATTTTCACCGATTGGAAATGGTTGTCCACTTTGTCCTCCTGTAATTTGAGTTACAGTTAACCCACCAGTTGGATCTACAGGATTATTATTTATGGAAATACAGAAACTGGCAGTTTCTGTAGTCGTAAATTGAGCACCTGATCCATATACTGTTCCATCAGCATTTGCAATCGACCAAGAACCATTTCCGTAAGCACAACAAAGTCCATCTCCATAACTATCCGTCAAAATAAAATCATAACATCCATCTTCTAAACAATTGGAAATATTAATGGTAGATCCATCAGGGTTCGTTCCATAATTTCCACCACTTGCTACAGTTGTTCCTGCATCATCATTAATTACCCAACTAATATCTTCAGGATAATTATCAAATGTAATAGACAAGTTAACATCTTCGCAGGTAGCTGCATTATTACACGGTATCTCAAAAATAACCTCGTATAAATCAGAAGCAGGTCTATCTGTCCATTTTCCATTAGTGTTTTTTAATCTTACTCCATGTCCACCAGGTGCTCCATTTGGTTCTCCATTTTCCCAATTAGTAAAATTAAGAGGATCTACAGTTACCCAATTGAATATACTACCTGTGCCTACATTATTTAAACCAATCCAAACGCTTCCGCTTGCTGGATTAATATTGTCAAAAATAAATTGGTTTTCACCAATACTTTCAATTACTGCTAAGTGACCATTATTGGCTTCTGCAAATACTTTCCCATCAGTCCATGTTTTTGCACCTGTCGATACAAAAAACTTACTATCTCCAAACTCACCTAAATAAGTTGCTCCTACTATCGTATTTGATACATCTGCACAAGATGGTGGTGCAGCGGAACAAGCAATTTCCAATATTGAATTTCTAATCGTACCATTAGCATTATCATTCCATAACCCATTATTCAAAAACTCTACCCTATCTTCACCTGTTCCATAATCATTAGGCTCTCCTGAATTCCAATTCGTATAGGTTAAAGGTTCTCCACTTACCCATTCAAAAGTACCTTCCACATTTTCGTCAGTTAACCCTATCCAATTACTCCCTGTAGTATTATCTCTAATGAAATCATTTTCTGCCGCATCACTTATCGTTGCCAACATTCCATTATTTGCAATTGCATTATCTCTAGCTGTACTCCAAGATGAACTTGTTGTTGAAACATAATATTTGCTATTATTAAATTCACCAAGAAAAGTATAACCTGAAATATTATTAGAAACCAAAACGCAAGAAGGTAAATTTCCGCCGCCGCCGCCAGTTCCAGTTGTGCAAGTTGTCGTGGCAGTTGGTACAGTCCATGAAGCAACTTCTGCACCTGCTCCTGGAAGTGTGGTTACAGTTATGTCTGTAGGACAAGTAAAATCAATTTCAGGATCATCTATATCTACGACAGGTGGGAAATAATCTACCACCGTAATAAATGAAGTACAAGAAGAGGAAAATCCAAAGTTATCTGTCGTAGTAAAAGTCAACTCATTCACACCCAAATCTGCAACTGTAAATGTTTCTTGAGATAATACTCTAGTCACTATTGCTGCTCCACAAAATCCATAAGAATTTTTATCTACGGCATTGATGTCTATCGATCCTTGTCCATTTTCATCAAGGAAAACAAACATACCAGAACGACATTTTGTATCAGGTACTTTTCGTTGTGCTAGGTCAGTAAATTCACTTCCAAATTCTAGGTTCGAAGTAACCGTTACAGAACCATTTATCACATAGATAATCCCATCACTATTAATTGTTCCACTAATATTGTTATTCGCATTTTGAACAATTTGACCACATACAGAAAGTGTAATGGTTCCATTATTCGTAAAAATATTATCGTTAGTAATTATTCCTGAGTCATTAATAAACATCTCATCGTTACTGACAATTGTTCCAGTATTATTCAAAGGACCTGAAATATCAAACTGTCCATTGCTCGTAAAACTTCCAATATTATCGAAAGTACTACCTCCTTGAATAAACCATGAACCATCACTTAGTATAGTTCCTTCATTAATAAAATTAGTATTCACCTCTACAAATGCCCCTGCTGAATTGGTTAAAGTCGCACTTGATGAATTAACAAAAGTTCCACCAAAAGCTACATCCAAAAATCCATTATTAGTAAGTGATCCATCATTTTGAATCGTACTTGTACTGACTAAGTTTCCATTATTCAATAATTCTCCATCATTATTGATAGTTCCAAAATTGTCAATATCTCCATAATTATTAAAAATACTTCCTGCAGGATTCTCTATAATAGAAGTTCCTGCATTATTGAATATTCCATAATTATCTACGGTTCCATTATTAAAAAATGTTCCGTCATTATTATTAAAAGTGACCATTCCAGCATTAATAAATACTGAATTATTTATCACACTTCCTCCTCCAGAATTTACAATTGTTCCTGTATTATAAACCACCGTATTGAACGTAATACTTCCTCCAAAACTTTGAATTGTAAAATCCAAAAGTGGTCCTCCTGAAAAAATTGGAAAATTATTTCCATTCGGCGGAGTGCCAGGAATAGTAACTGTAAATCCACTTGCAGGAACACCATCTGTCCAGTTAGTAGGATCATCCCAATCCGTACTTCCTCCCAGCCAAATGGTGGTGGTTTGCGATTGAACTGAAACCGCAAAAAGTAACATTAAAATCAAAGAATAAAAATTTTTCATTTCACGTAATTAAATTGTTATAAAAAATAAGGCTGTCTTATAATCTTTGACCAAAGCGTTAGGCAATAGCTATCACTTTAATCTTTTTATCAAAAAAAATTAATCTGATTTCAAAGTTAGATTACTTTGAACTTAAAATAATGCGGAGTTTTTTTTTGGAAATCGGAAACTAAAAAACTATTCACTTTTCAGTTTGTCTTAAAATAATGCGGAAAATTTTGGAATGAAAAAATAAAATAAATGATCTTCAATTGAAGACTTATTTTATAAATAAATTAAGTTTGTGTTTTTTTGGATCTGGAGATCGGAATTGATATTAATTTAATCGGTAAGAATGGGATAACAAAGATAATTAAAATCTTTTTTCTTAAAGAGCGATTCTTACTTTTATGCAAAAAAATAGAGAATCAGTCTTTTTATAGGGGAAAATAGAACGTTTTTATCCATTTCAATTAACTTTGTTCCGTTAAATTACGTACTACAAAAAGGGTAGTCGTTTCTTAAAATCTATTTTTCTAAAATAAACTATATTTTATTTTCTAAAAAACTGACTATCAATTAGTTACAACACTTTAAAACATTTTATCATTTATCAATATTATGACTGAAGCCTATATTTTTGATGCCATTAGAACACCGCGAGGAAAAGGGAAAAAAACAGGATCACTTCATGAAGTTCGTCCTATCGAATTACTCTCTACACTCCTAGTTGCTTTGAAGGAAAAAAACGATCTGGATACTTCACAAATTGACGATTGTTTAATTGGAATTAATGCACCATTGGAAGAACAAGGTGGAGATATTGCTCGAACAGCGGTACTTCATGCTGGCTACGATTTGGATGTTCCCGCTGCTCAAATCAATCGATTTTGTTCTTCAGGTTTGGAGTCAGTTAATTTAGCGGCAGCTAAAATTAGATCAGGCTGGGAAGATTTAATTATTGCTGGAGGACTCGAAAGTATGAGTAGAGTTCCTTTAGGCTCAGATGGAGGTGCTATGTTTTTAGACCCTTTAGTGAGTACAAGGATTGGATATATTCCACAAGGAATTAGTGCAGACTTGATTGCCTCTTTGGAAGGATTTTCAAGAAATGATGTCGATGAAGTTGCTGTTCAATCTCAAAAACGAGCAGCCATTGCCCAAGCTGAAAAACGATTTGACAACTCTCTCATTCCTGTCAAAGATCAAAACGGAATTGTCATGCTTTCCAAAGATGAGTTCGTCAGGCCACGAACTACTTTAGAAGGGTTGGCTGCTTTAAATCCCTCATTTGAAAAAATGGGAAATGCAGGTTTTGATCGGGTCGCTTTGCATAAATATTTTCAATTAGAAAAAATAAACCATGTTCATCACGCTGGAAATTCTTCTGGAATTGTAGATGGTGCTGCATTAGTTTTAGTTGGCTCGAAGGAAAAAGGAAAAGCTTTAAATCTAAAACCTCGAGCAAAAATCATTTCAACTGCTCTAGTCGGATTAGACCCAACCATCATGCTCACCGGCCCAGCACCTGCTAGCCAAAAAGCATTGAAAAAAGTAGGAATGAATTTAAAAGATATTGACTTAATCGAAGTGAATGAAGCTTTTGCAGCAGTTGTTTTAAAATTCATGAAAGATATGCGGATCAAAGATTTTGACAAAATAAATGTGAATGGTGGTTCGATTGCTCTTGGGCATCCTATTGGTGCAACTGGTTCTATTTTACTAGGAACTTGTTTAGATGAATTAGAGCGCCAAGATTTACAAACTGGTTTAATCACTCTATGTATCGGAGGCGGAATGGGAATCGCAACGATCATTGAAAGAGTGTAAATCAACTTTCTATCTCGTTCCCTAACGATTAGAAAAAATCTAGAATAGAATTCATTTTCTTTCCTATTTTTGCAAAAAAAAGTACATGACCAATAAAGACATAGCCAACAAATTCCAGGAACTCGCCAGCCTCATGGAATTACATGGAGAAAACAAATTCAAAATCCGATCCTACTCTAGCGCCTACATCACTTTGCGAAAACAATCTGATCCTTTGTCTGAAATGTCAGACGAAGAAATTGGCGAAATTAAAGGTGTAGGAAAAGCCATCAGCGGAAAAATTAGAGAACTTTTGGACAATGGTGAAATGGAAACCATGAAAAAATACCAAGAGGTCACTCCGCAAGGAATTCAAGATATGCTAAAAATCAAAGGGTTTGGTCCAAAAAAAATTAGCGTAATTTGGAAAGAACTAGAAGTAGAAACAGTCGGTGAATTACTCTATGCTTGTAATGAAAATCGCTTAGTCGAGTTAAATGGCTTTGGTCAAAAGACACAAGCAGATTTAAAAAACAAATTAGAATACTTCCTTGTTTCCAAAAATAAATTCCATTATGCCTCTTTAGAAAAAGATGCAAATGTATTGTTAGAAAAAATCCAAAAAGCATTGCCTGATGCTCAAGTGAGTTGGGTTGGAGAAATGAGAAGAGCTTGCCCGATTGTAAATGTGATGGAATTTTTGGTAGCAGATGATGATCCAATTGATGCTATTTTTGAACTGGGTTTTTTAACGCTAGAGAAAAAAGAATCCAATCATTTTATTGCTAAAAATGAAAATGAAAAACCAGTTACTATTTTCACTTGTACAAAAGATGAATTTGGTTCCAAACTCTTCAGGTACTCTTCTAGCGATGAATTTCTAAAAGCATTTATTACAGATAATGACGGTTTAGATTTTAAAGGATTAAAAACGGAAGAGGAGATTTTTGAAAAAGCCAACTTACCTTTCATTGTTCCTGAGTTGAGAGAGTTTCCAGATGTGTTGGATTTAGCCAAAAATAATCAACTCCCCAACTTAATCGAAGAGTCAGATATAAAGGGTGTGATTCATTCTCACTCTACCTATAGTGATGGAATTAATACCCTTCGGGAAATGGCTGAATATTCTAAAAAGTTAGGTTACGATTACCTTGGCATCACCGATCATTCGCAAGCTGCTTTTTATGCCAATGGATTGAAAGAAGATCGAGTCATGCAGCAATTCGCAGAGATAGATGCTCTCAATGAAGAGTTAGCACCTTTTAAAATATTCAAGGGAATTGAATCAGACATATTAAACGATGGCTCTTTGGATTATCCAACAGATGTCCTTCGTCAATTTGATTTTATCATAGCTTCCGTTCATTCCAATCTAAAAATGGACAAGGACAAAGCCACTAATCGGTTGCTTAAAGCGATTGAAAATAGATATACGACCATTTTAGGACATCCAACTGGAAGGTTATTACTTTCCAGAACAGGTTATCCAATTGACCATAAAAAGATCATTGATGCCTGTGCAACCTATGGAGTGGCAATTGAATTAAACTCAAACCCTTATCGTCTAGATTTAGATTGGACTTGGATACCATATGCTTTGGAAAAAGGAGTTTTAATTTCAATCAACCCAGATGCACATAGTACAGGTGGGATTCACGACATACATTTTGGCATTTTACCAGCTAGAAAAGGGAGATTAACAAAAGAAATGTGCTTAAATTCCAAGTCCGTGGAAGATTTTGCTCAGTTTATTGCAATTTAGTTTTCAAGTAAAAATTGGTATTTTTTAATTCTAATGGCAATTTAAGCTATAAAAAATGTCTTTTAAAACTCAAATTTCACATAAATAACAAGTCGTTAACACCCTGTTAACAAGCCCTATTTGCAAGAATTAATAAATTTGTGAATAAGAAATGTAAAAATGGTTAACGATTATTTTTTAATTTTTTAAACAGTAAGTTATTGTTGGTGTTTCTTAATTGAAAAAAAACGATTAATTTTGCCCCGCATTCTTAATATTCTTTAATTCTCATTTTAACAATTTGTAATCAAAAAAAAAAAAAATGGAAAATTCTAAACAAATTCAAATCGGTTTATTAGCTCTAGTTGCTATTCTTTTAGGTTTAAACTTATCTGGTGCCCTTGATGGTTTAATGGGTAAATCATCTGACGATTCTTCAGTAAGAGATGCTGCTCGTGCTAATGTAACTAGTGGAACTGCTACAGCTCCTGCACCTACAAGTGCTCCTGGTGCTGCTACTACTCCAGCAGTTGAAGTTCCAACTGGACCTACTACTACTATCGAATTTTCAGAAAGCGAATTCGATTTTGGTACTATCGATGAAGGTGAGAAAGTATCTCACACATACAAATTTACTAATACAGGTACTGAGCCTTTGATCATCAAAGATGCTAAAGGTAGTTGTGGATGTACTGTTCCTTCTTGGCCAAAAGATCCTGTTCTTCCAGGTGCAACTGGTGAAATGTTAGTTGAGTTTAACTCTAAAGGTAAAGCTGGTTCTCAAAACAAACGAGTAACTATTACTGCTAATACTAACCCAGGTCAAACTTTCATCAATATTAAAGGTGAAGTAAATAAAGCTGAAACTGCTGCACAGCCAGTTCAATAATCAGTTTTTATTTTTATAAAAAACCTGATGTGATTTATTTCGCATCAGGTTTTTTTTTGGATAAGAAATAATGAGAATATCGAATATCCAATATTTAAAAATGGGTAAAAACAAAAAGCCCCAGACAACTGACCGAGAGCGTAGCAACCAACCCTACACCTGATTCCTCTTTTTTCAAAAAAACATTTCAATAAATCCTTCCAAATTCAATAATCTAAAGTACCTTTGTATCCCGTAATTAAATAAAAAAAATACATGAGTAAATTCATATTTGTTACGGGTGGAGTTACCTCTTCTTTAGGGAAAGGAATCATCGCAGCCTCCCTTGCAAAACTTCTTCAAGCACGCGGTTTTTCAGTTACTATCCAAAAGTTTGATCCATATTTAAATGTCGACCCTGGCACACTCAATCCTTATGAACACGGGGAATGTTATGTGACCGACGATGGTGCTGAAACCGATTTGGACCTAGGTCATTACGAGCGATTTTTAAATTCTCCAACTTCACAAGCTAACAATGTAACGACTGGGCGTATATACCAATCAGTCATAAATCGAGAACGAGCAGGTGATTATTTGGGAAAAACAGTTCAAGTAGTTCCACACATTACCAATGAGATAAAACGGCGGGCAAAGTTACTTGGACAAAGTAATGAATTTGACATCGTCATCACAGAGCTTGGTGGTACGGTTGGAGATATTGAGTCTCTACCTTACTTGGAAGCATTGCGACAACTGCGTTGGGAATTGGGTGCAGATAATTGTTTAGTGATTCATTTGACCTTGATTCCATATTTGAGTGCTGCCAAAGAATTAAAAACTAAGCCAACTCAACACTCGGTAAAAGAACTTTTAAAGACAGGTATTCAGCCTGACATTTTAGTTTGTCGAACGGAAAAACCCATCAATATGGAAATCCGAAGAAAACTAGCTTTGTTCTGCAATGTCGAAATATCTTCTGTCATCGAAGCAATAGATGCGGCTACTATTTATGATGTTCCTTTGTTGATGCATAAAGAGAATTTAGATTCTACTGTCATTTCAAAATTAAGATTGCCCAACAGACGAGAGCCCGAATTGAAAAAATGGAAAGGTTTTTTAGCTCGTCTAAAATCTCCTTTACATGAAGTGACCATTGGTTTGGTTGGAAAATATAATGAGCTTCAAGATGCCTACAAATCTATTCACGAATCATTCGTACATGCAGGTGCAGAGAACGAATGCAAAGTAAATGTTATTCCAATTCATTCTGAGCAATTGGAAGGCGATACTAATTCTGTACTAAAACACTTAGATGGATTGGACGGCGTTTTAGTCGCACCAGGATTTGGAGAAAGAGGAATTGCAGGTAAATTAGCATCCATAAAATTCATTAGAGAAAATAACATTCCTTTCTTCGGAATCTGCTTGGGTATGCAATGTGCAGTAGTCGAATTTTCTCAAAATGTTTTGAAATTAAAAGGAGCATCATCTTCTGAAGTTAATCCAAAATCCAAGAATCCAGTCATTGACTTAATGCCTGACCAGAAGAATATTAAGAATAAAGGTGGAACGATGAGATTAGGTGCATTTGATTGCAAATTGCGTCATGGATCAAAAGCTTATGAAGCCTATAAAAGTGATATGATAAGCGAACGTCACCGCCATCGTTATGAATTTAATAATAAATATTTAGAAAAAATTGAAGCAGCTGGATTAATACCAACTGGCCTCAATCCTGAAACAGGTCTGGTAGAAATCGTGGAGTTAAAAGATCACCCTTATTTTGTTGGTGTTCAATTTCACCCTGAATTAAAAAGTACTGTGGAGAATCCACATCCGCTTTTTGTTTCTTTCATCAAAGCTTGTATGGACAACAAAAGATAAACGTATTTCCAAATCAAATTTATGAGAAAATTAAAATTACAAGAACTTAATCGGGTCGATAATGAAACGTTTAAGAAACAACCTAAAACTCCTCTCGTTTTAGTGTTGGATAATATTCGATCTGGGTTAAATGTAGGTTCTGCTTTTAGAACTTCTGATGGATTTGGTTTGGAAAAAATTTATCTCTGTGGAATTACTGCCACTCCGCCTCATAAAGAAATATTAAAAACTGCTATCGGAGCTTCTGAATCCGTTGCTTGGGAACACTCTGAAACGACTCTCGAAACTGTATTAAAATTAAAAAAAGCAGGCTTCCTAGTCGTCGCTATCGAGCAAGTCGACCAACGAACTTGGCTACAAGATTTCCCTATGGATTTTGGAAAAAAGTATGCACTTGTTTTTGGAAATGAAGTAGATGGTGTAAGTGAAGAAATTTTACCTCACTTAGATGCGTGCATTGAAATTCCTCAAATGGGAACGAAACACTCTTTAAATATTTCTGTCTGCGTAGGGATTGTGGTGTGGGATTTTTTCAAAAAAATTAAATATGAGTAGAGTTTAAGATTGAAAAAATAATATTCCCTCTCTCCCTCTTCTATTCTATTCTTCTCTGTCTATTTCTTAAAATAATTTATTTTCTATTTCATTTAAATTAGAAAATAAATTATACCTATTTGCTAAAATTAAATATTATAAAATTACGTTTATCTCTTTTACATAAAAGAATCCTCCCTTACCCTTTTCCTATAAAATGAAATTACAGAGGCAATTGTCACATTATCTATTTTAAGATATTTAAATAATAATTAAACAATTTAGTCCTTCAAACTTTTTACCTTTGTAATTAGACTTTTTACTAATATTAAAAATCTTCTATTTCTTAAATAAAAATTAATCAATACATTATGAAAACCTCAATAAAAATTTTCTTGTTTTTGGGTGTTGGAATTTTAATGACCTCCTGCATCAGTAAAAAAAAGATGCTCGCCTTACAATCAGAATACGATGTAGCAAATAAACAGTTAGGTGAATGCGGTGAAAACTTAAATGAATACATGGCGAGACTTTCTGCTTGCAAGCAAGAAAATGAAAAATTAAAAGGACAAGTTCAAACTTCAAAAAGTAATCTTCAATTAAGAGAAGAGCAAATTTCAGATCTTAAAGATCAAATTAATGATGTCAGAGTACTTAGAGACAAGCAACTTTCGCAAGTTGATGATTTAACTACACTTTCTCAATCAGCTAGCGAAAATATTAAAGAGACACTTTCGCAACTAGAAAACAAAGATAAATATATCAACCTTCTCCAAGCTGCAAAAACTAGAGCTGATTCAATTAATTTGGCTTTGGCTGTTAATTTAAAAAGTGTTTTAAAAACAGGAATTGACGATGCTGACGTAGAAGTTAAAGTTGATAAAACTGTTGTCTTCGTAAATCTTTCTGACAAAATGTTGTTCACAAGTGGAAGCTCCAACTTGACTCCTAGAGCAAACGAAGTATTAGGAAAAATTGCGCAGATCGTAGAATCACGACCTGATTTGGAAGTAATGGTGGAAGGTTATACTGACAGCCAGCCAATCAAGAATAGTTGTATTCAAGACAATTGGGACTTGAGTGTTAAGCGATCTACTTCTGTAGTTAGAGTGTTACAAACTAATTATGGAATTGATCCAAATAGATTAATTGCTGCAGGACGAGGAGAATATAATGCACTTGAAAGTAACGATACAGCCGCAGGAAGATCAATCAATCGAAGAACTCGAATTATTATTTTACCAAAATTAGATCAGTTCTATGATTTATTAAATCCAAATATGGTTAAAAAATAATTGAATTATTTAGTTTAACATTCACGCCTTAAACTTTAAAAGCCCTTCCAAATTGTAAAAAATATGGAAGGGCTTTTTTAATATTCTTAGTTGTTTATTTTTTTCCAAAAGAAATAACCTCTGGAGTATAACCTTTACTTTCCATAAATTTTTTAAGCGCATACCCTGTTCCTGCATCCCAAGTTTTCACTTTTTCAAAAGGAACAATTTTTACTTCATCAATTTCTGGATCATTTAATTCCACTTCTCCATCTGAGTAAACATGGTACGCCATGATAATTTGATTCATTTTTTTAAATGAATAATGACCAAGGAACCCTCTGATTTCAGCATCTAAACCAACCTCTTCTTTTACCTCTCGAAGAACCGCAATTTCTGGATGTTCATGCTTTTCTAAAAAACCAGTTACCAAAGCAAAGATTTTAGGAGGCCAAGCTGAGTTGTGAGCTAACAATACATTTCCATCTTTATATTCAATGACTGCTGCCACAACTGGAGTTGGATTTTCATAATACACAAAACTACATTCTTCATTGACACAAGCGATATAATCTTCTTTTCCTAAGGCCAAATCACTTTTACAAGTAGGACAAAAATTGAATTTCATATTTGTTTTATTTTGGAACGCAAGGTAAGTAAAAGACCATAAATTTATGTGTAATTTTTAATGGTCTAATTTTATAAAAGGCTAAACTCCAACCTTTTCATTTTTGATCATTCCAATAAAATCATAAATCGTTGCTTCAATATTTCCTGATTTCTCCAATGCTCGAATAAATGCACTTCCAATAATTGCACCATTCGCATGAGCGCAAGCTGTAGAAAAACTTTGATGATCTGCAATTCCAAAGCCAATCAGTCTTGGGTTGCTCAAATTCATTTTTTCAATGCGTTCAAAATATGTAATTTGATTGTTAGAAATATCTTTTTGCTTACCCGTCACCGATGCATCCGCTACCATATAAACAAATCCAGAACTCAAATTATCCAAATAAACGATTCGTTCATCAGGCGTTTGAGGAGTGATTAGAAAGATATTATTTAAATTATTATCTTTCATAAGTTGCTGATAATCAGCTTCATAAATAGCCGCTGGCAGGTCAGGTAAAATCAACCCATCGATTCCTACTTCCTTACACTTTTTAAAGAATGCCTCTTCGCCATACTGCATCACCTGATTAAAATACCCCATCATCACTAATGGAATTTGAGATTTTTGGCGAACGCTTTCGATTTGTTCAAACAGAACCTGCAAGGTCATTCCATTTTTTAAAGCAACTGAACCACTTTGTTGAATCGTTTCTCCATCTGCCAATGGGTCGGAATAAGGCATCCCAATTTCTACCATATCAGCTCCTGCTTTCTCCAATGTTAAAATGATTTTTTCCGTATCATTTAAACTTGGGAAACCTGCGGTGAAATAAATATTGCAAATATCTTTTTGCTTATTTGAAAATAATTTTTCTATTCGAGTCATTTCTTTTATCCATTTAGTTTAAAAAAATCGATGTAAGTTGCCAAGTCCTTATCTCCCCTCCCCGACAAATTCACTACTACAACTTCATCTTTTTCAAATTTCATTTTTTCCAAAACGGCGAATGCATGAGCACTTTCCAACGCAGGAATAATACCTTCCATCTTTGCTAAAAATCGAGCAGCATGCAAAGCTTCTTCATCTGTTGATCCAAATACTTTTGCCCTACCTGACCGAATCAAATGTGCATGCATCGGTCCAATTCCAGGATAATCCAAACCGGCCGAAATTGAATAAGGTTCTTCCACTTGCCCATCTTCTGTTTGCATTAAAAGTGTTCGACTTCCATGCAAAACACCTTTAGAACCAAGCACACTAGTCGCCGCAGATTTACCCGTATCATTTCCCAAACCAGAAGCTTCGACTGCTACTAGTTTCACTTTTTCATTTTCCAAATAATGATAAAAAGCTCCTGCTGCATTACTTCCACCTCCCACACAAGCGATGATAGTATCTGGATTTTCGTTACCCGTTTGTTCCTTCAATTGCCATTTCATTTCTTCACTAATCACCGACTGAAATCGAGCAACCATATCTGGATATGGATGAGGTCCAACAACAGAACCAATAATGTAGTGCGTGTCATTTGGATGATTAATCCAATCTCGGATAGCTTCGTTAGTCGCGTCTTTTAAAGTTCGACTTCCACTTTTTGCAGGGACAACTTTGGCACCTAGCATTTTCATACGAGCGACATTTGGTGCTTGTCTTTCGATGTCCACCTCACCCATAAAAACAATACATTCTAAACCTGCCAATGCGCAAACTGTAGCGGTTGCCACACCATGTTGACCTGCTCCTGTTTCGGCGATGATTCGATGTTTTCCTAATCTTTTCGCTAGCAAAATTTGACCAATCGTATTGTTAATTTTATGTGCTCCGGTATGATTTAAATCTTCTCGTTTGAGGTAGATTTTTGTGTTGTAATGTGCTGATAATTTTTTAGCAAAATATAAAGGCGATGGTCGCCCAACATAGTCCTTCAACAAGGCTCTAAACTCTTTTTGAAATTCTGGTTCATACATAATTTCCAAATATTGCTTTCGCAAATGCTCTACATTTGGATACAACATTTCTGGAATAAATGCACCACCGAACTCACCATAAAACCCTTGTTCGTCTACATCGTATTTCTTCTGATCAAGATTAGCTTCTAACATCTTCTATAAATTTTTTCAATAATGAAATATCTTTTAATGCGGGTTCTGTTTCAAACCCACTATTCAAATCAATCGCATGTAACTGCTTAATTTTCAACTCTTTAAGTATGTCAACATGTGTACTTTTTATTCCTCCGCTAAGAAAAAATGGAATTTCTCCTTCGTATTTTTCGAGAACTTTCCAATCAAAAGTGTAGCCATTCCCCCCTGGTAATTTTCCTTTGGTGTCAAATAAAAAGTAGTTGCAAAATGGTTCGTATTTTTTGGTTTTGGAAAAATCAAACTCGCCGTCAACGGAAAATGCTTTGATGACTTTGTAGTTTTTTTCTTTTAACTTTTCGCAAAACTCAGGTGATTCAAAACCATGTAATTGTATTGTTATAAATTCGTATTGTTGACTTTTCCCTACAATATATTCGAGTGATTCGTTGACAAAAACACCTACTTTTTCTTTGCCTTGAAAATCTATTTCAGGTAATTCATTTTCGACAAATCTTTTTGATTTTTTGTAGAAAATTAGGCCGACGTAATCTATAGGTAGTTCGAGAAGTTCCTGTAAATTTTCAGGGTCTCGCATGCCGCAAACTTTTATTTTCATTGCTTATTTTTAACTTAAGTATCGGATACCTTTAAGGTATCCGATACTTTTAATAACGAGTTAATTTCTTCTATAAAATCTTTGCACGCCAAACCTGGGTCTTCCGTTTTCATAAAATTTTCTCCAATCAAAAAACCTTGAAATCCCGCCTCAATTAATCGTACTACGGAACGCGCATTGGAGATGCCACTTTCTGAAATTTTCACAAAATCATCTGGAATTTTATCAAACAAATCTAATGACGTTTGGATACTTACACTAAAGGTTTCTAGGTCTCGGTTATTCACTCCGACGATGTCGATGCATTCATGCAATTTTTCCAATTGCTTTTCTGAATGAACTTCCATCAATACTTCTAAACCTAAACTTTTTGCTTTTTGAGCCAGTTGAGCAACTTCATTTTTCTCCAAACATTCTGCAATCAAAAGAATCACATCTGCGCCCATTGCTTTCGCTTCGTACAATTGATATTCGTCAATGATAAAATCTTTTCGCAAAATAGGAACGTCCACTACTTGTCTAGCATGTACTAAATCGGCATTGCTTCCACCAAAAAAATTTTCATCCGTCAAAACAGAACAACCTGCGACTCCTGCTTCTGCATATTTGGAAACGATAGCTTCCACATCTGCATTTTTATGAATTACTCCTTTCGATGGAGATTGCTTTTTAAACTCTGAAATAATTCCAAATCGTCCTTTTTGCAAATTATTTTTTAAGGAAAAAACTTCACGTGCCATATACATACTATCTTCCAAAGCGGAGATTGGAAGTTGCCGTTTTCGTTCTTCCACGACAATACGTGTGTTGTTTGTTATTTTTTCTAAAATATTCATTATCAATAATTTACGTAGTACTATTTTCCGTAAGGCGACTTTCCAAATCGTTGCCTATAATTAACGACTTAGAAAGTCGTCTTACGGTTAATTTAATAATATCTTAAATTGGTTGAGTGCCTTCCCTCCTACTAAAGCTTCATGTGCTTCAGCGATGCAATCTTCCATACTTTTTTGAGGTTGCAAACAATTAATTGCGATTCCTGCATTAGTACTGACCACATCATTTTGAGGAGTTGTTCCGTTGCCAGAAAGTACATCCATAAATATTTTGGCCGAAGAAGGAACGTCGCCACCTCCATGTAAATCTGATTGGAGCAATGTCGTTTTTCCAATATCGCTTGGTTGAAATAATCGTTCGGTATCATTTTGTCGCAACTTGAACGGAGCTGTCAAAGACACTTCGTCATAGCCGTCCATCGAGTAAACGATAGTCGCATCTCGATCTGTGGTTTGAAAAATATATTGATACAGTCTGGCCAACTCTAAATTATAAACACCTAACAAAGATTTACTTGGTTGCGCAGGGTTGACCAATGGGCCAAGCATATTGAAAAAAGTTTTCACCCCTAATTGTTTACGAACGGGCGCAACTGCTTTCATCGCTGGATGAAAAAGTGGTGCATGCAAAAAACAAATATTTGCCGCTTCTAATTGCTTTTTCAAAACATCTGTATCGTTGGTAAATTGATATCCTAAATGTTCTAACACATTTGATGAGCCACACGAAGAAGACACACCATAATTTCCATGCTTCGTCACTTTATAACCTGCTCCTGCTACAACTACTGAAGACAAAGTTGAAATATTAAAAGTGTTTTTTCCATCACCTCCTGTTCCAACAATATCAATGCTTTCTATCCCTTCCAAATCAAATGGTCGGCACAATTCTAACAACGCATCTCGGAATCCTAACAATTCATTTACGGAAATAGATCTCATCAAATACACGCTGATAAATGCAGCAATTTGTGCTTCATTGTATTCGCCATTAGATATGTTGACCAATACTCTTTTGGCTTCATCTCTATTCAATTCTTTGTGCTCAAAAAGTCTGGTGAGTATATGTTTCATTTTTTTTAATTATTAATGCTTAATGTTGAACGGTTAATTAGGTGTTTGTAAGTACATTGTTAACCGTTGAATTCATTAGACTTTTTGAGTGATTGATAAAATTTCGCAACATAGTTTTCCCATCGGGAGTCATAATTGATTCTGGATGAAACTGAACACCCCGAACATTATATTCTTTATGACTCATCGCCATGACAATTCCTTTCTTATCAATCGCCGTCACTTCCAAACAGTCGGGTAAATTTTCTTTTTTCACCACCCAAGAATGGTAACGACCTGCTTCGAAAGCAGTTGGAACATCCTTAAAGATTGGCTCCTCATCTTCGGTTTTTATAATCAAAGTTTGCACCCCATGATAAACCTTTTCCAAGTTAGCTAACTCGCCTCCAAAGGATTCTCCTATAGCTTGCATACCGAGACAAACACCAAAAATATTTTTTGTCGTCGCATATCTTTTTAGAACCTCCATCAATATTCCTGCATCTTTTGGAACACCTGGTCCAGGAGATAAAATGATCGTATCATAAGCACCGACTTCTTCCAAAGTAATTTGATCGTTTCGGAAGACATCAATTTTCCCATCAATAATTTCTTCCAAATATTGGACTAAATTATAAGTAAAGGAATCGTAATTATCTAACATCAGTATTTTCATAATTCTCTATTTGTTTTACGTTGGACGTTTAACGTTTAACGATTTTATAATTCTTCCGCTCTTTTCAACGCTTGCTTTAATGCGCCCAATTTATTATTCACTTCTTGCAGCTCATGTTCTTCCTGACTTTGAGAAACAATTCCCGCACCTGCTTGATAATAAAGAGTATTGTTTTTACTCAAAAAAGAACGGATGGTAATCGCATGGTTTAGGTCGCCATTAAAACCGACGAAACCAATCATACCTCCATAAAAAGAACGGTTTTGATTTTCATATTGACCGATTAATTCAATGGCTTTATATTTTGGCGCACCTGATAAGGTTCCTGCTGGGAAAGTATCTCCGAGCACTTTGATTGGATTATAACCTTCGGGTAATTTTCCCTCCACTTTAGAAACCAAATGAATCACGTGACTAAAATATTGAATCTCCATCAACTCACTCACCTTCACCTTAGTACAATGTCGACTTAAATCATTTCGAGCTAAATCAACTAGCATCATGTGCTCCGCATTTTCTTTTGGGTCACGCAACAAGAGTTGAGCTTGTGCTCGATCTTCTTCATCATTACCTGTTCGTTTGTAAGTTCCTGCAATAGGATTTACGCTGGCAACATCTTGCTTGATGACCATTTGAGCTTCTGGTGAAGAGCCAAATATTTTATAATTCCCGTAGTCAAAAAAGAAAAGATAAGGAGAAGGATTGATAGAACGAAGGATACGATAAACGTTGAATTCATCGCCTGAAAACTTTTGTTGAAACTGTCGAGAAAGAACGATTTGAAAAACATCTCCAACCTGGCAATGATCTTTTCCTTTCGCTACCATTCCCTTAAATTCATCATCAGTAATATTTGATGTTTCTTCGCCCTCTGTTTTGAATTGGTATTTTCCAAAAGTCTGATAACTTAATAAGTTTTCAATTTTTGCGATTTCAGAATCAGCACCTGGAGGAATATTTTCCAAAATAAATAACTCATCGTTGAAGTGATTGATCGCAATAATATATCGAAATAATTTATAATTCACTTCCGGAATATCCATCGTTCTTTTCGAGTCTTCGAAGGTCACCGTATCAAAATATTGAACCGCTTCGAAAGACATATATCCAAAGAATCCATTAATTCCTTTATAATTCCCAGGTGTCTCAATATCGAACTGATTCATAAATTGGTTCAATCTAGCAGGGACTTCATCGTTAGTTTTTATTTCCTCATTTCCAGTTGTTCCATCAACGCTAAGGGTTTCTATTTTTTTCCCAGTCACTTCAAAACTTGCGATAGGTTCCATACAAATAAATGAAAAACAATTTTCTGCACTTCGAAAATCAGTACTTTCCAATAGCAATGAACTTTCAAAATGATCTCTGATTTTCAGATAAATACTCACGGGTGTAGTCGTATCTGCTAAGAATCTCTTAGCAACTGTCTCTAGTTTTATTTTTTTTACTTGCTCTGCTAACATTATAATTTAATTTAACCCCTGTCCCTTAAAGGGGAACTAAAATGGGAAATGATTTTTTAATACTGATAATTTTTACTCCTAAAAAACGAAAAATGAACTTTAAAACTAAACCTTCATTTAACGTATCCCATTAAGGGAATAGGGCATAAAAAAAAGTGTCTAACCGAGTAAACGGTTAGACACTTTTTTCGTTGCAAAATAAACGTAATAGAAGTGACTTAACTTACTCGGGTTGAGAGTTTGAGAAGTGCCACCACCAATTTTTTGTATTTACGTTTAAATTAAACATTTGTTATTTTTTATAGCGTAAAGGTATGTTTCTTTTTTATATAAAAGCAAATGGTTTTTAAAATAAATTTCCCATTTCAATTACCCAGCTGAAACAAATTCGCAAAATAAAAACATAACCAAATGATAATCAACCACTTACACATACAAATTATATTTTTAAAAATGTAAATTTATTGAAATCTATATTATCCAACTTGTCTTCTCTATTGCAAATACACTTTATCCAACTCCATTTGACCACTTTTGAAAATAGAGTCAAATAGAATCAACCAATTTCAAAAGTTGGTTTTATTATTTTTCCCTATATTCGAAAAAAAAACAAAACCATTATGAAGAAACTACTATTTTTTACCTTCCTAGTATTTCTAATCAATTCAAATTTTTCAACGGCTCAGTCCAAAAAAGAGCTCTCTTCAAATTCAACATTTGAACCGATTGATCTTTTCCAATTGGAATATATTTCTGACCCTCAAATTTCGGCAGACGGTTCACGTGTATTGTTTGTTAGAAATTCTAAAGACATCATGACTGATAGAAATCGTTCCAATATTTGGATATCAAATTTTGATGGAAGCGAAATGTATCCGATTACAACAGGTGCTCAAAGTGATTTCTCGCCACGCCTCTCTCCTACTAAAAATAAGTTGCTATACATTTCCACTAAAGGTGGAAAGCCGCAAATGTATTTGAGATGGTTGGACAATGGAGCAGAATCTAAATTAACTAACTTAACTCATTCACCTTCAAATTTATCTTGGTCACCTGATGGAAAATGGATTGCTTTTTTGATGAGTGTTCCGTTTCAATCTAAACCTTTGGTTCAATTGCCTTCCAAACCAAAAGGTGCAAAATGGGAAACACCACCTATCTATATTGACCAAATGAAATTCAAAGCAGATGGTGCAGGTTTTTTGAAAAATGAAAGAAAACAATTATTCGTCCTTTCTGTCGACGGTGGAACGCCTCGACAATTAACTTTTGGAGATACTAAAGTGAATGGAATACCTGAATGGTCGAAGAACGGAAATTCTATTTTATTTTCTTCTAATCGACATGATGATCGAGAAATGGAACCTCGGAATTCTGAGGTTTATCAAGTAAATATTCAGAGTTTAAAAGTTACTGCTCTGACCAAAAGACATGGACCAGATGCAAATCCTAAAATTTCTCCTGACGGAAAATCTATCGCTTACCTTGGGTATGATGATAATTATGATGGTTACCAAGTCGTGCATTTATATGTCATGAATCAAAATGGTCAATCGCCAAAATGTGTGTCTTGCAATTTTGATCGGGATGTGGAGAATATTAATTGGAGCAAAGATGGAAAAGGAATTTACTTCCAATACAATGATGAAGGAAATACTAAAATTGCCATCTCCGATTTGAATGGAAAAATTACTGACTTAGCTAAAAATGTCGGTGGACTTTCTATCGGACGACCATATAGTGGTGGACAATATACCGTTGCTTCAAATGGTAAATTTGCTTTCACGCATTCCACTCCTGATCATCCTGCTGATTTGGCAACGGGTGATTCTAATTCAAAAAAGGTCAACCGTTTGACTCGGGTAAATGATGATCTTTTTTCCCATAAAAAATTGGGAACAGTAGAAGAAATATGGTACGAATCTTCTTTTGACAAAAGAAAAATTCAAGGATGGATTTGTAAACCACCTAATTTTGATCCGACCAAAAAGTATCCATTGATTTTGGAAATCCATGGTGGTCCCTTTGCTAATTATGGAGATCGGTTTTCTGCGGAAGTTCAACTTTTTGCAGCGGCAGGTTATGTGGTTTTATATACTAATCCAAGAGGAAGTACGAGTTATGGAAAAGAGTTTGGAAACTTGATTCATCATAATTATCCATCTCAGGATTATGATGATTTGATTTCTGGTATTGATGCGGTAATTAAAAAAGGATATATCGATGAAGACAATTTGATGGTGACTGGTGGAAGTGGCGGTGGAGTTTTGACCAGTTGGATTGTTGGAAAAACGGATCGCTTCCGAGCAGCTGTTGTAGCAAAGCCTGTAATTAATTGGTACAGCTTTGTTTTGTATGCTGATAATCCAGCTACATTTTATAAATATTGGTTTCCTGGAAAACCTTGGGATCATATGGAACATTATATGAAACGTTCTCCAATTTCCTTGGTTGGAAATGTAACAACTCCTACCATGCTTTTAACTGGAGAGCAGGATTATCGAACTCCAATGGGCGAATCGGAACAATATTATGCTGCCTTAAAATTGAATAATGTGGAAACTGCTTTGGTACGAATCCAAGGGTCAGGTCATGGAATTGCTGCGAAGCCAAGTAACTTAATGGCGAAGGTGGTTTATATTTTGGGCTGGTTTAAGCGATATAAAAAGTAGGGAAAAATTTCAAGAACTACTTTGAAAGAACGTCATTTTGAATTTTTAAAATGACGTTCTTTTTATTTCATTTTTTATGAATAAAATTTAATTGTCGGGAAGGAATAGATTTCTCATATTTCAATTCACCAATTAGAAATAAGTGTATAAAATTATTTAGTTTCCTGTTTTTAAAAAATTAAAAATCCATTTTAACATGAAATATAATTTCTTCTCTCTTTTTATAATCGCCTTTTTTTTAACTGCATGTAATTCTACTAAAAATACAACTTCATCTTCCGCTCAACTATCTCCAGCAGAAATGATTTTGCAAAAAGCAGTTGAAGCACATGGTGGTGTAAAATATCAAACTGCTCATTATTCATTTATCTTTCGAGACAAAAATTATACTTTTAAAAATAATAAAGATCAATTTCGGTATTCGGTAACGAGTAAAAAAGATGGAAATGAAATCGTCGATATTTTAGAAAATGAAAATTTAAGCCGAAAAGTAAATGGAGTGGAAGTCGAACTTTCTGAAAAAGAAAAAGGTCGTTATTCTGGAGGTTTAAATTCTGTTATTTACTTCGCTACCCTGCCTTACAAATTACAAGACAAAGCAGTAAAAAAATCCTATCAAGGAACTACCATCATAAAAGGTAAGACCTACGAAATTTTAGAAATAAGATTTGAACAAGAAGGTGGCGGTCGAGATCATGACGATGTTTTTCATTATTGGGTCAATAAGAAATCTAATGTCATTGATTATTTAGCTTACAATTATCAGGTGAGTGGTGGTGGTGTTCGTTTTCGAAGTGCATATAATTCAAGAAATGTTGAAGGAATGATTTTCCAAGATTATGTGAATTATAAAGCGGAAGTGGGAACACCTTTAGCAGATTTACCAAAATTATTTGAGCAAGGGAAATTAAAAGAATTGTCAAAAATCGAAACAGAGAATGTTGTTAAATTAAAATAATAATCCTCGTAGTACGACTTTCCAACTCGTTGTTTGATTAACGACTTGGAAACTCGTACTACGAGTGCAAAATTTTAAAAACCATCTCCTTCATCAAATCACCTTCCGTAGCATTAACACGATCAACTCCTTTTGATTTTAAATCATATTCTTTCAAAATAGAAATCACATTTTGCGATTGTTGGAAAGGATAATTTCGTGCAGCAAGTTTATAATCTTTTAAGAAAAAAGCATGACGTACGCCCAATTTCTCCATCATTTCTCTTTCCGAACTATTTTTTAAAAAATGAGTCAAATAGACTTTTGAGAAAAAATTAAACAACGTTCCAACTACGACGACCAATGGATTTTTTTTCGGATTGGAAATAAAATAATTGATGATGCGATTTGATTTAACTACATTTTTTGTCCCCAATGCTTTTTGCAATTCAAAAACATTGTACTCTTTACTTATTCCAATTTGCTCTTGAATATGCTTTTCATTAACCTCCGTTCCTGGTGCCAAATTGATCGCCAGTTTATCCAACTCATTACTTACCTTCGACAAATCTTCTCCTAAGTATTCTGCCACAAGAGCAGCAGCAGAAGGAGAGATCGTTAATTTTTTATCTTTTAAATACGATTGAATCCAATCAGGAATTTGATTGTCGTATAATTTTTTCGATTCAAAAACTAAAGCTTTTTGCTTAACTAATTTTCCAAACTTAGTTCGACCATCAAATTTTTTATGCTTAAAACATATCACTAAAATCGTAGAGTGAACTGGTCTTTCAATATAAGGCAGCAACTCTTTCAACGTTTTCATTTCTTGCGCCTCTTTCAAAATCACCACTTGATGCGAAGCCATCATAGGGTATCGACTGCAAGTATCAATCAAGGTTTTGTGATCAGTATCTTTTCCATACATGATCATTTGATTGAAGGACTTCTCCCCTTCTGTCAGCACATTATCCTCTATATATTTTGAAATCTTATCAATATAATATGACTCAGCACCATGCAACAAATAGATAGGTGAATATTTTTTGGCTTTGATTTCTTTTATGATTTGTAAGTACGTCATTCAAAGATTAATTAGAAAATGCGTGAAAAATTAGATTTGCAAATGTAACTTTGTTTCTTCAAAATTCAATTACCAAATCCATTATTTTCATGAGTAAAAAACCAACTTTCCAAGAACTTCTCAACGGTGATCAACCTATCCTGGTAGATTTTTATGCGACATGGTGCGGACCATGTATGGCTATGAATCCTGTGCTAAAAGAAGTGGCAAAAAAAGTTTCTGGCAAAGCAAAAATAATTAAAATTGACGTCGACAAATATGCTAAGATGGGCGCTGACATGGGCGTGATGGGTGTGCCTACCTTTATGATTTTCAAAAATGGAGAAAAATTATGGCACGAAGCAGGTACCAAAACTGCGGCTCAATTGGAAGAAGTTATTTTGAAAAATGTATAAATTCAACTTTACCTTTTCTTAAAAAAAATCATATAAGTTTTTACATTTAAATCTCTCTCGCTAAAAATTGAATTGCCATTAATTATCAAAAGAAGCGAATCTGATTTTGAAAGCATCAATCATTTGATTCTTTTTCACCAAAAAAACTTAAAATATGAAACTCCTACTTTCCTATTTCTTCTGTTTTTCCATAGTATTTTGCCATGCTCAAACTACTCTTATTTTTCAACCCAATTCCGATTGCACCAAAGATGCTTTTATCAATAACTCTGACTCTTGGAATGGAGGACCAGGGTTAGATCAAAACAATTACGGTACTCAGCAATACTTAAGAATTGAAGCTTGGACAGCCAATTCCAATGGCTCACCAGAACATGATTCAAGGGCGCTAATTGATTTTCCTGAATTACATCAAATTGTAAGTTGTGATGTTTCGCAAGCAACTTTAGTTTTATACGCCAATCCGAATATTACTTTTGCCAATGGTGGGCAGGCCGAAACTAACGATGTTGATATTTTTCGAATCATCGAACCATGGGAAGAGTTAGGAGTGACTTGGTTGACTCAACCTGACTTTGATGAAAACTTGAAAGCGGAGATTCCTCAGAATAATGATTATGATTCCATAGTAGTTGATGTTACCGAATTGGTCACCAAGATGATCGAGCTAGAAGACAGCCATGGATTTTTCTTAAAACAAAAAAATGAAAATCCTTATGGTTCAATGGATTTTGCTTCTAGTCAATATGCAGATCCAACTAAGGCTCCCAAATTAATTTTGGAAGCAAATAACATTGTTTACGCAGAACCAATTACTGAAATTTTTGCTTCACCAGATACGACTCTTTGTTTTAACCAATCCTTGATTTTAAGTGTTGCTGATCCTACAGCAATTTCTTATGAGTGGTATGATGGTTCTACGAGTAGTGCAGTTGGAATTACAGAAGATGGCAGTTATTGGGTGAAAATTAAATATGCAAATTGCACAGAATTAATAGATACACTTGATGTTGTATTTGGAGATTACAATCTGACGCCAGGTATCTTCTTTGATTCATTAATCACGATTTGTGAAAATACAACGGGAAATACTTTTAGTTTTTCTGATCCTTTGGCGCTCGACTACGAATGGAGTGATGGCTCAACTGGAAATATTATTGATATTAGTAATCCAGGAACCTATTGGTTGAATATGTATTATTTTGGCTGCGACGTTTTTACCGATACCATTACTGTGATGACAGAAACCTGTAATTGTGAGGTCATCTTTCCAAATGTTTTCACTCCTGATGGAGATCAATTGAATGATTTTTTCAGTCCAATTACTGAAGAGACAAATTGTTTTGAAAAATATGATCTAACAATATATAATCGATGGGGAAATAAAGTTTTTACATCTACTAATCCAACTATTGGATGGGATGGAAAATATGAATCAAAAAATGCGAACTCTGATGTGTATGTTTTTATTTTAAAATATAAATTAGCAGGTGAGACAAAAGAGCAAGTCGAAAAAGGGGATTTAACTTTGATTCGATGATTTAAAATTTTCAAAAAAAATTCTAATGAAATTTCACGTTGAAACTGATAGATTAATTCTTAGAGAATGGAGAGAAGAAGATGCTCCAGGACTTTTGAAATTAAATTCCAATCCTGAAGTTATCAAGTACTTGCATATGGAACCCATGAAAAATATGGAAGAAGCCCTAAAGGATGTCAAATGGGTGACCGATCAATATCCAAAAAATAAAATTGGTCGATGGATTATGCTCGAAAAATCAACGGGTGAATTCGTTGGTTGGACTGGTTTGAAATTAGAGGATATGGAAATGAATGGCCAGCAAAACTTCTACGATGTGGGATATCGAATGCTTCCTGAATTTTGGGGAAAAGGCTATGCCACCGAGTCTGCTATTGCTTCGGTAAAATACGGATTTGAAGAAATGAAATTGGCGAAAATAAATGCCGCAGCTCATTGTGAGAATTTAGCTTCTCGGCGAGTTTTACAAAAAGCAGGTTTTAAAGAGTTGAATACTTTTCCAATTTTCGATTTCCAAGCTTATTGGTTTGAAATTACGAAAGAAGAATATTTCTCTAAATAATAACTTTAAAATCAAAAACTTTCACGGTAAGTTCACTTTGAAAGTTTTTGATTTTAATTGATATTGTAATTTCTTTTTTTACTTCTTCGGAGGCATTGGAATAAAAGAACTGGTCGTCCGAATGTATTCCGCATATTGTGGTTTTGATTTTTTCAACTTCACTTCAAGCATAGTTACCCCCGAAACTTTTAACAAAAAGAAAGTCATCACAATCGGACAAAAAACAAACATCCAACCTTGCGGATGTGCCAAAGCAAATAGAAAAAATCCCCACCAGATGGTAGCATCGCCGAAATAATTTGGATGACGAGTATATCTCCATACACCTGTATTTAATACTTTTCCTTTGTTGTTTGGATCCTTTTTAAATTGAGCTAATTGATAATCACCAACAGCTTCAAAGAATAACCCAACAATCCATAACAATACTCCTACATATTCTAAAGCACCCATTTCTGCTCTGATGCTAAACGAAGGAAGATACGTTGCCGAAATAATCCAAAGTAAAAAGCCTTGCAAAGCAAATACTCTAATAAAAGATAACCACCACCATTTTTCACCATTATCTTTTCTCCATTGGGCATATCTATAGTCCTCTCCTTTTCCCAAATTTCGCATAGCCAAGTAAATAGTCAATCGTAATCCCCAAATAGTAATCATCGCTAAAAGTATTTTTTCACGAATTTCCATACTTGCTAAATCATTTTGAAAGGCATAAAACCAAGCAATGATCACAAAACCAAATCCCCAAAAAATATCAATTATACTCGCGTCTTTTATCACTAAACTTACTAACCACAAACCGGTTAAAGTTGCCATCAATAATCCTATCCCTAACTGAAAAGTATCTTGAAACTCAGAAAACGTCCATAAAAAGGCGCCTAAAGAAATAATTAAAACCAATATAAATAGTCTAATGATTTTTGCTCTCTTCATGATCTATTATTTTTTTTAAAAATATGAAGGCTTTTTAATTGTCACAGTCAAATATAATAAAATCCATTTCAAAACATAACAATGGTTATGTTGCATCAATATTACACACAAGTCCTATCGGAAATAACTTTCCCACGCTACATTTATTAAACCATTAACAACTTAATTTATGATGAATAAATTGATACTTACTTGTGTATTATTTCTCACCTCCTTATTTAATGTATCAGGAGCAGTTCTATTTGAATGCGACTCTGAAAGTTTACAATACAATTCACAACATGAAAAATCAGCAATTGTTTCCACAGATTGTCCTGAATTAAAATGTGAAGGTAAAATCATTTGGGAAGATGGAACCAGTTATGAAGGCGCTATCGAAAATGGAAAAATGGAAGGCGAAGGTAAAATCACATTTAAAGATGGAGCCACCTTTGAAGGAAAATGGAAACATGGAAAAAAAGAGGGATTTGGAGCTTTTAATTTCCCTTGTGGATTTGAATATCTAGGAAGTTTTAAAAATGATTTAATGCATGGTGAAGGGGTTTTGCGAATGAGTGAAACAGAGTCTCTTTCAGCTACTTGGAAAAATGGAAAAGTAGAAGGACTTGGAACTCATTTCCGAAATGATGGCAGCCAATTCATTGGTGAATATAAAAATGGGAAACCTGATGGCCAAGGCATGGTTGTATGGGAATCAAAAGATACCATGAGAGGTGTTTGGAAAAATGGATTGCTTAATGAAAAGAGTCATTTCAAATTTGAAAATGGTTCGTCAATCGTTCAGTTTTGGGAAAATGGAAAAATTCAAGATAAAGCTGTTTATATTCAAGCGAATGGTTTTAATGTATCTGGTGCTCCTGAGCAATTAGCAAAAATGTTGTTAAAAAGTAGTTTGAGTAATAATGATTCGGTGGAATCTAATTTCTCATTGGCTTGGTATGTTGCTGCTGTGGAATATAAAAATCAAAATGATTTTGATGGTGCAACTGATCAATTAAAATTCGCTCAAATATTCTTAGATCCTTTTGAAGAAACTAGACTTTCTAGTTTACTAGAATCAGAAATCGAGTTTGTCTCTGAGGAAAAAGAAAGAACTGGGGTTGCTCAAAAAGTAGATATAGGAACAAGTAGCCAATAATTTATTTTGAGGTTATCTTTTATAAAAATCTAGATCAGATAAGAGTAATCAATATTTGAACTAGTTCTATCCTTTTCTTAAAATTAAAAATTCTACAAATAGGTTTAATACCTGCTTGTAGAGTTTTTTTTATTGAAAAAAATCAGATTCTTATTCCCTTGAAGAATTTATGATAAGCTTATTTAAGACCATATTGGATTTATATCTTGAATAAACTCAAAAATACCACTTTAGAAAAACCTAATACATATAAAACTAAAAACTATTCGTTAAATACTTTCAAATCCACCTTTTTCAAAATTATTATTAATTTTCAATTAAAATGTTTTGTTTTTAATTTTGAAATCTTTAATTTCCCCAAACAATTACTATTCTCTGGTTTCAATTCTTTTATTCATTAATTTCCTAAAACTTCTATGAATATGAATATTACCTTCAAAGAATTAAGAAATATCAAACACTCACTTCCGACTGGTAGCATTTCAAAAATTGCACATGATTTAAATCTCGAAGAACAAACCGTAAGAAATTTTTTTGGAGCTAAAAAGACTCCAGGTGAACCTCCAAAATGGCACCTCCAAGCAGGACCTGAAGGCGGGATCGTTAACATTAATGACACTACTATTCTAGAAATGGCTAAAAAAATTATTGTACAGACTGATGAGTCTGCACCACAATCCTTATCTTAATTAAAAAAGGGAAATAATACGGTTGTATTTTTTCCCTTTTTTTATAAAAAAAGCTTGCTATCATTTGGTACAAAAAGAATAACCAGAGAATAAATGATAGCGAGCTTTTTTTTACTCCAATTATTCTCTACATTTTCAAATAGAACTCTTTAGTTAAAGTAATATAATCTGGTGTATAATCATTCCGTTTTTCAAATTGAATAATTAATTCATCAGTCATTTCTGGTTGATTTACTTTTTCAAATTGTAATAATAATCGCTCAACTGGCTTCTCCTTTTTAGATCTCACCTGAGTAACTTTTGTACAATATAAATTATAACTCTGAGCTATCTCTTTAAATCGCAATCCTTCTATAAAAGGTAATACCACACAAAACTTTCCATCCTTTTTTAAAAGTCTTTGAACACTATTAAGCAAATCTCCATTAGGTAATTTAATCGTATGTCGGACATCGTTTCTACTTGTCTGAGCTGACAACGTTCCGCCCGTAAAGAATGGAGGATTGCAAACAATTAAATCATATTCTTTTCGAGTCGTTTTGGCAAAATCTTGGATAGATTCTTCGAAGCTATTCAATCTATTGGAAAAAGGACTATTGAGCATATTTTTTTTTGCAGTTTGACAAGCCGTCGAATCAATTTCTACTGCATCCACGTTGGCATCTAATTTCCTTTGAGCAAGCATAATTGCAATCACTCCTGTTCCTGTACCAATATCTAACATTTCCTTTCTCCCTTCAACATTAGACCAAGCTCCCAACAAAACTCCATCAGTACCAACTTTCATGGTACAACCATTTTGTTCTATTTCAAATTGCTTAAATCTAAAAATTGAGGAAGATTTCGATTTCAACTCCTTTTTTTCTGTTGACATTATCTTATTAATTTTTACAAAAATACTCACTTTGTTACTATTCTTATAACCTCACCATCCTAAATTACGATTTAACCTCAATAATTAAGCTTCAATCTAAGCTAAATCACAGAAAGAAGATTCATTGTGATTATCTTACTTTGATGGGCATGCTTTTTGAATTTCTATATATAACATACTATAATAAATTATCAAAAGTCATATTAATGAGAAAACAAATTATACTTGCCATATGTTTAGGGCTATTTATAGCTTCCTGTAAAAAAGACGATTCTGAGACTGGAAGTGGAGAAATAGTTAGAAATTTACAATTAGATTCTGATTTGACAGAAACACTTACAACTGCTTCAGATGGAGTCGGAGTAAATCATTTTGCTCTTCCAGAAAGCAATGATTTCGACAATATTCCTCAAGATCCTAATAATCCAATTTCTTCTGAAAAAGTTGCTTTAGGTCAATTACTGTACCATGAAACTGGTTTGGCGCTTAACCCTAAGAAAGAAATTTCAGAAGGTACTTACTCTTGTGCTTCCTGCCATTTTGCATCAGCTGGTTTTCAAGCAGGTCGATTTCAGGGAATCTCAGAAGGTGGTATTGGTTTTGGAATCAACGGTGAAGGTCGAGTAAAAGGATCTTTGTACCAAGGATCAGAACTTGATGTTCAACCAATTAGAACACCTACCGCCATGAATGGAGCTTACCAAAAAGTAATGTTGTGGAATGGACAATTTGGAGCAACAAGTGTAAATATGGGAACAGAAAGTCAATGGGCTGAGGGTACACCAATTGAAACAAACTTTTTAGGATTTGAAGGACTAGAAACTCAAGCTATTGCTGGTTTAGGAGTACATAGATTGAAAATGACTCAAGATTTCTTCATAAAGTATCCTTCTTATAAAGAGATGTTTGACCAAGTATTTGAAACTACTGATGTCTCAGAAAGATATACTCTAAAAAATGCAGGACTTGCTATAGCTGCCTACGAAAGAACTTTGTTATCTAACCAAGCTCCTTTTCAAAGGTGGTTAAGAGGAGATGAATTAGCTTTATCTGATTTGGAAAAAGAAGGAGCCATTTTATTTTTTGGAAAAGCAAATTGTGGTAATTGTCACAATGGACCAGCTTTGAACGCTATGGAATTCCACTCATATGGAATGAAAGATTTGTCAGAGTGTCCTGAAGAAGTTTTTCAACCAAATCAAACTGCTACAGAATTAGGACGTGGTGGATTTACAAAATTAGAGGTAGATAAGTATAAATTTAAAGTACCACAATTGTATAATATGACAGACTCTCCATTTTTCGGACATGGGTCAAGTTTTAGAAATGTGCGAGATGTAGTAATTTATAAAAATAATGGTATTGCTGAAAGCTCTTCCGTTCCTACTTCACATTTGGCAGAAGATTTTGTGCCTTTGGATTTGACTAATAATGAAATCAATGCTATTACAGCATTTTTGGAAAATGGATTGCATGATCCAGATTTGAAGAGATACGAACCTGAAAGTTTACCTTCTGGAAATTGTTTCCCTTTCAATGATCCATTAGCTTCCAACGAATTAGGATGTAATTAAAAAATAAGAGCATCTTAAGAAAGGAGTTACCAAATAAATTGGTAACTCCTTTTTTTTTGATGAAACCAATTTTTCCAATGCGTATCATGCGACAAATCTTATTTTAACGTATTTCTAAAGAAAGTTATCTGTAGGTTTTTTGTTAATATTACATGATTAATATTTGATGAATAAAACCTATTTCGATATGACCCATAATTTACCTTCTTTTCAAAAAGTCCTAAGACTATTTTCTTTTTCTATTTTATTGTTTCTAGGTATTCACCTTCAAGCACAAATTGTCATTAGCGAATTTTCCGCTGCCAATCAAGGAGATTTTAACAGCTTCAATGATGATAATGACGATTGGATTGAGTTACAAAATCAAGGAAGTTCTGCTGTTGATATTGGTGGATATTTCTTAAGTGATCGATTAGGTAATCCCGATAAGTGGGAAATCCCAACTGGAACTACGATCAATGCAGGTGGCTATTTAAGAATCTGGTGCTCAGGTCTTGATGGCAATTTTGGAGGATCACTACATAGTGGTTTTCGAATAACTCAGACGAAGAGTAATGAAGATATTGTTTTAGCTGATCCAAGTGGGACTGTAATTGATTTTAACGAATTAACTATACCAAATCAAATCCATCATTCTTATGGAAAAGATGCAAATGGCAACTGGGGAGTGAGTACCAATCCAACACCTGGAAATGCCAATGGAACTATTTATGAAGGTTATGCAGAGAAGCCTGTCTTTTCTTCAGTTGCTGGATTTTATAATGCTCAAGTAACTGTTGGAATTACCGTTCCTGCTAATACAACGGTACGTTATACCACAGACGGAAGTCGTCCAAGCAATACGTCAACTGTTTATGCAAACGATATTGTCATTTCTAATACGACAGTTCTTAGAGCAACTGCTTATCACGACAATTCTAATATTTTACCAAGTTTTATCACAACCAATACTTATTTTATTGATGAAGTTCATAATGTGCCTGTCATTTCAGTTTCAGGCGGCCCTGAAATAAACGCTTTACTCGGCGGAAGTCAACCTACTCCACTTGGTTATTTTGAGATGTTTGATGAAAGTGGAAATGAAGTAGATGAGGGACAAGGTGAGTATAACAAACATGGAAATGATTCATGGGCTTATTCTCAACGAGGTTTTGATTGGATTATGCGAGACCAAACTGGTTATGACGATGATGTTTCAGGACAAATCTTTGAACGAAAAGATAGAACTGAATACCAAAGATTAATTTTTAAAGCAGCAGCTAATGATAATTATCAATCAGAAAATGGTGCTCACATTAGAGATGCATATGTTCACACTTTATCAGATTTAGCTGATATGGAAATGGATGAAAGAACTTCAAAATTTTGTGTGGTTTATGTCAATGGAGAATATTGGGGAGTCTATGATATGCGGGAAAAAGTTGACGATCATGATTTTACCAACTATTATTATGACCAAGGAAAACAATGGATTGATTTTATCAAAACATGGGGAGGAACTTGGGAAGAATATGGTAGTAGAGATGATTGGGATACCATGCGAGACTTCGTTTTTAATAATGATATGACTGATGCAGCTAACTATGCTTTTGTCGAAGAACAATTGGAAGTATTGAGTTTGATTGATTATGTATTATTGCATGCACATATTGTAAGTGCGGATTGGTTGAATTGGAATACCGCTTGGTGGAGAGGTCGAAATCCAGATGGAGGAGCTCAAAAATGGAGATATATTCTTTGGGACGAAGATGCAACTTTTGGACATTATATCAATTATACTGGTGTACCAAGTACTTCAGCAAATGCAGATCCGTGTAATGTAGAATTGATTGGTTCTGACTTCGAAGGCCACATTGAAATATTTACTACCCTCTATGAAAATGAAGACTTTAGGCAACTTTACATCAACCGGTATGCAGATATGAATAACTCCTTTTTCAATTGTGACTTCATGATTGGATTAGTGGATAGTATGGTTTCGGTCATTGAACCTGAAATGACCAGACACATCGATCGATGGGGAAATGGTGGAGATTCTTATGATGATTGGCAAGATAATGTGCAGACGCTAAAAGATTTTATTTTAACTCGATGTGGCAATATTGATCAAGGAATTATAGATTGTTATGATGTAACTGGCCCATATCCTTTGACCGTAAATATTGAACCTTCTAACTCTCCTAACAAAGTTAAAGTCAATACTTTTATTCCTAATCAGTTTCCGTATGTGGGAGATTATTTTGGTGGAATAGATGTAGCCTTGGAAGCTGCTCCTGCAGTTAATTGGACTTTCGATCATTGGGAAGTAGCGAATCAATCTTTTGGCCCTGATGAATTTGCAACAGCAATTGAAGTTGCGATGGAAATGGAAGATATCGTAACTGCATTTTTTGTCCCAGGGATTCCATGTGGCAAGCCTGATCAACTAGCTGTTACACCTCAATTATATGGCGTAAACGCAGTTTGGGAAGGACCATTTAATACCATTAGTTATGAAGTTCGGTATCGAGAACTTGGAACAGTTGACTGGACTTCCGCTTCTACTACAAATCTCGGATTTGATTTTTTTGGAATGAATCCATGTACTGAATATGAATTAGAAGTTAGATCTATTTGTGAAATTTCTTTGAGTGGATTTGTATCAACTACTTTTATAACTGAATGTGAAACTAATGTTTCTGAACTCGAAGGAAGTCATATTTTAAATCTAAGTGCTTTCCCTAATCCATTTCAAGATTACTTAAATGTAGAATTTGATTTAGGAAAAACCGAAAATGTGGTCATCGAAATGCACACACTCCATGGTCAAAAAATCATGAGTCAAAGCAAAGGACAACTTTCCGAAGGCAATCATTTATTCTCTATCCCAATGGACAAAGGTTGGAGTAACGGAATGTATTTATTGCGCATTGTAACTGATAATGGCTCTGTTGTAAAACGGATTATGAAAATGTAAAACAGATTGATTAATAAATCTGTTTTGCAATAATATTTTTCAAAAAAACTCTTCAAGCATTCACGTCTTGAAGAGTTTTTTTTTGAAAAACATCTAACAAAGTTTTCAGTCGTTTAAAGAAAACTATCTAGAAAAAAATCAAATAACAATATCAAACTTCTCTATTTTTTATAACCTGTTCAATATTCAATATTACAAAAGTAACCTCTACCCCATTTCTTCGTATTTACTCATTGTAAAAACCTAAAAATTTAAATACCTTAGTTGCGAAAAACAACTATTTTTGCGATTATTTTTTTCAACCTACCTAACAAAATAAGGTAGAAATATAAATCATTAAAACATCTAAAATAATGTCTTCTACAATTACTCAAAATCTTTCTCAGCTAGTGCTGCAAATGTCAGAATCTGCTACGATCAAAATGGCTCAAATGGCTCGCGATTTAGCTGCTGAAGGTCATGATGTGATTAGCTTAAGTTTGGGTGAACCAGACTTTGATACACCTCAACATATCAAAGATGCAGCTGTGCAAGCTTTGGCAGATGGGTACACTAAATATACCCCAGTTCCAGGTTTGGTAGAATTACGTAAAGCTATTGTTACAAAATTCAAACGTGACAACAATTTAGATTTTGACATCAGTCAAATAGTAGTTTCCAATGGAGCAAAACAATCTATCGCAAACTTATGTTTGGCATTGCTAAATAAGGGCGACGAAGTAGTCATTCTAGCACCATATTGGGTTTCATATTCTGCGATTGTAAATATGGTAGGAGGAACTCCAGTTCCTGTGAGTGGAGGAATTGAAAAAGATTTTAAGGTTACTGGTGACCAATTAAAAAATGCCATTACTGAAAAGACTAAAATGGTTTTGTTTTCTTCACCATGTAATCCGACTGGTTCAGTTTACACACATGATGAGTTAAAAGATATTGCTGATGTTGTCGCTCAACATGAAAATATTACTATAGTTTCTGACGAAATTTATGAATATATCAATTTCACAGACAAGCATGTAAGTATCGGATCATTCGAAAATGTCAAAGACCGAACGGTTACCGTTAATGGTTTCGCCAAAGGTTTTGCCATGACTGGTTGGAGATTAGGATACATTGGAGCACCTACTTGGATTGCTAAAGCTTGTGCAAAAATCCAAGGTCAATTTACAAGTGGAGCGACTGCTTTCGGTCAAATGGCTGGAGCACATGCCTTGACTTCTGACTTGGCTCCAACTCATAAAATGAAAGAAGCTTTCCTAAAAAGAAGAGATCTAGTTAAATCTTTATTAGATGAAATTCCTGGTGTAAAAACCAATAATCCTCAAGGAGCTTTCTATTTTTTCCCAGACATTAGTTCCTTTTTTGGAAAAACTGATGGGAAAGTTACCATCAATAATTCAGTTGAATTCTGCGAATACTTATTGCAAAATTCCCATGTTGCAGCTGTAGCTGGTTCTGCATTTGGAGATGATAATTGTTTTAGGATTTCATACGCAGCAAGTGAAGAACAATTAACAAAAGCAATGCAAAGAATAAAAGACGCGCTTGCCAAATTAAGTTAAATCAAGTCCTATTTCCTATTATACAAAAAAGAGGTTTGCTAAATTCTTGACGAGTTTTGCAAACCTTTTTTTTTGAAATTATGTCTCCTTCCTGTTTCTTAGCGTTATATTTAAGTGATTGGATTTTGATAAAGTAAATCACCTAAATATTATTCTTTTGACGTTATGAAAAAATCAGTTTTTATCTTCTTCCTACTTTTTTCAACTTCACTCTGGAGTCAAAACTTTTTAGCTAATCCAAGTTTTGAGGATATCAATGAATGTGAAGAGTTTGGAGCAAAATGCGCCGCAGAAGCTTGGTTTAGAATTCCTCCTTATGATTTAACAGTAACAGACAAAGCTTTGCGAATTCCTCACGATGGTAAGATTTCTGAATTGATCGTCGTTGAAAATACTTTTCATCCTTTGGCTCGTCGAGTCTATCTCTACACAAAAATTTTATGCCCGCTTCTAAAAGGAAAAAATTATCAACTGTCTTTTTTTCTCCATAATTTAAATCGAAAAGAATATCAGGTTGAAGCACTTTTTTCGGAAGAAGAATTGATTGCTGGCGAAAAAAATCCGCTCAATTTTAAACCTAATTTGGAGTTTACGCTGGAACAAGAAATGGAAGAAAATAAAGAAACTGGATGGCGAAAGGTTCAATCAATTTATCAAGCAACTGGCGAGGAAAAATTTCTAACCATTGGTTATTTTTCCAAAAAAGAAATTACCGCGCCTCGAAAAGAAGTAAGTAATAAAAAAGGAGACATCGTGATTTTGATCGATGATATTCAATTAATTCCTTTGGATAAAAACGAAGAAATTTGCGCTGAATTTTTAAGTCAAAAAGAAAAATTATACGAGCAAGATTATCGTCACACTAATAAAATATCAGTCGATCAAACGCCTAGAGATCGGAGTCAAAAAACTTGGAATAAAAACTTCTTCGACAAACCTTTGGTAAAAGATTCAACTGCTCAACCTGAAATAGTAGAAATCCTAAAACCAGTATTACCTAATCGAGATTGGAATGAAAAAGATACTTTGATTTTTGAAGTACCACTTGTTGCTTTTCGTTTTGATGAAACTCAGATCAAAAAAGAATTTCAAAATAAGCTCGATAGCTTTGCTTTACAAATTCAATATCTAAATCCCGAAAGAATTCAATATCTAGGACATACTGATAATATGGGCTCCGAAAAATACAATCAAAAACTTTCGGAAAAAAGAGCAACTGCTGTTCAAGCTTATTTAAATCAATATGATTTTTTTAAAAATACTTCCTCAGAAGTCATCGGAAAAGGCGAACTTGTTCCCAAGGCCGACAATAAAACTTTCGAAGGTCGACAACTCAATCGTAGAGTTGAGATTGTCATTTTTAAAAATAAAGATAACTTTTCTTCGCAATGAAAATTTCAACGGAATTCACTCAACAAAGTATTTATTACCTCTCTCTCAATCCTCCACGAATCGAAAAATGTCTTCGCCAGTTATCAGAAGATCAAGTTTGGAAAAAACCAAATGCGAATACCAACAGCATCGGAAATTTAATTTTACATCTATGTGGAAATATTACTCAATATGCTCACGCAAGTTTGGGAAATGAAAAAGATGCACGAAATCGAGATTTAGAATTTTCAGTTGAAAGTGGTTTTTCAAAAAAAGAATTACTCGAAAAAATAACTGCCGTAACTGAAAAAGCCATCCAAGTAATTGATAATATTGCTGATGAGGAACTGCTCCGAAATAGAAAAGTACAAGGCTTCGATCATTCTGGCATCAGTATCATCATCCACATCACCGAACATTTTTCCTACCACGTTGGACAAATTGCCTTTGTCACAAAACTACTTTGTGACAAAGACTTAGGATTTTATGAAGACTTTGATTTGAATATTTTGAATGAATAAAATAATTTATCACTATTGAAGGTTATTCTAAATAGAATTTTAAATTTTGCGCGCATGCGTGATACACTAAATTTTGAAAACATAAAATAAATCACCATAATGTTGGATGAATTATTTCAAAGTAAGAAAACGGCCGAGTCAATTTCTAAGCGTAACA
>CALJOK010000040.1 GCA_937981555.1 uncultured Saprospiraceae bacterium
GACGCTCCCATTAATACCATTCATCAATTTTCATTATTTCAAAAAAGAATCCCTCAATTATATAACCCGTTTAACCCCATTCCCCTCCAAATCCATTATTTTTGCATAAAGCGAATATTCGCAAATGTCTTTACAAAAACATCTTTTAGGAACTTCTTCGTTTTTTCAAACACATTACCGAAATTCACGTTATATAATGTATCTACCAATTTGTGTTGGTAAACAAACAAAATTAAATCTACCGACCAAAATCGGTAGTTACTGAAACAATTAAAATAAAATTTATAAAATGGATCACACCACAACTACAGTACCTGCAACCGCTGGTGCTACAAAAACCAAATCACGTCACATCTCAAAAGTAGCCGTTTTAGGTTCTGGATTGATGGGTTCTGGAATTGCTGCACATTTAGCAGGAATTGGTTTGGAGGTTCTTTTGTTAGACATCGTTCCTTTTGATATTAAGGACGAAGACAAAAACAACCCAGCCGTCAGAAATAGCATCGTCAATGGTGCACTCAAAGCTGCGCTTAAATCTAAGCCAGCTGCTTTTCATAATAAAAAATTTGCTAGTCAAATTACCACAGGAAACTTCACCGATGATTTTTCTAAAATCACCGATTGTGATTGGATCATCGAAGTGGTGATCGAACGATTGGATATCAAAAAGCAGATTTTTGAAAAAGTAGAACAGTTTAGAAAGAAAGGTTCTTTGGTTAGTTCTAATACTTCTGGAATTCCAATTCACATGATGACAGAAGGTCGAAGTGAGGAATTCAAAGCTAACTTTCTAGGAACACACTTTTTCAATCCAGCAAGATATATGCGTTTGTTGGAAATCATTCCTACGCCTGATACGGATCAAAGTGTAGTTGATTTCTTTATGAATTATGGAGATCGCTTCATTGGAAAACAAACGGTGCTTTGTAAAGATACACCTGCATTTATTGCCAATCGTATTGGTGTTTATGCCATGGGAAAAGTACAACAGTTAACGTTGGATTTAGGATTGTCAATTGAAGAAGCGGATGCATTGACTGGCCCAGCTATTGGTCGTCCAAAAACGGGTACGTTCCGTTTGGGTGATTTAGTTGGACATGATACGAGTGCAAAAGTAGTGCAAGGGATCAAAGATAATTGTCCTAACGATGAGCAAGTTCATACAATGGATGTTCCAGCTTATATGAACTTCCTTTTGGAAAATAAATTCTACGGAGACAAATCAGGTCAAGGTTTTTATCAAAAAACAAAAGAAAAAGACGCGAAAGGAAGAAGAGTAATCAATGCCTTGAATTTGCAAACGATGGAATATGCGCCTTCGCAAAGACCTAATTTAGCAAGTGTCAAAAAAGCAAAAGAGATCGAATCTTTACCTAAAAAGATTGCGCACTTCTTCGAAGCAGATGACAAAGGGGCAGAGTTAGTTCAAAAATCTTTGTTGGGATTATTTGCTTACGTTTCTAATCGAGTTCCTGAAATTTCAGATACGACTTTCGCGATTGACGATGCTGTACGTGCAGGATTTGGATGGGATGTTGGACCATTCCAATATTGGGATATGGTTGGTGTAAAGAAAGGAATTGAATTAGCAGAAGCACAAGGTGAAAAGATTTCTGAATGGGTAAAAGAGATGGCTGCGGCTGGACATGATAGTTTTTATAAAATGGAGGGCGGTGTTCCACATTTTTATAATCAACATTCAAAATCATACGAGCCAGTTACAGGAATTGAAGATTTTATCATCTTAGATAATTTAAGAGAGAAAGCTCCTGTATTTAAAAATACAGAAGTGGTGTTGCATGACATCGGCGACGGTGTTTTGTGTTTAGAATTTACGAGTAAAGCGAACTCTATTGGTGAAGGTGTTTTGACTGGAATCAATGAAGCTATTCGAATTGCAGAAGATGATGGATGGAGAGGATTGGTAATCGGAAATAATGATAAAAACTTTTCTGTCGGTGCCAATGTGATGATGATCGGAATGTTTGCATTCCAACAAGAATGGGATCAATTGAATCAAGCGGTTAATATTTTCCAACAAACTACGATGCGTTGTCGATACTCTTCTATTCCAGTTGTTGCGGCGACGCAAGGATTTGTGTTTGGTGGAGGTTGCGAAATTTTGATGCATTGTGATGCAGGAGTTGTTGCGGCTGAATCTTATGTTGGATTAGTGGAAGCAGGAATTGGTCTATTGCCTGGCGGTGGTGGAACTAAAGAATTCGCACTTCGATTATCTGATGGTATGGTAGAAGGAGATGTGATGATTCCTACTTTGATTGAAAAATTCAAAACAGTTGCGATGGCTGGAGTTTCTACTTCTGCACATGAAGCATATACACATGGCTACTTATTAAAAGGTAGAGATGAAGTAGTAATGAATGTTCAACGTAACATCGGTGAAGCAAAAAGAAAGGTAATGGATTTATCTCCAAACTATGTTCAACCTGCTGCCCGTAACGATATTAAAGTTTTAGGACAAACTGGTTTGGCTGCGTTGTACACAGCTGCGAATGAATTACAATTGGGGAAATATGCTTCTGAGCATGATATCTTGATTGCGAAGAAAATTGCCTATGTACTTTGTGGTGGTGACTTGAGTGGTAACCCTTTAGTTTCTGAGCAATACTTGTTAGACGTGGAAAGAGAAGCTTTCTTGAGTTTGGCAAGTGAGCCGAAAACGATGGCGAGAATTCAGCACATGTTGCAAACGAATAAGCCGTTGAGAAACTAAATTTTAATTAAAAAATCGCTACTCAAAAAAGTAGCTTCAAATAAAAAGATACATGGAAGCATATATTGTAAAAGCATATCGTTCTGCAGTCGGCAAAGCTGGCAAAGGCGGATTTAAATTTTATAGATCAGATGATTTGGCTGTCGATGTAGTAAAATACATGATGGAACAAATGCCCAACTTTGATGGGAAATTAGTAGACGACGTTATCGTTGGTTGCGCTAATCCTGAAGGAGAGCAAGGTTTTCAAATTGGTCGTCAGATCTCTTTGCGAGCATTAGGAAAAGAAGTTCCAGGCATGACCGTCAACCGTTACTGCGCATCTGGATTGGAAACAATCTCTATCGCTGTTGCTAAAATTAAAGCAGGCATGGGACAATGTTACATCGCAGGTGGAACGGAAAGTATGAGCATGATTCCGATGACTGGTTACAAGTTAGCACCTAGTTATAAAGTGGCGAGTACTACTCCAAACTACTTAACTGGAATGGGTGCAACAGCAGAAGCAGTTGCTGAAAAATGGGGCATCACTCGAGAGCAAGCAGATCAATTTTCTTTTAACTCTCACATGAAAGCTATCGAAGCAATTGATAGTGGGAAATTTGAAAGTGAGATCGTTCCTGTGACGGTAGAAGAAGTTTTTGTAAAAGATAACAAGCGAGTAACTAAAGAACATGTAGTAAAACAAGATGAAGGAATTCGTCGATCAACTACTGTGGCAGGTTTAGGAAAATTACGAGCTGTTTTCAAGAACGGCGGAATCGTAACTGCTGGGAACTCTTCTCAAACTTCTGACGGTGCTGCCTTCGTGATGGTGATGAGTGAAGCAATGGTAAAGCAATTTAATCTCGAACCAATCGCAAGAATGGTTTCTTGTTCTGTTGCTGGAGTTGAACCCATTCATATGGGAATCGGCCCTTGTGCTGCTATACCAAAAGCATTGGCGCAAGCTGGTTTGAAATTACAAGACATCGAACAAATTGAATTGAATGAAGCTTTCGCTGCACAATCTTTAGCAGTAATTCAAGAAGCTGGTTTGAATCCTGATATCATTAATCCTAATGGTGGAGCAATTGCTTTAGGACATCCACTTGGATGTACAGGTGCAAAATTATCGACTCAATTATTTAATGAAATGAGAAGAAGAAAACAAAAGTATGGAATGGTTACCGCTTGTGTTGGTGGTGGTCAAGGGATCGCAGGAATTTATGAGTTGCTGAACTAGCATTTCTTTTTTCTAAAAATATTAAGCCCTCAATCATTAAATGATTGAGGGCTTTTTTTATTTGTAATTGTTATGTTATAAAAACGATTAATCTTGTTTCGCACCGTCCGACCACTTTACAATTTTCTCTTCCAACCATTTGATCGTATAATCAAAAACTTCTTTTTGCTCCGGTTCATTATGTATTTCATGATACAATCCTTCCCATGATTTATGCGTCACATCACCAGTTAAATTTCCTGACAACAAAGCACTTCCTTTAGGCGAAGTCAATTTATCATCAGAACCATGCATCAATAAAAAAGGAACCTGATTGGGCCCTTCGTAAGTTTCCAACCACTTAGCAGCAGGCAACATTTCCGCACCAAAGTTGATCGAAATTTTTCCATGAACAAGGGGATCATCCATATATTTTTTCACCTCAGCTTCATCTCTCGAAATTCCAGTTGGATCTAAATCACTTGGCTGTTGCAAAGAAGGAACAATATATTTCAATATATTTCCTACCGCAACTAACAACGCAGGCGGAGATTTATCCAATGTAATCCAAGCGGCCGAAGAAACTAAACCAGCTATCGAAGGATTATTTCTTAAAGCATAATTTAATACTAGATTTCCTCCCATACTGTGACCGTATAAAAATTTTGGCAATAGAGGATAAGCCTTTTCAGCAGTTTCTAACAATTCATTTACATTATCCATATACACTTGAAAACTCGGCAAATGTCCTCTCTTCCCTCCTGATTTTCCATGACCAATATTGTCAAATGACATCACCGAAAAACCACGCTCATTATAATAAGCCACCATGTGATCATAGCGATGCAAATGCTCTCCAAGTCCATGCACCAAACAAATAACTGCTTTGGCATCTTCCACATCCCATCGGTATGCATAGATATTTATATTTCCTTTTGTCTTCCAACTGAATTCGTTTTGCTTTACCATTTTAAATTATTGGTTTTGATTGTATTAATTCGCTACTCTCCTACCATTCATATATTCAACAATATTTGCCTTAGGATATCTTGGTAAAATAATATTGTTCAAAAATGCATTGGCATCTTTTTTACTATCAAACTCACCGATTAAATAAGCAAATTTTCCATCTTTAGTTTCTTCCAAAAGTAAATTCCCGTATTGAGTAAATAATGCATGACTATTTGGAAGTTTAGATGCTGCTGAAACGATCTCTACACTATAGCCTTTAAAGTTAGTAGCAATAGGTTTTAATTTCAACGAAACAGCATTTGTTGCGACTTTTTGTTCCTCAATAATTTTACTCTCGGTTTTCTTTTCTTTTCCTTCCATCATATTTTCAATATCCTTACCGGTTACCACTTTTCCTGCTCCACCAAGCGGCTCTCCTACTATAACCGTTTCTGATGGTCGTTCATTCGAAGTGATCACTTTGGACTTAGGAACATCACTTTCTGTAAAAGGTAAGTCCTCCTCCATAAATGGTAAATCTCTCTTTTTAGTATTCACCTTGGGATCATTTCTTTTTACTTCAGGTGGAGCTACTTTTACTGTTTCCTTTATTTCTTCTTTGACTTCTTCCTTTATTTTATTTCTAGCGTTTTTAATTTCCTCAGGAATTTCCTCGCCAGCTTTTATCTCTACGACTTCTTGATTTTGAACCTCTTCCAACATTCTTTGAAACGCTTCTTCTTCAAGAATTTCTTTCAAACTTAATTTCGAGTAAGGATCATTAGCCAAAAATCCAGTAATCTTCAATTCGGTTCGTCGATTTAATTGATGTCGTCTTTCGCTACATTTTACGCCATTTTTACACTTGTTCACTAATTTAGTTTCACCATAACCTTTAGCGGAAATCCGAGAAGCATCAATTCCATTTTTCACTAAATATTCTACTGCTGCTTCTGCTCTTTTTTGAGACAAATCTAAATTGTATTTATCTTTTCCACGCGCATCGGTATGAGATCCTAATTCTACGATGATACTAGGATTGTCTTTTAACGTAATCAATAATTTATTTAATTCCTCCGCAGCATCTTTTCGAATATTCCATTTTGCCAAATCATAGTAAATGTTTTCAATCTTAATACTCTTGTCTAATTCTACTCGATCCAATTCTACATTCGCCAACAATGTTCCCATGGTATTATCTCGAGTCATCACATCTGACACTCCTGGTCGCACATCTCCTACTCCATCAAAACATAAAATACAACCTTTGACATTGACATACGCTTCCATTCTTTTGGTAAAAAAACCTTTCTTCCGTACCATCACCGTGTAATGATTTCCTTGTTCAAAGGTCACATTAAAATTAGGCGATTGGAAATCTTCTAAAACCAATGATTCTTCTTTTTTGGTATTATTATATACTTCAATTCTCGAACCTTGAATAGCATCTACCACTTCATTTTCCATTCTTCGTTCTGCTAAAGTCACATCAAAAAGGTAACCTGGCTTTCGATCCATTTCTACCTTTGTAAAAACTTTTTTGCTTGGAGCAACTCCTTTAGTAGAAAACTCTGCCTCAGATGATTTGAAAACTTTCTTACTTGCTTGCACGATATAATCATATCCAACGGGTAATTCTAAAGTGAAAAAACCTTCAATATTTGTAAATGCTTCCCCTCTAACCGCCCGTGAGCTTTTTTCCAATATCACTATCTTCACTTCATTCAAGAATCCTCGATTGCCCGTTTCGAAAACATAGCCTTCGATTACGGCATTTTGAGAAAAAAGAAATGAACTAAAAAAGAGAATACTGGTTAGAATTAAAATTACTTTTCTCATGATGTTAATATTTTAGATAATAATTTCTGTATTAGCCTTTATACCCAGATATATAGGCTATCGTTTGGAATGTCTTTAGTTTTTTAAAAATGATTTGCAAAGTTAACTTTTTTGTAACGAGAAATAAAGACTTTCTAGCATGAAGAAAACCTTTTAAATTTAAGGTTTTTAGTTTTTTTTATAAAAAAAAGACGATACTTTCGTGGTTTTAGATGCATCTTGTTTTCAATTTTCTAACTTATTAAAATAATTTAAATCGCTAAAAATAATTCAATGAAAATAGTTTTTATGGGTACGCCAGATTTTGCCGTACCATGTTTAGACGTCTTAGTTCAAAATGGTTACAATATCGTAGGCGTGATTACCGCTACCGATAAGATGGGCGGAAGAGGTGGAAAAAAAGTCATCGAATCTGCTATCAAAAAATATGCGGTTGAAAAAGGACTAAAAGTTTTGCAACCTAAGAATTTAAAAGCGCCAGAATTTATCGAGGAGCTAAAAAGTCTTCAGGCCGATTTACAAATTGTAGTGGCATTTCGAATGTTACCAGTAGTGGTTTGGGATATGCCTCCGATTGGTACGATTAATTTGCATGGATCACTTTTGCCGGCATACCGAGGAGCCGCTCCAATTCATTGGGCGGTGATTAATGGCGAAAAAGAAACTGGCGTTACTACTTTTTTCTTGCAACATGAAATTGATACAGGCGATATTTTGATGCAAGAAAAAATGCCTATTGGAGCAGATGATACGACAGGTGATGTGCATGATCGAATGATGGAATTAGGTGCAAAAGTAGTGTTAGCATCCGTAAAGAAAATAGAAAGTAAAGAGTATAAATTGCAACCACAGGATAATTCCAAAGTGAGTAAAGCTCCAAAGATTCATTCTGAAACTTGCGAAATTAATTTTGATCAATCCAACGATAAAGTTTATAATTTTATTCGAGGCATGAATCCATTCCCTACTCCTTGGACAACTTTGGATGGAAAAAAATTAAAGATTTACAAAATAAAAAAAGGGGTCGATGCACCACTAAATGAGCCTGGTAATTTCACCACCAATGGAAAAAATTATTTACGGTTTTTTACGCTAGATGGATTTATTGAAGTAGAGGAATTGCAATTGCAAGGAAAGAAAAGAATGTCGATTAAAGATTTTTTGAATGGATATCAATTTGAGTCTTAATACTTTTAGAATAGTAGAGACAAGACAAGCCTTGTCTCTACTATTCGCCAATTATGGATCCACAAATTCGTCATCCAAAATATCCGCATTATCAATTATTCGCCCCTTCTTCCAAGAAGATTCTAAATATCGATAAAATAGCCAAGTCAAAATTAAGGCAAATGGAATGGCCATCAACCCAAGAACAGTTTCATTTATCGTATCAAGCGATCCAGGAGATATGATATCAACACCTATCGCCATTATTAGCCCACTTATGATCAATCCTACATAAACTGATACCACTCCTAAGATAGCATATAGCCATTGGTTTTTGGAATACTCGCCTGCCAATTCATGGAATGATCGACCAATAAATCCCATTAAAATTACTTCTAACATAATTTTCTAGTTTTATATTTATTAAAAATGATTTAACTCAACTTATTTTTAAGGATATAGTTTTCAAAACCAAAACCCAATAATCCTCCAAGCGAATAACTCACCAGATCACTCCACAAAAATCCACTCCCTAAAGTTAATTTCCCCAAAGTGGTACTCCTAATTTCATTCAACCAATCTACTTTAATCAATTGGCTAATCTCAATTACAAAACAAATAGCTATACAATATAACAATACATTTACAGATTTCATTTTTGGAAATAAAAAACCCATAATAAAATAATACATCAAACAATAGAGTAAATCACCAAGGTAAGGATAAATCAAATCTGGAATAAATCTCGATCTCGAAAATAATCCGACTCCGATAGTTAGGATGATAAAAAATAAATAGTGAATTCTGTTTCGGGAAGTTTTCATTTTAAAAGTTTTATCGAATTAAACTTACATCTCCATGTTCCACCTTAGTAATAACCTTTCCATTTTTTTCAAAAGAATAATTTATTTTCCAAACAAAGACATCCGTCGATTGTGCTTTTCCATCCTTCTTGCCGTCCCACTCTTCGTTTATATTCTTAGTTTGAAAAACCATTTCTCCCCATCGGTTAAAAATTTGCAATTGATAATTTATGGAAAAATCAAAGCATTTTATCAGAGGGGAAAAAGTATCATTTAATCGATCACCGTCAGGAGTAAATGCATTTGGAACATCAAAACATTCTTCGCAATCTACCAATTCAATTTTAATTGAATCGATGGTTGAACAATTTTCATCAGAAATTTCAGCGGTATAAATTCCACTTTCAATAACTTCAAATGAATTATTCACTTCATCCTCTTGCCAAATAGTTTCTGAAAAATCAGTTTCCAAAACCAAAGTGTTCCCTTCGCAAAGTGATGTATCATTTCCCAAAAATAATTCAGGAGCTGGCAAAACTAACACCTGTTGACAGCCACTAGTTTGAAAGGGTGTTCCTTCATCTTGAATTAAAAACAAAGGTTGTATCCCAAAATTTGAATAAGAAAATTGTGGTGGTATTAAATCATCTTTACAAATAAAAAAATCAGCTACATCAAAAGGAAAAATCAATTCACTTAAATTCCGAGTATCCAAACTCGTAATAAAAAATCGCAATCCATCATCGCTCAAATATCCTTCTGAAATCGAATGAGGAAAAGAAAAAATATTTTGATCTGCTAATGAAATTCCGTTTGGGATATTTTTTATATCACTTGAAAAATCTAATTTGACCATTTTAGATTCAGTTCTATTCATAACAAATCCACAATATTGATTGCAAGCATAAAAGATACTCAAGTCACGAGGTTGATCTAACAATCCAAAATCTCCCAAATTTATCGAGGTTGGATTTCCCAAAATAGAGTTTCCAAAATCCAATCGAGCAATTGAATTACTCCCTTCATTGCAAATAAAAAAATGCCATTCGTCTTCTACCTTTATTGGGAAAATACTGGTTGGTCCATTGATATTATTATTCGTCACCAATTCTAAGTTTGGAAAATTTGCTACACTATTCCCAAATAAAAATCGAACAACTGAATTATTCAATTTGTCAACACAAAACCCAACCCATTCGTCATTTTCTTTTGTAATAAAAATATCATGAGGAAAAGTAAGTCCGCCCAAATTCCCTAAGTCTTCTATACTTGGATTGTTAGTTATATCATTTCCAAAATTAACTCGAACCAAATGCCCATAACCTATTATAAAACCCCACCAATTATCTCCGTCCTTTACAATTTCAATTCCTTCTTGCCCCCAAGGAATTTCATTTTCAATTACTAAATTTGAAACGGGTATGTTTTGTAAACTATTTCCAAAATCAAATCGCATCAAATTTCCATTACCTCCATTACTTGGACTAGAGAGCGATACAAAAAGAAAATAGTTTCCATTGTCTTTTACCATCTCGGAATAAAGTGCTTCCGTCCCTTCAGGAAAAGCAAAAACTTCATTTACAAAAGGGGACTCCCCAAACACCGGACTACTAATCCAACAAAAACTCTCCGCTCCTGACCCCGTATATTCCACATCAAATATTTCATTTTGACAAACCGTATCAGGTGCCAAAAAAGAAGCATCTTGAGCGAACAAAAAATGAACAGGGAAAAGAAAAATAAAGACGAAGAAGGTAATTCTAATGGTAGAGAACGAGTTTTTCATTTGCTTTAAATTATAATTTTAGTGCTCCCAGATTTTAAAACCTGAGAGCACTTTGTTTAGCCGTAAAAAATTAATACGTAGAATTAATCGGCGGAGGACCTTCAGGAATAATTGGTTTATAAATATAATCCCCTTTTCGTTCCTTAAATTCTTTTTTCATATCTGCTCTCAATTGAGCATCTTCAAAAAAGTCAATCATCGTCATCGACATCGCCTTGGAAGCATATTCCATTCCTTTGTGACCAATCGACATTCCACCGCAAGCGACTACCGCCCACGAGTGCCAAGGTGTTCCCTTTGGTGCTGTCGTTGCGCGAAATCTAACCACAGGAACCACCCAACTTACATCACCTACATCGGTCGAACCTCCTCGAGGATGCTCCAACGTTTCTTCCATCGGACTGATCTTTGATTCGATTCCTATCTCCGGTTTTTTAGTAGCAGTTTGAATTCTTTTAGCAAACTCTTGTTCCTCTTCCGTATAAGTAATAGGTCCCAGATATTCCAAATTCGTTTGTAGGCGAGCTGCACCAGTTCGATTGACCAATACTTCATGTACTCCCGAAATCAACGTAATTTTATATTCTACATTTGCCATCATAGCAGCACCTTCTGCAATTTTTTCTACTTGCTTCCATACTTCCACCATGCCATCCCGTCTAGTGTCTCGCACTCTTGTCCAAATTCTAGAATAGTCAGGAACGACGTTCACAACCTCTCCTGCATTCTGAATATCATAATGAATTCGAACAGTTGGCTTCACATGCTCTCGATAATAATTGATCCCTGTCGTAAATAATTCCAAGCCATCAGAAGCATCTCTTCCATTCCAAGGATCGCCCGAAGCATGAGCAGCTTGACCATAATACTCAACCATAAAATCCACTAAGGCCAAACCTTTTTGCACTTCCGCTTTGGTCTCTCCACTCGGATGCCAATCCATTACCATATCTACATCTGCGAATGCGCCAGAACGAATCATCCATAATTTTCCAAAAAATTTCTCCTCGGCAGGTGTTCCGTAAAATCGAATCGTACCTTTTAATTTTCCAGCTTCAATTAATTCTTTGATCGCAGTTGCTGCGCCCATGGAAGCTACTCCAAATAAATTGTGTCCACATCCATGACCTGCCCCGCCTTCATTCAAAGGGGCTTTATGTGGAACTGTTTTTTGGGAAAGTCCTGGCAATGCATCGAACTCTCCAAGGATTCCAATCACCGGTGAACCTGATCCATACTCGGCAGTAAATGCAGTTGGAATTCCTCCGATTCCTTCTACGACTCTAAATCCTTTTGATGTGGCGTATGCTGCTAAATCTTTCGAGGATTTGACTTCGTTAAATGCTGTTTCTTCGTACGACCAAATTTTGTCGCTCAACGTTCTCAGGTCATTAAATTGTTTTTGAACTGATTGGATCGCAGCTTGTTTGTTCGCGTTCTTATGTGGTTTTTGGGCAAAAACGGAACAACAAACTAAGGTGGTTAAAAGAAATAAAAATGTTTTTCTCATGATTGTGGTTTTAAGTTTTTTCAATAAAAATTTAAAAATGGATAACACTATTCTTAAACAGCATCAAGATAGTAAATTTTCTTTTTCTTAAAAATTGGAGGTTTTTATCGAAAAATAACTGCGATAAGTAGAGAAGAATCATTTTCCCACTTAAACTTTTGCAATTTCGATCATCGAAAATATAGAACTCAATAAATATGGAAAATTAAAACATCTATTTTTTTGATTATATTTAAATAATATTTTTTCACAAAAAAATTCAATTATGAAGACATCACGTTATTCCTCTGCCCTCTTATTAACTTTGATTTTATTGGTTTTTTCTCAAACCATTATTGCTCAAAGTTGGGATAATTTTAATCCACTTCATGTTTCTGAACTGGAATTATCACCTGAACAAAACACGCAACTTCAAGAAATTGAGAAAGATCATTCTGCTAAAATCCAAGCGATATACAATACACCTTCTGAAGAGGAAAATTCCAAAGACCGTTATAAAAAAATCCAAGAGCAAATCAAGTTGATCAATATCGAAAAAGAAAATGCACAAAAAGTAATTTTGACAGCCAATCAACTTGCTCAATTCGAAGGATACATGATGGAAAAGAAAGCCGATCAAAAAGGCAATGCTTTGGCTCATCAAAAGGAACGAATCGAAAATGAATACTTAGGCGTATTCTTGACGAATGAACAGAATATCATCATCTACGATAAAAAGAAATTATTAGATAAAGAAAAAGTGGAATGGAAAAAGAAGAAAGAAAAAATCAAAGAAATCTACCACGAAGTAATGACGGAAGAGCAATATGCCATCATGCTACAAGTGGATAAAGAGAGAAAAGAAGCGCTGGAAGAAAAGACCTTGCTAGAAATAAAAAGAGGATTATCTGTGGCAGAAGAAATGATGCCGCTGGCAGAAGATTTTACTTTGCCTAAATTAATCGTCTTACGAAATAAACTGGAGGCTAAAATTTCTGATGAGGACAAAAGAGAATTGGAAGATTTGAGAGCGCTTCGTGTAATTTCATTCAATGAAGTTCTAACTGAAGGTTTAGAAGAAATGGATGCGGAATTAGAAGTTGTCGACAACCCAGAATTGCTCCGATATATAGGATTCACCAAAGATTTGGTCGTCGATCATGCTAGCTTAATTTCAAATGTTTGGGGGTTTAGTTTTTTCAATAACGATGAAAATTCCAAGCGATTAAATAATTTATCTACCAAGTACCAAAATGAAATTGATGCACTAGAAGATGAGTTACTTTTTGTGATTAAAGAAACCGCTAAAAAAGGTGCGGTGATTGCTTCGGCAGAATATCCTGTTCCTCCAGTTGCTTTATGGATTAATAAAATCAAGATCGACAATGAAATGAAAAAATTATTTTTATTGTTGGATCCAATGAGTGATTTCTCCATTGATCTTCCAAGTTTTGAGGCAGGTGAAGGACAACATGTTGCTTCCACTTTCCCAAATCCAGCTAGCAAAAATCAAACGTTAGAATTTTACACGCAACAAGATGGAAAAGTAACCATTGAAATTATTGATGAATCTGGAAAGGTGATGAAAGTAATTTCTAGTGAAAACAGAATGAAAGGAAATCAAAAATTAGAAGTTAATCTGCAAGACTTAAATTCGCAGATTTACTTTTATAGAATTTCAAGTGATGAAGGAATGACCTTGATTAAGTTTTCTGTAGTCAAATAATTTTTTAATAAAAAATGAAAAAGCGCATCTCGAAGTTTCGAGATGCGCTTTTCTATTTTTAGTTATCTTCAATTTTATCCTTTCCTCTTTTCCTAAAAAACTCATCTATATTGACAAGGACTCCAGCACTAAAGTAGGATCTCTGAGGAGAAAAAATATCAACTTGATTTGAAAAACCAGTAAGGCTTAAATTAAATTTGGCTTCTTTAATTCCATACTCGATTCTACAAGTAGATTCGTAAGTATTGATTGTGTTATCATTTTTTAATTCATCAAAAATATCCTTAGGAAAGATAATAAAGTTACCATGAACGAGTACATTATTAAATTGTACTTGCCCCGCCTTGAATATATAACTAATCCCTAACGATCTAAATTTATAATGCCATCCAATTTGCCCAAATATTTTTTGATGTTCAAAATCTACAAAGGCTCTCAATGATTCATAATTTCTTTTAAACTTCCCCTCTCCTACTCCAACATATAAATCAACTAAAAAACCTCCTTGCTCTAAATATTTTTTAGGAATCAAGGTGCTGTAATAAGTATCTCTCTTTTTGAAAAAATAACCACCTATTGCCACACTCCTATAACTAGCCGTATTTGAATTTTCAGAAATTGAAAAATCAAAAGGATAAACACCTTTTCCATCTTTCTGATTCATCCAACTTCCAAAAAGTCCTACATGTTTAATTGGACTATAGCCAACTTGAATATTACTAATTCCATTATCGTTGATGGAAGTTGAAGCAGACACTTTTAAATCATTGCGTTCTGAGAGTGTCAAAACATTGCCTTCTGATGGGACATAGTAGTGATTATTTTTCACAGCACAGGAGGAGATAAAAATGATTACGACAAAAAACATCAAGTAAGTAAAAGTTGTTTTATTTTTCATAGTCATAAATTTAAAAGCCAACATTAATTCCCAATCGTGCATGAATGGGGTATTCATTTTGATCTGAAGGATTGAATCCAATATAGACATAGGGATTAATGTATATTTCTCTGACTAAATTAAAATTAAGACTTTCATTATCTATGGGAGCTAAATATCCAAATGAAATTCCCGCGTTCACCTCTGCTCCACCTTCTTTGCCTGGATGCTCTCCTGGTGGAGCTTCAAAATCTGCTAACAATAATTGAACATCACCTCCTACTCCTATATACCCACCGTTGAAGCGATTTTTGAAATATCTTTTATATTCTGCATGCCCTCCAATGAAATAATTCTTTCTTAAAACATTTTGATTAAAAATAGATTTATGATCTCCGTAGTGAAAAATTGCTCCCATATCAATACTTGACTTTTCTCCAACGGCAAATTCAAAGGAAACATCCGCCCCAAAATTTAAGTATAATTTTTCGTCAAACCATGACCAACTATACATCAATGATGGCCCAACCTTAAAGACATTTTGGGCAACTAAATTTTTTCCAAAAAATAAAAAAGTAAGTAAAATGGAAAGGCGATAGATTTTTTTCATGCAAACATTTTTAATTGAAGATAATAATCTTCCTTTTAAAAATATCCACCTATAAGAATAAAATTATGTTAAAGCGTATTTGAGGAGAAAAGGATAGGAAATATTACTTTCCAGAAAGCTCTGTTCCAGCAGTTATCATCATCATATTATTAATGAAGTCTTCCCAGTTTTCATCGACCTCAGTAAATGTTTTTTCAAATTCATCATTTCCAATAAAAGTGTTTTGGACAAATTCATGGATTTCATATTGCATCACCTTTTTCAAAAAAAGACCACTACTTAATTGATTGGGATCTTTCGATTTTTCGCAAACTGCAATGAATGGATCAACAAATCTTTTATTATCCATCAATCGATTTTTAAATAAATTATACATTTCCGTTTGCTCCGTTGTTGCTTTAAAGTTACGAGTGCCTTCGATATTTTCTATAAACTGATTAACACTTTGAAAAAGCATAAGTAGTCCTTCTTCGCCCATTTTTTCATTTTGTAAAAACGTGGCTAAGTCATATTTTTCAACTGAGGTAATTCCTTTTTGAATGGCATTTTGATAACCAGAAGGGAGTTGTTGAATGAGTCGGAGGATGTCAGCTTTATTGGCAAGCATTTGACTTTTGGTTGCTTCGTATTGAACCTGATGTTTTGCAACTAAAGGATTCTCAGTTTGATTCTGAGTTTGGCAAGAGAAAATAAAAAAGGAAAGAAGGAGGAGAAAATGGAAGTTTTTCATTTTTGTAAATGTATTGTTATTTTTCGAGTTATTGGTTACTAGGTTATTGAATTATTAGGTTGTTAACTCAACAACCTAATAACTCAATAACCAATAACTATCTTAAACATCCTGCGCATGAATCGCAGCAATCCCAACCATATCAACGATTTGGCGAACACTTGCTCCCATTTGCAATATGTGAATTGGTTTTTTCAAACCTAATAAAATAGGTCCCATCACTCTAATGTCAGATGCTTTACTCAATAAATTGTAAGCAATATTCGCAGAAGAAAGATTTGGAAAAATCAATGTATTCGCTCGGTGTCCAGCTAACTTTGAGAAAGGATAAAACTCTTTTAATTTGTCTGGATCAAGAGCAAGGTGTGCTTGCATTTCTCCGTCGACAATCCAATCTGGATGCTTTTGATGAACAATCTTTGTAGCATTTCTCATCAATACTGCAGACTCTCCATCAGGTACAGATCCGAAATTTGAGTAAGTCACCAAAGCAATCTTTGGTTCAATATTGAAGCGTCGAACTTCTGTTGCCACCAACTCTGTGATCGCTGCAACATCCTCTGCATTTAGGTGATGATTTATTGTCGTATCACCTAAAAACAAAGGTCCATTTTTAGTCATTAGAATATGAACACTTGCAACTTTTGGGACACCTTCTTTTGCGCCAATAATTTGCAACGCAGGCCGAACCGTATTTGGATACCTTTTTGTCAAACCACCAATCATCGCATCTGCATCTCCTGTTTCAACCATCATACTTCCATAATAATTTCTACTTTGCATGATGTCTCTAGCTTCTGATGAAGTGACTCCTTTTCTTTTTCTCTTTTCAAAAAATAAATGAGAATATACTTCAAACGTTTTAATTTCTTGATTACCCTCTGGGCTTTTTGGATCAATCATTTTCACATTTGGCAACTCAATTTCATATTCATCTAGTAATTTTTGGATTATTTCTTTTTTTCCTAAAAGAATAGGTTCTGCAATTTTTTCTTCGACCACAACTCTTGCAGCCTTCAATACAGAAATATTTTCTGCATCAGCAAAAACAACTTTTTTAAGTTCTTGTTTCGCTTTGGATTCTATGACTTTGGAAAGGGCATTATCGTTGCCTAACCTATTTTCCAATTCCAATTCATACGCTTCCCAATCTGTAATTGGATTTTGAGCCACACCTGAATCCATCGCTGCTCGTGCTACTGCTGGAGCAACTGCCGTAATCAATCTTGGGTCTACAGGCTTTGGAATAATGTAGTCTTTTCCAAATTTCAAATTCGTATTTCCATAAGCCAAGTTGACAATATCTGGAACTGGTTTTTTAGCCAATTCAGCCAATGCGTAAACTGCAGCCAATTTCATTTCTTCATTAATTTCCGATGCTCTAACATCTAGTGCACCTCTAAAAATAAATGGAAAACCTAAAACATTATTCACTTGATTAGGATAGTCAGATCGACCTGTTGCCATGATGCAATCTTCTCTAGCCTCTTTAGCGTCGTCATAAGGAATCTCAGGAGTTGGATTGGCCATAGCAAAAATGATACAATCCTTTGCCATATCTTTTATCATCTCCTTATTCAAAACATTCCCTCTGGACAAACCAACAAATACATCTGCACCATTTAAAATATCTGTCAATGAAGTTTCCTTTGGCATCGAGTTATTAATGAATTCTGGTTTTTTCCCATTCAAATTATCTCGGTCGCCATGGATCAATCCTTTACTGTCATACATGAAAATATTTTCCTTTTTGGCACCTAAGGAAACATAAATTCGAGTACAGGAAATAGCCGATGCTCCTGCCCCATTCACTACAATTTTCACTTCGGACATTTTCTTCCCAACGATCTCCAAAGCATTCAATAATGCTGCGCCGCTGATAATCGCCGTACCATGTTGGTCATCGTGCATGACTGGAATATTCAATTCCTTTTTGAGTCGCTCTTCGATTTCAAAACAAGCAGGAGCAGAAATATCTTCTAAATTGACTCCTCCAAAAGTAGGTTCCAAAATCTTAACTGTTCGCACAAATTCATCCACATCCTTCGTGTCCAATTCCAAATCGAAACAATCTATATCTGCATATATTTTGAACAACAATCCTTTTCCTTCCATCACAGGTTTACCCGCAGCAGGTCCGATATCTCCTAATCCAAGTACCGCCGTTCCGTTACTGATGACCGCAACTAAGTTTCCTTTGGCGGTATATTTATAGACATCGCTTGGATTTTTTTCAATTTCCAAACAAGGTTCTGCTACGCCTGGAGAGTATGCTAATGATAAGTCTCGTTGATTGGAAGTTGCTTTGGTAGGGATAACTTCAATTTTGCCCGGACGGCCTTCTTGGTGGTATCTTAAAGCTTCTTCTTTTAGTGATTTTTTATCCATATGATGATTAATTTTTTAGGGCGCAAATATACACTTCCCTTTAGAAATAAAAAGAGATTGGAGAAGTCATTTGGAGATTTATACCAAGGCTTTAATCGTAATTTTTCATTTTCCTTTAATCTGATAAAAATATTTCTTGTCATTCACCTCTACCGACTTAACTATTCCGCCTTCATATTTTATCTCATACTTCAACTCTCTTGGTTTATATGATTCGCCAAGTATCAAATTTATTTTTATGATTTTTGAACTTATTTTATTGTATTCAAAATTTATCTTCCTATTTAATTTACTGTCTCCATTTTCGTCAAATTCGTATTCCAAAATTTCAAGAATTTTCCCGAAATCATCGTAACTATAAGTACTCTTCAAGCCGAGTTGCTCAGATTCTAATTTATTGTGTTCATCGACGGGATAAGAGTTTATTGAGAAATATGATACTTTATTCTTTATACGATTTCCTTTGTCATAGGTTATTACATCTTTTATTTTAGACTCTACGTATCCTTCTCCAATATGAGAAATACAGTTATTCAAAATAGTATCAATTAATCCATTAGATGATTTAGTTCGTATGATAAACTCTAAATCTATAAACTCATCCTTTTTAATTCTAAAACTTTCTTTGATTTCACTCTCCATAGAATAATCGAACTGGTGAATTATTTTTAACGTATCACCAGTTGTGATTGTCATTTCAATAAGTTTATCAATCTTATTGTTTGGTAGGTAATCGTATAATATTTCTTTGTAATTAGTAGTACTTGAACTAGAAATCTGACCTCCCATTCTGAAAGTAAATCCACTTTCTCTCCAATCATATTCTTTAGATAAATAACCTCTTTCATTAAATTCCCATTTTCTAGTTACTTCTGATTTTTCATTTTCCTCGATTAGTTGAAAAATCTTATTATCTACATCAGAATTAAAAATAGAAGAAAAAATATATTCTTCAATCTCGCTAATTGTTCTTTGACTTTGAACAGGGTTAGTGCTAATTATCAGAAATAAAATTAAAACAAACATTACTCGTATAAACGTTTGAATTACACTTCTCATTTTTTCTTTTTTTGTGAAAAATTTAAATCGTTTTTACCCAAACAAAACCGGAATAAACAAATAAGTAATCCCCACCAAAAGCATAATCGAAATAATATTCAACACAATCCCCACTTTCGCCATTTCAAAAACTTTAATATGCCCACTTGCAAAAACGATCGCATTCGGAGGGGTCGCCATCGGTAACATAAATGCACAACTTGCCGCTAAAGTTACTGGAATGACAATTTGTAAAACAGGAACTTGCAACCCAATCGCAATCCCTGCAACTACAGGTACAAAAATATTTACCAACGCCACATTGCTCATCAACTCTGTCATAAATAACATCACAAAAATCAATAAAGTTGTGATTATAAAAATACTTAGTCCTTCTTGTTGAGCAATCGTATTTCCAATCAAATCAATTAGTCCAGCCGTTTTCAATCCTCCTGCCAAAGCAAGTCCTCCTCCAAAAAGAATCAGAATTCCCCAAGGCAAATTGGAAGTATCTTTCCAATCCAACGTGAATTTTCCATTTTTAAAATCAAGTGGAAAAACGAATAAAGCCAAGGCTCCCAACATGCTGATTCCGGTATCGGTTATTTGTGGAAAATAAACTTCCAACTTGCTGCGAATCATCCATAAAAATGCGGTGGTGAGAAAAATAACTAAAACTACTTTTTCTGCTCGGCTAACTTTTCCTAATTTTTTGAGTTCCCCATCAATGATATCTCCTGACGCTTTTAGTTGTCCTAAATTATTTGGGTAAAAAACTTTTACAATAAAAAAATAAGCAATCATCAACATAGTAATCGCAAATGGAACACCCATTTTCATCCAATTAAAAAAACCAATATCAATATTATATTGATCTTTCATCACGCCAACCATCACCATATTTGGAGGTGTGCCGACAATCGTTGCCATGCCTCCGATGTTGGCTGAAAAGGCAATTCCCAACATGATGCTCAACGCAAAGTTTTGATCATTTTTAGTAAAACCATCTTCGTCATTGATTAATAATTTTATCACCGAAAGTGCAATCGGCAACATCACCACCGTGCTCGCTGTATTACTAATCCACATACTCATCAAAGCGGTCGCCAACATAAATCCCAAAACAACGCCATCCGCATTTGTTCCCGTCAACTTTAAAATCGACAACGCAATCCTTCGATGTAGATTCACTTTTTCCAAAGCCAACGCAATAATGAATCCGCCAAAAAATAAGAACACAATTGGATGCGCGTAACTTTGAGCGACTTCCTTAATTGGCATAATATCCACCAATGGAAAAATCGTCAAAGGTATCAATGCCGTTACGGATATTGAAACCGCTTCCGTCACCCACCAACAAATCATCCAAGCTGCCACAGCAATCACATGATGGGCAATTGGGTTGATTATTTCATTTGGATAAAAAAGGATAGCTAGGAAAAGTATTGGCCCGAGGAGGAATCCTATTTTTTTGTACGTTGGATAGTCTTTCATTTAATTGATTTTATCATTTTGGCTTATTCTATATTTGGAATAGTCAAGGTTACTCTTGTCCCACAATCTTCTAACGCTGACGCTGATACATCTACATCATCCGTTTTTACTTCTAACCTTATTTCACCTGAAGCATTAAAAGTAGCTAACCTTTCTTCTATGATTTGTGTCCCTCTTGACTTATGTTTTTTCAAGGATTGAGCTCTAATTTCTCCAGCTCTTTTACGCCCTACTCCATTGTCTTCGATGATGCAAATCAAAGTTTCTGTTTCTTCCTCAAAAATCATTTTGATCGTCAAGAGTCCTTGCGTTTTTTTATGTCGCAATCCATGATTAATTGCATTTTCTACAAAAGGTTGAAGCAACAAAGATGGAATTTCTACCATCACTAAATCCAAAGAATCATCAATTTCATAAACGACATCAAACTTCTTTTCAAAACGCATTTGCTCCAACCTAACATACAATTTCAACAAGGCCAATTCATCCTCCAAAGAAACATATTTATTTTTGGAGGACTCTAAAAACAAACGCATCAACAAAGCAAAATCTGCTAAATAATTAATCGCTAATCTTGACTCATTATTTCTAATATAATATTGAATTGCTCCCAAGGCATTAAACATAAAATGCGGATTCAATTGTAATCGAAGGGTCTTTAATTCTAATTCCAAAAATCTTCTTTGGTTTTCCTTCCGATCAATTTCTTCTTGTTCAATTTTCTTTCTACGAATTATTTCTCTTTTGACAAAATAGAATACGGTTCCAGAAATGGATATTAAAGAGAGCAAATAAAACCACCAAGTTTGATAAAAATATGGTTTAACGAATATTGGAATAATTAAATCCTCTACACTTGAATTCCCTCGATCATCCATTCCTCTTACATGCAATTTATAATGACCAGGAGGTAATTTATAATACTGAACGGAAGGAGTATTTACTGCAGGATTAAAGCCCGTTTCCCAGCCTTCCAAATAAGTTTGATAAGTATTATTTTCAGGGTTAATATAATTAGGCAACATAAAATCAAAACCGAAAAAAAAGGTTTCGGGTTCGATCACCAGAGTCTTAGTAAAATCAAAATCACTAAACTGATTTCGAACTTGTTCCAATCCTTCTTCCAAATTAAAAAACCTAGTAACTATGGGAGCTGGGTGAGTTTTCCGAACTGCCAAATCTTCAATTTTAAATACGTCAAAACCATTTATTCCTCCAAAATAAATATTATTATTTTCATCTTTAAAATGAGATAATCGATTAAATTCATAATTACTAAAGCCATCTCGTTGGAAGAAGTTTCGTGAAACTTTTTCCTCCATATTCAGGTAAGTTAAACCAAAAAAAGTGCTTACTAAAAATTCTTTTTTATTTAATTTTAGAATACCTGAAATACTATTATTTGGAAAAATATTTTTGGTCTCAGTTTGAATTAAATTGGTTTCTTTTCTCAACGAAAATCTAGAGAACTTTTCTGTTTTTTTATTAAAAAAAAACAATCCTTCCCCTATTGTACCTATCCATAATTTTTCGTCATCATCTTGTAGCGTCAGAAGATGCTTACGATTTTTTGAAGATTCATCAATCACAAATTTTTGAAATTGATTTTGTTTTTCATCTATTTTAATCAACCCTGTAGAAGTTGCCAGCCAGATTATTCCATCTTGATCTTTTTGAGAAAAATTAATTATAGTGCTTTTTAGAGCCTCTTCTTTCTGTTCCCAATCATCAAATGAAGTGAACTCACCAGTACGTTTATTAAAAATAAAAATGTCTCCATTTCTCAAAGTTTGATGCAAAGTAAACACCCAAAGTTCATCTTCAGATTTTTCTAAGATCGTTCTTGGAATTACTCCCTTGTCAGGTAAAATCCACATGCTCCAAGATTCCGATTCGGGGTGATACCGATGAATTCTTCCATTGGTCGATTGATCACAACTAATCCCCCAAAGGTAATTTTCATCATAAATCAAGTTCCCTCCACAAGACATTTTTTCTACTACTTTTCCTAAATCATCCTTGACTATTAATCTTTCTAATTTATCATTTTTGGTGTCTAATTCATACCAAAAACTACCCTCCTCCGCTGCATATATTTTCCCATTCTGATCACTTGCAAAACCACGCATCACATCTCCAAATTTCCCTCCTTTTAATTCTTGATTTAAATAATTTCGAATATTTTTATTTTCATAACCAATCGTAAATTGATAAAATCCATTGTGGGAAGACAAGTGAAAACTTTTCGTAAAATCCTTTCCTCGAATACTTGTAATCTTAGATTCTACCTCTCTAATTTTTCCTAGATTTGTAAAATTATTTTTTGTATCTACTAATACTAATCTTTTAGAATAAAACCCTTCATGAGCACTCACGATCATGTTACCGACTTCATCCTCCCAAATTAAATTGATATTAAAAAGAGGATTAAAATTATATAAATCGATTTTAGATTCAAATTTATCAACAAAATGAATCGTCTTACTTTCTAGGGTGGAAAACCAAAGTCTACCATTTATACTTTTATAAAAAAAATCTAAACTTTGTAATTCTTGAGTCGGTGTTTTTTCACCAATGAAGAAATCTTTTTGCTTTCCTTCAAATAGTTTAATTATTTTTTGTTGATAAAAATCAAAGAGCCAGAATTTACCATTGGGCAATGCAATTATTTTATCATTTTTTTCATTTCCACTTGAGGTAGAAATTATCTTTTCTACCAATTCAAAATCTTGCTGACTTTGCCATTTATAAATTAAAAGATGAGTATTGGTTCTTCTTAATAAAAAAACATCGCCTCTTGGAACTATCGAAACATCCATCAATGCTCCCATTTGTTGAGGAGAATTTTTAAGTGAAATTCCATATGATTCTAGGGTGTGAAAATTAAGTACTTCCAACGAATCTCTATAATCATTAGGTTCGATAATTAGATTTTGATGAGCATCCTCATTTATTTTTCCAGCGCCTCTGATATTGATTTTCTTAGCAACATTTGAAAATTCAATATTGAAGAAGTTATTAAACTTAACCCCATCAAACATACTAATTCCACTTGCTGTACTCACCCACATGATTCCTCTCGAATCAGTATATACATCATAAACAGTTCGATTGGGTAAACCATCATTTTGTGAATAATATTTGGTATCAATAGGTAAGACCTGACCTTGGGACGAAAGGAAGAAGGATATAAAAAAAGGAATTAAAAGGAGATTTTTTATTTTCATTTATTGAATCCAGCAAAGTGTTTTTAGCTGTTGAAAACAAATTAAGTATTTTTTTTGAGAGGTCAGTTTCTTCTTCAAAAAATTCGTTGATCTTATTTTATGGAAAAGAAAAACAATACCGATTGTTATATGAAATTTACCGTTTATTCAAAAAAACCAACCATTTATGTGTGTTTTATTAAAAAAACAGTACTTTTCAGCATAATACATTTGGAATAACTTACATTAATTTCACTTTAGAAAACCTAAAAATTGATTAGCTAGAATTCCAAAATTCTTAATAATCAAAATAACTATACTAATGAATGCCATCATAATCGACGATGAGCAAAAAGCTGTTCAAATTTTGAGTAGTTTATTGCAAGAATATTGTCCTAATGTCAATATTATAGATACGGCCAATTCCCTTGATACTGGATTGCATTCTATTGCATCTCACCAACCTGATTTAGTCTTTTTGGATATAGAAATGCCTGGTGGAAGTGGGTTTGATTTGCTTAAAAATTTGCCTCATCTCAATTTCGAAATTATTTTTGTCACGAGTCATGAAGATTATGCAATTGAAGCAATTAAGTTTTGTGCGATTGGTTATATTTTAAAACCAATTCGTGAGATGGAACTTTTAGCAGCTGTCAATCAAGCTAGTTTTAGAATCAGTCAAAAAGAGGAAAATCTTCGGAATAAACAACTACTTCAAAATCTAAGTAATCCACATAGCCAAAATAATCGAATTGGAATTCCAACTTCTAGAGGATTAGAATTTGTAGAGACTGGTACAATTATCCGTTGTGAAGGAGTTCAAAGATGTACTAAATTGATCTTAAAAGATAGCAAAACAATTATCAGCTCATATAATCTTGGCGAGTTTCGAAAACTATTAGAATCATATCATTTCTATTCACCTCATAAGTCTCATCTAATCAGTCTCAGTCATATTATTCGATATGATAAAGAAGGAACTATAGAAATGTCTGATGGAATTATTGTGCCCGTCGCCAGAAGGAGAAGGCAAGATTTTTTGGAAAGGATGACTCGGTTATAAATTACTAGGAAGACAAGTACTTTTTATTTCGCCAATACTTCTTAGCTATTATTTCAAAAAAAAGAACGGACAAGAAGTTCCTACCTTAGCTGAAAGCATAGCGCTCAACCTAACCTTTAACCCCTAAAAATAAAACACGCCATCCTGAGAAGAATGACGTGAACTATCTTGTATCATGCCTGATACCAATTTGTTTCATCTGGTTTTTTAAAGCATTGTGTCCGAGAGTAGTAATTATTGACCGAGGCGTGTCTCATTACTGTATTCTTTGGGGTAAAATATGAATTGTATATAATCATAACTTAATCCTCTATTTCAAAAGAGGGTTTTCAATTGGTTTAACATACAATAGTCATATTAATCCCTACTTTTCGGACACTTTTCATTAAATTTAATTCTAAAGGTGTTATTTCGATGACAAACTTAAGGGAAGATTTGCAATTTTTCAGTACATATTAATCTATAGGTTCGATCGGTTCATCCATCGGTCATTAATAAATAGAATGTTTCTAGTTTTTCCTTAAATTTAGGACTTCTAATAACCCCTTTTCAATTTTAGTTTTCCAAAGACCCTCAGGAACATGTCTAAATTAGGTCAATAATAATCTATTTTAGATCCACAAGTAATTCAATATTTTACTTGTAACATTTATCTATGAGACTCAAAAAATGCTCTTTAAAAGAGAAAAAAAATTCTTAAACAACTTCATAATTTATCTAATTAAAAACAAAATAGAATGAGATTATTTCTTGCTATGTTCGCAATGCTATTCTTTTTAGCATGTGAAAAACCTGCACCAAAACCTGACACTCCTACCCCAACCACGGAGTCAGAAATTCCTGAAAGTAAAACCGTTTCTGATGAAAGCGGATTTGCTTGGCAAACAGAAACATTTGCTGACTTGGGAATATTACGATACCAAGTTCCTGATTTTGACAAACTTACCTTAAAGCAAAAAGAGTATGTTTACTATCTAACTCAAGCTGGATTGGCCGGTCGTGATATTATTTACGATCAAAATTATCGACACAACTTGACCATCCGAAGAGGATTGGAAAAAATGATTGAAAATTACAAAGGAGACAAATCATCAAGAGCTTATTATGATTTGGAAACTTATGCAAAACGAGTTTGGTTCGCCAACGGGATTCACCACCATTATTCTATGGATAAAATGTTACCTGACTTTTCCAAAGAATATTTTATGGAAGTAGCCAGCGCTACAGGTGTTAAATTATCTGATGAGGTGATGAGTGCTATTTTTGATCCAAGTTATGATAATAAAAAAGTGAATCTGGATGAGAGTAAAGGATTGGTAAAAGGATCTGCAACTAACTTTTATGATTCAAGTCTTACTGAAAAAGAGATTCGAGATTATTACAAAAGCATCAAAGTTAAAACAGACAAACCAGTTTGGTATGGATTAAACTCTAAAGTGGTCAAAGGCGATGATGGAAAAATAATGGAGAAAGTATGGCATTCAAACGGCATGTATGGATCAGCTATTAAAGAAATTATGGGTTGGTTAGAAAAAGCTGCTGGTGTTGCTGAAAATGAAGACCAAGCTAAAGCACTTAAATTATTAATTGAATATTATAGAACAGGTGATCTTAAAACTTGGGATGCATATAATATTGCGTGGGTAAAAACTACTGGTGGAGATATTGATTATATCAACGGATTTATTGAAGTGTACAATGATCCTATAGGTTACAAAGGTTCTTACGAAAGTATCGTGGAAATCAAAGATTTTGAAGCATCTAAGCAAATGAAAGTAATGGCTGACAATGCTCAATGGTTTGAAGATAACAGTACAATTGCAACTGAACACAAAAAGAAAAAGGTAATGGGTATTAGCTATAAGGTAGTTTCTGTTGCGGGAGAATCAGGTGATGCTGCTCCTTCAACACCTATTGGAGTTAATTTACCTAACTCAGATTGGATTCGAGAAATAGGTTCGAAGTCAGTTAGTCTAGGAAATATTATTTCTGCATATGATGAGGCTTCTGGTCCTGGTATGTTGGATGAGTTTGCACATGACAAAGAGGAAGCTGATCGAATTAGAAAACACGGAGGACTTGGTGACAAATTAAGTACTGCACTTCACGAAGTAATTGGACACGCATCTGGAAAACTTAATCAAGGTGTTGGGACTCCAAAAGAAACGTTGCAAAGCTATGCTTCTACGTTAGAAGAAGCTCGAGCTGATATTGTTGCTTTATATTTCATCATGGATCAAAAAATGGTGGACATGGGATTGATGGAATCATTGGACGTGGCTAAAGCTGAATATGATGGTTATATCGCTAATGGTATGATGAAGCAATTGGTAAGAATTGAATTAGGAAAAGTGATTGAAGAAGCTCACATGAGAAATCGACAATTGATTTCGAAATGGGTTTTTGAAAAAGGAGCCGAAGAAAATGTAATCGAAAAAGTAGTGCGTGATGGAAAAACATATTTCAACATCACAGATTATAATAAACTTCGATCTTTGTTTGGCGATTTGCTTAAAGAACTTCAAAGAATCAAATCAGAAGGTGATTACGAAGCAGGTAAAGCATTAGTGGAAAACTATGGTGTTCAGGTAGATCCAGCTATTCACAAAGAAGTTTTGGAGCGTTCTGAAAAATTGAAATTACCTCCGTATAAAGGTTTTATCAATCCAATGTTAGTTCCTGAAACTGATGCAGATGGAAAAATTACGAATATCAAAGTGACGTACCCTGATAATTTTAAAGATCAGATGATGTACTACGCGAAGAACTTTTCGTTTTTACCAAGCGAAAATTAATTAATTGTTCTATTAACTCTTAATTAAAAAATAGGAAGGCCGACTAGTTAAAACTAGTCGACCTTTTTACTTTAGGTTGTAGTAATATTAAAATTAAAATTTCTTTAACCTCAATACTCAATAACTCTCTCATAAGTTTCAAGCTATACCGCCTAAAGTTCCTTAAAACAACACCCTTTTCTTTATATATGAAAATAAACACATATTCCAATTAATTTGTAAAGCAAAGATATTTCTTAATTCGTGAAATCCAATAATTCTACATCAAAAATTAATACTGAATTTCCAGGAATAGCCCCCCCTGATCCAAACACTCCATATGCATAACCTGAAGGGATATATAATTTTCCTTTTCCTCCTTTCTTAAATTTTGGAATTCCAACTTGCCATCCCGCAATCAAATTAGATAATTGTGTTTTTAAAGGATTAGTTGAATCTGCATCATCAAAAACAGTCCCATCTCCATTCATTATTGTTCCTGAGTAAGCCATCGAAACTATCGAACTACTTACAGGATAAGTACTTCCAGTACCTTCATCCTCAATTACATAATAAACCCCCTGATCATTAAGAGCTGTAATATTATTATCAGACAAATATGTCTCAATAATATCAATATCAATATCCAATTGTTCTTGAAAAGTCAGATTTTCTTCTTCACAAGAAAATAACGTTGAAACTGCTAATAGCGTAAGTAATAAATTTCTCATTTTTTATTTTATTTTTATAAAGGTACTAATTGTTAAGTGATTGAATATTAAACTAGTTTTGTTTTTCAACTAAACCTTATTCAATCCTAATTCGCTGCCTTTTTCCAACATAAAATCATGCGCAGCTTCATAATTGTTTTCTATATTTCCATCCAGAATTGCTTCTCGGATCGCCGTTTTGATAACTCCAACTTCACGAGATGGAGAAATCCCAAAGGTTTCCATGATTAACTCACCACTAATTGGTGGTTGCCAATTTCGTAATTGATCTTTAGCTTCAATCTCTTTTAATTTTTCTCTGACCATTACATAGTTTTCCAAATACCGAGTTACTTTCTTTGGATTCTTACTTGTAATGTCTGCCTCACAGAGCATCATCAAATCATCAATATCATCCCCTGCTTCAAAAAGTAATCTTCGAATGGCCGAGTCTGTAATATTTTCTTTGGTCAAACTAATAGGACGTAAATGAAGTCGCACTAATTTTTGTACATACTTCATTTTATGATCCATGGGCAATTTTAATTTCCTAAAAATCCTTGGAACCATGATTGCTCCCAATGCTTCGTGACCATGGAATGTCCAACCTGCTTCTGGATGAAAACGCTTAGTTGGAGGCTTCGCGATATCATGAAAAACTGCCGCCCAACGTAACCAAACATTTTGCGTTTTTTTACACAAATTATCCAACACCTCAAGCGTGTGGTAAAAATTATCTTTATGTCCTTTCCCATTTCTAATCTCTACTCCATAAAGTGCCGTCATTTCTGGAAAAATCAATTTCAATAATCCTGTGTCAAAAAGTAATTTAAAACCAACAGATGGTTTCGGCGTTTTCATTATTTTTTCTAACTCAATCGTAATTCTCTCTTGACTTACGATACCAATCCGATTTTTATATTTGGAAATTCCTTTTAAGGTTTCAGGTTCGATCGTAAATCCTAACTGAGTTGAAAATCTTATTGCACGCATCATTCTCAACGGGTCATCAGAAAAAGTTTTTCCAGGCTCCAACGGAGTCTTAAGAATTTTTTGTTCCAAGTGTAATAACCCATTAAACGGATCGACGATTGCTCCAAAATTATGCTCATTCAAACTTACCGCCAAAGCATTAATTGTAAAATCTCTTCGATGTTGATCATCTTCCAAAGAACCATCTTCTACAATTGGTTTTCGAGAATCTTGTCGATACGATTCTTTTCGAGCACCTACAAATTCAACTTCCAAATCTTTATGTTTCAGCATGGCAGTCCCGAACCTCGGATACACCGACACTCTCGGAATAGGACGTAATCTCCCTGCTATATTTTGAGCCAAAGTAATTCCACTTCCCACACAAACAATATCCATATCTTTGGAAGGGCGAGCCAATAATCGATCTCTCACATAACCACCCACGACATAAGTTTCGTATCCCAACTCCATTGCGCAAGTATGGATCAAGTCAAATATCTCTCTTTCGTGTTTCTGAATATTAAATACCAAATTCTTTAAATGTTTAAGCTTTATTAAAAATTGAAGGGCGTAAAAATAATAATAATTTCTTTATTCTGATTTTAGTTCCATTTAGAATTGGATTCTTAGTCACATAAATATTCATATTCAATAAAAGTCATCATACTATCTCTATCTAAATAAGAAAATCCAGTAATTAATCCATCGTCATTATATTCATAATCCATCTTTTCTTCTTGAACTCTATGCTTCCCTAAATGGTTTACAGAAGAATAAATAGTAACTTTTTCATATATCAGATTATTAGTTGATAGTACATAATTATCAGAAATACCGAAGTTAAAAAAAACACTAGCAGATTTGTCATATTCTCTTTCAATTGATCTTAATAATTTTCCGTTTTTCTTATTTTCATAATATTGGAATAAAATAGGATTTTTTCTTTCATCATATTTTATAATTATTTTTGTTGACTTCTTCTTCTTTTTTTTATATCTCACTAAAATCTCAATTAATACATCATCTGAGTTATAAATATATTCTGCCTGTTGAAAATATTTCACTTCTTCTTCTTCTACTCCATCATTGGATGATGTACTATAACCAGAATAACTTATCACTTCATCAATTAGATTTGTCTTTGATTTATAATAAAACTCAGATCTAAATTGCGATTGAATATAATTACTACTATCTGGTTTTAACACCACTCCTCTTCTGGTAAAATACTTATTTGTGGTTCTTAATCGCCCTAATTCGTCATATTCTGCAATTGAAAAATTATATGCATTACCTAGATAATGACCAGCCTTAACTAATCTATTCATTTTATCATAATGATATTCTCTTATTAATTCTGAATTTCTAAATATCTTGAAAATCCGACATTCTTCATTTTGTCCAAATGAAATAAATCTTGTAGAATCTTTTTTCTCATCAGTAAATGACAAAAGGAAAACCACTAAAAATAAAAAATAGAGCATTCGTTTATTCATAGTTATATTTTATTGTTTTTCTGCAAACACCTTAAATTGATCCAACCACTTTTGCACTTGTTTTTTAAACATACTTGGAAATAAAAAAGCCATTGCTTTTACCATCAATCCACGCAAAACGGTGTATTCAATTTCCGCATCATATTGCGTCCTATTTTCACTTAATGAAATAAACCGATTCGTCATCGTATTATCCATATGTATGTGATGATAAAATCCGCTAAACTCATGAGGTAAATTATTCGAAGTAACTGTTTCGGTAATTTCAATTTCTCGTTTTCCTTGGAGGTAAAACATTTTGGAAATAGTACCTACCTGAGCAGGCGTTCCACTCACTAATTCTTTTCTTAAAAATCCATCTTGGTATTCTTTTAAATTATCGGGATTGATAAAAAGTTCAGCAACTTGATTGATTGGTTTTTCAATAATGACCGTGCAGCTAAATTTCATTTTGAATTTATTATTTCTCTCAAAATAACAATTCATTTACAAAAAAGAATAATAGTGCTTATAAAAAGTTAGTCTTTAATCTCAAAAAAAATAGCCTTACGAAAATTCGCAAGACTATCTTTTTCAAATTGAAACGCTAATATTTTAAACTAGCTAGCTGTTTCATTTTTGATATAATGAGATGGGTAAGCCACTCTGATTCCAGCTTTTCCTAAAGCCGCTTTTACATTCTTGTATGTTCCGAAATATACGTCCCAGTAATTTTCGCATTTAGCATGTGGTCTAACTGCTAAAAGAATATTATGTGCATCAAATTTTTCGATTTCTACATAAGGTGCAGGATCAGAAAGTACCTTTGGTGTATTCTTAACTGCCTCCATGATAATCTTTTCTACTTTATCAAAATCTTCTTCGTAAGGCATTGCTACATTCAAATCAACTCTTAAAAATTCAGTTGCAGAAAGATTAGTCATCATACCGCTTGTTGCAAGACCATTCGGCATAATTACTTTTTTGTTTTGAAGTGTATCAATAACAGTATTGAATACTTGAATTTCTTTAACGTGTCCAACTACGCCTTGAATATCCACTAAGTCTCCTACCCTATAAGGTTTAAAGATTAAAATCATTACTCCTGAAGCAAAATGTCCAAGTGTTCCTTGTAAAGCCATACCAATTGCCAAACCTGCCATACCTATTAATGCGATAAAAGAAGTCGTTTTTACTCCTACTAATTCCGCAACACTCATTACCAATAAAACTTTAAGAATTACACTAATCATTGAAGACAAAAAAGGTATTACATCTTGATCTAAACCAGATCTTTTCATTCCAGCCTGAATGACTGTCATTATTCTGCCAATAATCCAAAGACCAATAATTAATACTAAAATTGCTCCTACTAAATTAGGTGCCCATGCGATAAGGTTTTCAATAAATAGACCTGATTTTTCTACTAAAAATTCCATGATAGAGTTATGTTTAAAAGTTAGGTTAAAAAAATGTTAACGCCCTTTGGACAGAAGAACTTCTTCCAAGTCACATTTTTCATTTTTTTGGGATAAAAATTTTAGCTAAAGCCAAATTCCACCGCAAACTTTTAATCTTCTTCAGGCTCTAATGTAAATTGATCAGGGGTATTATTACGCGCAAATTCAAGGCCTTCCTGCCACCAACGCTTCATCTTTTCAGGGCGAAATATAAAAGCATTATCCGTTAATAATCGTGGCGTATAGTAAAATTTAATTCTCACTTTACGATTCAATCCCTCTAAATTTCCTATAGCAATATCATCTTTTTCAATTTGAGATAACATAAAATCAAAAGTCTTTGTCAACACATCAAAGGCATTACGAGAAGGGAGTGTATTGACATTATGATTTTTGGGATTTAATATAATTACATCAATTTTTGTAGCTCCTTTGTTAATCGCATGTTGTATAGGAATATATTCTCCAAAACTACCATCCGCATATTCTTGCCCATTTTTTTTCAACAAACTCATAAAAGGAACAATATTAGATGAGGCCCACATCCAATCACAAAAATCTCGATAATCATTATCTAAAATCGATTTATACTGCACTCGTTTTGCGGTCAAATTGGCAACGGTAACTAAGACCTCCTTTCCACTATTTTTTATTTCTTCAAAGTTTTCAACTGATAGATTTTTACCAATTAATTTTCTTAAATTTTTACTTTCTCCAAAGGTTTTTTTCCCTGTAACAAATTGTCGAACCATCCCTACATAATTCATTTTGGAAATAAAAAGACCATGCCTTTTTCGGATGATAAATGGAGAAACATTAAAAATATCTTTTTGAGTGATGGAGGTAAATATTTTTTTGAGCTTATCAATTTTACCTATTGCTGCGAATGGCACAATTAAAGCACCTGTTGATGTTCCTACCAAAAGATCATAATCTTTTCCACGCTCCTTGATGAGGTGTTCTAATATCCCACCTGCAAAAGCTCCTTTACTTGCACCTCCAGAAATAACTAATGCTCTCATTAATTTTGTGTTTATTAAATTATACTTTGCTTTGGAGTTTTTGTTGTATTAAAATTAATCGTTCTTATTTTTGAAGCGTTACTTCTAAATAACAATATATTTACAAAAGTAAGAATTATTAAATGGTCAAGTAATTTTCATCGTAAAAAGAATTAAAGAAAAAAGAATTCATTTTACAGGTTGGATGAAGTCCCGAAATGGAGTGAATACTTTACGGGACTCGGGAGAGTCCCACTACCTTATATATTATCGCATGGTGTATCCATGATTGGTGTATCTCATCAATTATTGACTTTGCATATTGCCACCTCCATATTGGACTTGTAAGACATACATATTGCCAACGAACGAAAGATTATCTACTTCAATTTGGAATTGTTACGTTCCTCTTTCTACTTATTCTTCTTTTTGGAAAACTACTCTCCCTGCAATATCAACGAGGTTGATTTGAATCGCTCTTCTTTTTCCAAATGAAATTTCTGAGTTTTTTTGCTATAAATGGATTGGGGGAAATTTTGAAATGTTTTAGAAATTCAGATTCATTAGTATTAATTTAAAATCATTTCAATTTCAACAAAATCTCCGAAAGCGCAATCATATCATATTAGTATCCTAAGCAAACCTTCATAATTCGTTCCCATTGGCATGTTTTTGGTTTTAACCATACCTACATAACTAAATTACAGATCTACCTTAATAAAGTTTAATTCAAATTTAGAAGCACGCTCCTATAGCACATTAATTCTTAAATTACTTGAAAAATTTTAAGGTACTCTCCTAACTCATTTTTTTATGTTAAAAATTCCTTTCTAAAAAATTTCACAATATAACCAAGATTAACTTTCAAAAAAATTCAAAACACATGGATTGTCCATGTTTATCTATTATCGAACTCATTAAGTTGAGAGAATTAATTCTATAATTATTATTCACCTATTCTTTAAACACAATTATGTTAAACTTTAAATGCTCAAGTCTCTTAAAATATTTATTACTACCAATCTTTCTTGTACTTATTTTTCAACCTACTACTAAGGCAGGGATATTTGATTGGTTTAAAAACTGGGGACAACCAAATGCTAATGTTGAAGTGGAATCTAATGTTGTAACAACAACAGAAACGCTAAACGAAATAAATGCTAATTATAATATTAGCAATGTAGTAGCAGGTACATTTGACCTAGACTTCGAATTGGATAGTGGTACATTGCCAGCGTTGGATCGTGATATTAATAACGATGCTACAAATGAAAGTATCTATGTTCCAGATATGTATAGTATTGCTCAATCTACCGTTATTCCACCTTTTGGATTGTGGCAGGGATCTGGAACAGGCGGTCATTTAGTAACGGGACTAGATGCTTCTTCAGGTAATAATTTCTTCTACTTTGAGGGAATTGATAATTGTTTAAATTTAACATATCAACATGATTTAGTAGCTAATACTACTTATGAACTTTGTTTTGATGTAGCTGCATTGGATCCTGATGCTCCTATTGGAACAAATCTTACCAACTATTTTGTTTTAGATGCCTATCATACTACTGGTTCTATTTATGCCGTAACTGGTCATCCAGATAATGAGAGTTCCATTAATTCATTATATAATGTAACTGGAAAAACTTCCGCAGATTATCTAGCGGGGACTGGAAATTATTTAATCCCAAATTCAGATTTTTCTGCTTCCACCACGACCAATGATGAATACAATATTCAATGGAAACGAGTATGTGTTCAGTATACTACCATACATGATGACGAAACATTTTGGCTTTCTAGTTTTGGTGGTGATGGAGGAGGCATAGCTTTGGATAACATAAGTTGTTATGTTGTCCCAGAAGTTACAGCATTTGCAATTCAATCAACTTGTACCGAAGGAACACCTAATAATGATGGCTATTTACAGATATCAGATGTAAATGTAGGAACGCATTATAACTGGTCAACAGGAAGCACCTATACTGGTGCAACCGATTTGGCGAGTGCTACTACGTTTAATCCTAATACAGATTTACCTTTACAATTTGGAACATTAGCAAATCCAAGTGGGGCACAAGATTATACCATTCGAGTTTTTAATGGAGCTGATGAATGTTTTACAGATATAGTGTTGACCATGAATAATCAAGACTGTACAGTCGGTTGTGATTGTGAAGAAAAGATTTATTTAAATGATGTGTATACCCATGAGGTACATAAATTTTCCATTACCAATACGGGGAGTTTATCAGAAATAGGTAGTCCGTGGTTAGCTAATGGAAATATCAATTCACCGCATGGATTAGGAGTGGATGTAAATGGAAATTTATATATCGGTGAAGTAACCAGTTATAACCAAGGCGTTCAAGGGAAAATATTTAAATTGGATAGTGATGGTAACGTTTTAGATAATGATTTTATAAACTTAGATAATAACAACTTTGGTTTTCAGCTGATGTCAAAAGACGGTATTTTATACACGACAAATAATGAAACTAATGAAGTCCAAGCATTTGATATATGTACAGGGGATCTCATTGGTGGAATGCAGGTTGGAGTTAGTGCAGATATTCTTGCATGGGGCATGCATATAGATGAAGCTACGAATAGTTGGTATGTTGCTGATCGTTGGTCTGGAAATGTATATACCGGTTCATTAGATACAAGTCTATATAATAATCCCGCAATTTCTGGTAGTGTGGCTTTTGATACAGGAATCATAGGTGCAGGATCAGGAGATATTGCTGCTACGGGGATTACTAGAGATAACACAGGTAATTTTTTTATTGTTTATAATGCAATTACCGGAGGTGCTGCAACAGTTTCTATTCGTAAATATGATGCGACTGGTACTTTGATTGCAACGGTAAGTGATAATACTGATGCCTATAATACAGCTAATGGTGTAACAGGATTTTGGGGTGCAAGAGGAATAGCATACAGTACTGAAGAAAATAAACTATATGTAAGTAGTAGAGATAATTGTATAACTGTTTTTGAAACTGATTTAACAGAAACAGTTGCATTAAATATAGGAAACCCTGTTAATTCCTCAGCCAAAGGAATTGTGATTACTAAAGAATGTCGTCTCATTAATAATAATGTAACTATTGATACAGCCTTATGTGCATCAGGTGTTAATAATCAGTTTTTTTTACAAGAGTTAATCAATTGTGAAGGAATAGTTAGTGAAGGTCTTTGGACGGAAGGAAGTGGTAATACAGGATTGACATATAATGCTTGCGACAATTCTATTATTATTAATTCACAAGGAGCTTGTGGTTTATTTACATTATCATCAAATGGTACAGGTAATAACCCAAGGGCATTTATAATAACAGTCAATATTACCGTAGCTTCTTTAGATCTAACAGTTACTCAAACTGGATGTACAGATAATGGAAATGATACTTTCACAGCATCTTACGATGTAGTTGTAGATTGGTCTAGCGTTCCATGTTCAGCAGGTGAGATGATTAATGTTACTCATAATGGTTCTTCAATAGGAATGATTAACTCAAGTTACGCACTTTTGAAAAAAAGTAATGAAAGCCTAGCTTTGTGAGATGCAAGATAAATTAGATTTATACACAGATTATTTACTATCAAGTTTTGGACAAACATCAGCAACAGGATTATCACGACTAGTAGA
>CALJOK010000041.1 GCA_937981555.1 uncultured Saprospiraceae bacterium
AACTTAGCTCTTTCATTAGAAGCTACTCAAGTTGCAGCAGGTGAGACATTTACAGTTGACTTTAAAGCTAATGACTTCAAAAACATTGCAGGTTACCAGTTCACTTTAGGATTTGATAACAATGCAGTTGAGTTTGTTGACGTAGCTTCTAACTTAGCCGGTTTAGATGTAGCAAACTTCGGTTTGACTAAATTGAATGAAGGAGTAATTACTACTTCATGGAACTCTAACAATGGAGTTTCTGTAGCAAACGGAGATGTTTTATTCTCATTAACTTTCCAAGCTAACACAACAGTTAACACAAAAGAATTATTAAGCATCAACTCTCGTTATACAGAGTCTGAAGCATATGATGGTTCTGATTTATACAACGTAGTATTGGAATTCAATGGAGCAACAGTTTCTAACGGATTCGAATTATTTCAAAATACACCTAACCCATTCAAAGCAGAAACTACAATTGGTTTCAACATGCCAACAGCGGGAGCAGTTACTTTGACTATTTACGATGTATCAGGTAGAACGTTAAGATTGATAGAAATGGATGCAGTTAAAGGAGCTAACTCTGTAAATGTAAGCAGAGAAGGTATCAATGCAACTGGTGTTCTTTACTACCAATTGGAAACAGCTACTGAAACAGCTACTAAGAAGATGATTTTGGTTGACTAATCTTCGGATTACAAAATCAAATTATCTTATCCTAGATAAGTTTTAAAATTGAATTTAGGTGGGTAGATTTTTCTACTCACCTACTTTCAAAAAGAAAAAAAACTAGTTTTTAAAGACTAGTTAAACTTGCTTTAAAATCGGTTTTTGGGATGGCCTCTCTTCATTTATTTGGAGGGGGGCTTTTTTTATGGAGGTAAAATAAAGAATGAGAAAGTGTTCGATTTTTAATATTCTATTTTTATTTCACAAAGAAGATAATTCACTCTTTACTTTTTGTTTCAAAAAAAACCATCTCAAATCTTTAATTTCATCATTTTTTAGTGGTTTTTTGATCATGATTTTGTCACTAAATATTTTCCTTTTTATGTTTTTCCTACCGTATGTTTTTTTTAATGTAGTATGTTAGATGTGTTGTAGAACTTTCTCTAGCGTTGATGAGAACATGGAGAGTTTTCGTAAATCTTATAAAATAAAATGTACTAATTCAGTCTGATTCCCTGCCAACAGGAGAGAAAATTCTCCTTTAGAATCTAAGTTTATAGACTTCGAAAAAAGTATGCCGAAGAGGATTTAATATTAACTGAATAAGTAAATTGAATCAATCATCAAGTTTTAATAGAACAAATATTCTTTCTTTTATTTTTAAAAGCCACGTCACATTTTTTACTTTTTTGAATAAGGGAAAAATATATGTTTTGTTTCCTTCACATCATAAACTGATAATGCAAACCGCATTTTTAGTTTTCCCAAAACAGTTAAAAAGCAGTCATAGTTCATTTAGTCTAAGTAGAAGTTTTCATTTTAAAATGAAAACTATCCTAACTGAGTAAAAGTTGAGATTCATTTTTCAGCTTAAATTATTTTTTTTAAAACCGTTTAAATAACTAAAGAACTGTATCCTATGAACATCAAATTTATCCCAAAACTGGAGGGAGGAGAATTCCTATCCCCCCACTCAAAAAGTCCGTTTAACTCGATTTCAAAAAAAGAAAAAATCCGAGGATTCATTTTTTTGATTGCGCTATTTATTTCTTTTTTACCCAAACAAACATGGGCGCAATGTTCAAATAGTTTAGCATGCAACGGAGGAGTAAATATCTCTGTTGATTATGACTGCACATTTAATATTCATCCATCACAATTTCTTTCCAATTATTCAAATTTATCACAAGAGTGTAAAGATTCGTTACGTGTATATGTAACTGATCAAAATGATAATTTTTTAATTCAAGATAGCTTGGTCACTATCAATTTGACCACAACACCATTGAATATTAATATCAATGATTCTTTAAAAATAACCGTATTTAAAGACCTTAATGGAAATGGTTCTTTTGATGGAAATGAGCCAAACTGTTGGGGCGGAGCAAGAATTGAAGATAAACTAGATCCAATTATTGCTGACTGCGGAGATACAAGTGTTTATTGTTTTGAAGAATTAGGGAATGTTGTAGGTGGCCCGATTAATCCAATTACCGCTACTGATAATTGTAGTAGCATTCTTTCAATCAATTTATTAGATAGTGTTTTGACATTAGTCGATTGTTCTGTTGATCCATCTGTTAAAGCAACTTTATTCAAAAGATGGGTTGCTACGGATAGTTATGGAAATTCGGATACTTGTACTCAAACGATTACAATTTTAAGATTTCCAACCACAGGGATTACTATCACTCCACCTGCACTAGTAGAGTTGGAATGTAACGCAACGAATCAACCAGACACCTCCGTTACAAATTTGGGGTATCCTATTTATTCTTTTGATAATAATGGAACAACAGTAGATATAGAACTAAGTCCAGGAAATCTTTCTGGTTTATGTAGTGACATAAAAGTAATATACGAAGACACTCCTTCACTAGGAGGGATGTGTGGTAATGAAGAAAAATACCTGAGAACATTTTACATTTTTGATTGCTGTGCCAATGTGTTTTTGGATACGGTAACTCAAATCATAAAACTCACAGACAATACTGCACCTGTGCTAACCTGTCCAGGTAATTTGACCTATGGAACTTCTTCTGGCTCATGTGTAGCTAATGTTTTTATACCTGCAGTCGGAATTTCAGATGCTTGTAATTCAAGTGGTTTTGATGTAGAAGTTCAAAGTGATTTTGGTAATTTAAATACCAATGGAGGTTTTATCAATGATATTCCAGCTGGTACACATACCATTACTTTTATAGTTAATGATGCCTGTAATAATGAGTCAATGTGTAGTATGACGGTGACTGTTATTGATAACTTAGCGCCTATTCCGATCTGTGATGAAAGCACAGTTGTGGCATTAAATAATTTAGGTTTTGCGACTGTAAATGCTATGGTTTTTGATGATGGAAGCACAGATAACTGTGGAATTATCGATTACGAAGTTCGTCGAATGGAATCAAATTGTAATCTCGGAAGTTCCTTTGCTAGTTCGGTAGATTTCACTTGTTGTGATATTGGTGAGATAATTATGGTTGAACTAAGGTTGACAGATGCTGCAGGAAATACCAACTCTTGTATGGTGGAGGTTCAAGTTCAAGACAAACAAAATCCAACGATGATTTGTCCTCAAGACAAAATGATTGAGTGTGGTTCAGATACTTCAGCGCTTGTCTTGGGTATGGCTATAGGATTGGATAATTGTGGAACGGTAAATATTTCTTGGGTAAATTCAGGAACGATCGATCCATCTTGTGGAACGGGAACAATCAGTCGAACTTGGACAGCAACCGATGCACAAGGTCAAACTACTTCATGTATTCAAATGATTGATGTGATTAATTCAAATCCATTTTCTGGAAATACAGATCCAAATGATACGGACGATATTCAATTTCCTACAAATCTGACAGGAGCAAACGCGATCTCTTGTATAGGTTATCAAAATGACCCAACACTAGCTGATCCTGTAAATACTGGTGAGCCAGTTGTAGTACTAGGAAATCCTCAAGCATGTAGTGATATTTGGAAGAACAAAACTGATTTATTTTTAAACATGGGAACTGGAGATTGTAGTTCAGTAAAGATTTCTAGAAAATGGGTGGTCGTTGATTGGTGCCAAGCTGGAAGTAATCCTGATTTAAGTCAAAATGGACTTGGTGTTTGGGTGCATATCCAAACCATTATGATAAATGATAATGATGCACCAATTTTATTAAATGCACCAGCCGATATAGTTATAAGTGCAGATGCTAATTGTGAAGGAGTTGTTTCTATTCCTCCAATTGATGCAATAGATATAGATGATTGTAGTCCAAATGTATCGGTAACAGTTACAAGTCCAAATTTAGGAGGAAATGGATATGGACCATTTACAGTTGGGATTGGAAATTACTCAGCTATTTATACTTTAGATGATGGCTGTGGAAATTCCGTAACGGACACCATTAATATTACAGTTGAGGATGATAAAAAACCAACACCAGTTTGTAAAGAAATTTCATCTCAATTAATGCCCGCTGGAAATGGAGAAGGAATGTTGATGTTGTCAGCGATGACTTTTGAGAATAATATGTCAAGTTTTGATAATTGTTCTTCATTTGATGATCTAATATTTACCGTAGTTTTTGATTCTTTAAATGATCCAAATGTTCCACCAACCGCAACTGAAATACTTTTTACTTGTGATCAATTAGGAACTAGTAGTGTGGCATTGTGGGTTTGTGACCAAGCAGGGAATTGTGATTTTTGTGTGGTAGATGTTGTCATGACTGCACCTTCTGGAATTTGTCCAGGGCCTTTGACACAATTAGCTGTAATGAGTGGATTTATTGATAATGAGCAAGGAGAAGGAATTGACGAAGTAGAAGTGAATATTAATAATGGTCAAATTGTAGAAATGACAAATTCTTTAGGTTCATTCAATTTGAATTTACCTATGTACCAAAATTACAATATCAAACCTGGAAAAAATAATACACCTTTAAATGGAGTCACCACTTTTGATATTGTTAAAATAAGAAAGCATATTCTAGGTATAGAGTTATTGGATTCGCCATATAAAATTATAGCAGGAGATGTAAATAATTCAGGTGAGTTGACAGCTTTAGATCTAGCACAAATCCGTAATTTAATTTTATTAAATATGAGTGTGTTTCCAAATGGTGTTCCATCGTGGAGATTTGTAGATGCAAATTATGTTTTTTCAAATCCAAGTGAACCATTGAATGAAGCATTTCCGGAAGCAGTAGATATTCAAAATTTAAACACCGATTTGGACCTGATAGATTTTGTAGCAATAAAAGTAGGTGACGTAACTGAAAATGCTATACCTAATTTTTTAGCAAATGAATCAAGAGAAAAAGAGGGAGACCTAATTTTTAAAACCCAAGATTCAAAAGTGAAGAAAGGGGAGGAGGTAAGTTTAGTTTTTGAAACAGAAAATGAAAAAGACTTTTTAGCATGGCAATTTACACTTTCGTTTGAGCAAGAGTTGATCCAATTTTTGGAGGTGAGAAAAATGGAGAATGTTTATTTCGGAACTTCAGTCTTAGATCAAGGTGCTATTACTTTTTCATGGGATAAGACTGAAAATACAATATTAGAAACTAAACTTAAGTGGTTTGAAGTTCGGTTCATTGCAACCGAAGATTTGAATATCAAAGATGTTATCAATATTACTTCAAAACATACTTCAGCTATTGCCTATAATTCAAATGGAGGAGAGTATAATGTTGCATTACAATTTGGCAATGAGTTAGATGAATACGGAACTCAAGAGTTTGCATTATATCCAAATACACCTAACCCATTTAAAAAATCTACTTCGATTAATTTTTATTTGCAAGAAGAGGACAATATAGAAATAACCGTTTTTGACATAACGGGGAAAGTATTAAAAACTTATAACTCCTTTTATCCTAAAGGAAAACAGAGTTTTATAATTAAAACAGAAGTGAATTTTTCAAGTGGTGTTTTATACTATCGAGTTAAAACATCTAAGCATCAAGCAAGTGGTAAGATGATCTTACTTCCTTAGTCGCTTGACTCAATTATGGCTTTTAAGCATTTCTCAGTATACGGTTTTATGACCGGACCCTCCCGTTTTGGGAGGGTCTTTTTTATTTTACGGATAGTCGGTAGTTATATATATAAGGTTTAAAATATTGATTGTTAGATTTTTATAAATTAGGTAGTAATTTATATTAAAAATAAAAATAAATAAAATACCATAAAGTGGGTATTGGTAGAGTAAATATATGCCTTATATTTGTGATGTAATATGAACATAAAATAATCTACATTTAAAAGAAAATTGTAGACAGAAATTAATCCTGTGAACATAAACCGGAGTTTTATTAAAAGAATTTTTCTCTTTTTTTAACTCTCAATTCAGTCTCAAAAAAAATACAAAACAAATATTATTTACCTCCCATTTTTTTGGTAGAAAATACTTTTTTATTTTTTAGATGACAGTCTAGCCTTCCTATTGGCAACACAACATTTATCATCTTCTTTGATAAGTTTCCTTGTTGCTAAATTTCAAAGCTAAAATAAGGTTTATGTTTTTTTAAAGCCATCAATGATGCTACTGGCATTTCTTTGTGTGGTAAAAAAAACGTTTTATTTGATTTAATATTTAACTTTTCAAAGTTGAATGTTGAAGTCAACTATTTATAAATAGTAACTTTCTTTCTGTTGAGGTGAACAGAAGTGAGCATGTAATACTATTGTTAAAATATTAACTTTTGAATATTTTCTCATTACCGAATTTTAGACAAAATCATCCCATGGATCAGTCAAAAAACTACGCTTTATATACGTATAAAGATGATATCAAAAAGATTGGGCATAACCTTGACGCTTCTTTGCTGAATTTTTCAGTAGAAGCATATAGTGAGCAGCAAGTTTCCATTATTGGAAATTTGTCGCTTACACAACCTCCTTTTGAAGAACAATTTTTTCTTCAAAACACACTACACTTCGAAACACTTTCGATACTTACCACAACATACTATCTTAAAAAGAAAACTCTTTGGAGTAACTCATATTGTTACTCAACTTCACAAAAATGTAATCAACATTTTTCTGTAAATGTATTGTCGAACAATGCTATTTCAGAAAACATGAAAAATAATATTGCTCTAACTACAATAGAGCATCAAGAATAAACGGTTTTGGGATAGTCCTCCTCTGCGAAGGCAGAGGGGGATACTTTTAACTCCCTCGATTTTGATCAAAAATGATTTGCTTAAAAATTCTGATGCAAGAATTGAAATGAGAAAAAGAAATGTGCGTCAGTCCCATATTACGGAACAGTTTAGAGATTCATAAAAAACGGTTTTGGAATAGTCTTCCTCTATAAAGGTAGAGGAAGACTATTTTTTAAAATCTTCCAACAGATTAGCGGAACGAAAGAAATAAGAGAATGTTGGACATCAAATTTGGAACAGTTTAGAGATTCATAAAAAACGGTTTGGAAGTCTTCCTCTATTAACGAATAGAGGAAGACCCTTTTAAAACCTTCCGACATTTTGCGAAGCGAAAAAGAAAAAGAGGAAATGTTGGTTACTCAATTTGGAACAGTTTAGAGATTCATAAAAATTCATAAAAGTCCTCCTCTGCAAAGGTGGGGGAAGGCTTTTATTTTTCTGGAAAAAAAGCAGCGAGGTAAAAAGAATTAGAAGTTTTCCAACACAAAAAGATGAACAGTTTAGAGATAAGTTTCCTTCACCAAAATAGGGTGGGGGACTTTTTTAAACTCAAAATATATATTTCTGAAAACCCATTATTCAGAAGTTTAAGACAAAACGGTTTTGGGATAGTCCTCCTTTACGAATGTGTGAAGGGGGACACTTTTATTTAGGTCATATTTAAATGTTAGAAGTATATTGTTTTTTTTAAATTAAAATCATTTAATATTTTATGTTTTTTTCTTTATAAAATACCAACTATTGGGTACTAACTTAACCGTTCTAAATCATATATTTGCCGAATATGAGTGTCACAAATGTGATGTTTTACCTTTTCCAAACTCCGATGTATTAAGAATTGAATTGATTGAATCCAAAGGAATCTTAGTTTTATACTTTTAAAACTGTTTCTGCCTTTTCTCTAATTCTTATCAATCAGTTTTCAAAAAATTATTTAATCGCTATTAATTGCAATTTTGACTTTCTCGAAAATCTTATTGCATATCTATATTTTCTATCTGAGAAATCAGATACAACAACCTTTTTCACATAAGAGCGGAAGCTGGTCTAAAGTAATTTAAATCAGTTTTTGGGATGGCCTCTCATCATTCGTGGTGGGGGGCTTCTCTTGTTTAAGCCCCCAGCCCCTAAAGGGGAGCTTTTTTCTTTGCCTTTCGGCAATCGAAAAAATTAAACTGTGTTTGTTTGACGATGTTATTTAATACAAATGCACTTTGAAATTTTTCAAAGTGCATTTGTGTTTTTTTAAAAAAAACATGAATGTGAAACAAGTAAAATAGCAATTGGGAAGCAACTGTTCGGTTAATTTTTTTCCTTGCCGAAAGGCAAAGAAAAAAGGCTCCCCTTTAGGGGCTGGGGGTTTATTTTCCTATTTTTGCGCCGTGGCAAGAATATTAGGAATTGATTACGGAACCAAAAGGATTGGATTGGCGACAACCGATCCCTTGCAAATCATAGTTACCGGTTTAGATACGGTAGCTAATAAAGATATTTTTGACTACTTGACAAAATATATAGGAGAGGAAGAAGTAGAATGTATTGTAGTCGGTCAGCCGATGCATGAAGATGGAAATCCATCGCAAATTGCACATTTAGTGGTTGGATTTATTCGCAAATTGCAAAAACTTTTTCCTGAAATAAAGGTTGATACTCATGATGAACGTTATACTTCATATGATGCAAAACAATATATATTGATGATGGGAACTAAACAAAAGAAGCGAAGAGATAAAGCATTAGTTGATCAAGTGAGTGCGATTTTAATTTTACAAGATTATTTAGGGCATATATAGTTAGTTGGGATTTGAGATGGTGGGTATTGAATAGTGAGATAAGAGAAGCATTTCCAATACCTGATACTAAAAATCTCAATACTCTAAAATCCAATACTAAAATTTTAAAAAATAGAAAATGATTTTACCGATTTATGCGATAGGACAACCTGTTTTGAAAAAGATGGGACAACCAATTGACAAAGATTATCCCGACTTAAAAGAGTTGATAGAAAATATGTGGGAAACTATGTACAATGCTGAAGGTGTAGGTTTGGCTGCGCCTCAAATCGGGTTGGCGATTCGGATGTTTATGATAGATACAGAGCAATTAGATGATGGTGATGGAACTGGGAAAAATGGAATGAAGCAATGTTTTATCAATGCTCAAAAAGTCGAAGAAGGTGGAAAACTGTGGGAATATGAGGAAGGATGCTTAAGTATTCCAGATATCAGAGGTGATGTAAAACGGCCAGCTCAAATTAAATTGAGATATCAAGATGAAAATTTTGAAGAGCACGAACAAGTTTTTACTGGGATGATTGCACGAGTGATTCAGCATGAATATGATCATATTGATGGAATTCTTTTTACCGAATTATTAAAACCACTAAAGAAAAGAAGAGTGAAAAGAAGAATTGACAATATCAAAAAAGGAGATATTACTCCATCCTATAGAATGAGATTTGCAAAATAGTAAATTTCTTATTCCTTTAAAATAAACACGGTTTCCCCTTATTGAGAAACCGTGTTTATTTTTGTATCTTTATAGAGAGATTAAAAATTAATTAATTTTAATATACCCCATCCATTTTTTTCTTCTCTTTCCTAACCGTATTTATCGAATCTTGACTGTGTATTTTTAAATTTTTGTTTCCCAAATAAATTGAAACGAACTGCTTCTATGATGTATATAGCATATTTTAAAAAATTACAGTTGCCCCAAATTACTCATTTGTCTTTGAGTATTCTCTTACTATTATTTCTTTTTCCAAAAATTCAAGCGCAACCTTTGATCGAATGGTCAGAAGGATTGGGAGGAAGTTTGAATGATATTCCAGAGGTGGTTTATGCAACTTCTGATGGCCATTTTATTGTAGCTGGGCAGAGTGCATCTTCTGATGGATCGTTAGATAATAATAAAGGTGGTACAGATTTGTGGGTAACAAAATTGGATGGAAATGGAAATTTGATTTGGGAAAAGAACTACGGAGGTTCGGAGGATGATTTCGCGATGGATCTTCAACCAACGTCTGATGGTGGATTTATAATGACAGGTGGAAGCGCTTCTTCAAATGGAGATTTAACTAATAATAATGGACGATTAGATATTTGGATCGTGAAAATAAATGGTTTGGGAGAGTTGCAATGGTCTAAAAGTTATGGTGGTTCGGGAGTGGATATTGGATCGAGTATTCAACCAATTTCAGGTGGATATATTTTAGCTGGGTGTACAGGTTCAGCAGGGGAGTCAGGCATTTCGGCAGGTTTCGGTGGGAATGAATTTTGGGTGTTACAGCTTGATTTGAATGGTGCTTTAGTTTGGGAAAAAACTTATGGTGGGAAAAGACATGATGTTGCAAAAACTATTGTAGTTAATAATAATGGAGATTATATAGTCGCAGGAAATACCTGGTCAGACGATGGAGATGTTTCTAATAATAATGGTCATGGAGATGCTTGGATAGTCAAAATAAATAATGTAGGAATATTGTTATGGGAGAAAAATTTTGGAAGTGAAACTCCTGATCGTTTGAATAGTTTAGCAAAAACAACTGATGGGAATTATATTTTCGCAGGGGTGAAAAGTGAAATGGATTTAGTCTCAAATGGTTTTTTTGGAAGGTATGATGAACAATATTGGGTTTTGAAATTTTCGGAATCAGGACAAATGATTTGGGAGAAAACCTTTGGAGGAAATAAATATGACGAAGCATTTTCAGTAGAACCAACAACTGATGGTGGATATATTATTGGAGGTTCTGTTCAATCTGACCTTGATGATTTTTCAAGTAATGCAGGAAACTTAGATGCTTGGATTATCAAAACAGATGCTACAGGAACAACCGAATGGTCTGAACTTTACGGAGGAGCAGGGAATGAAAATTTAAAATCAATAACGGAAACTTCAGATGGTGGATATGTTATGGTTGCGGCGACTAACTCGTTTTTCATTGATACTACTTTTGTAAATAATGGCTTTTTTGATTGGTGGGTAGTGAAATTTGGAGGGAATTCAATCAATGTAAATTTAGGTAATGACTTGAATGTTTGCCATGATGAAACCTTTACTTTGAATGCAAGTGTTGCAGGTTGTAATTGTACTTATCTTTGGAATGACGGAAGTCCGGATGCTATTCGAAATATTTCAATTTCCTCAACGACCAACTATACTGTGACGGTGACGAATGCCGATGGCTTGGAAGGTGTCGATCAAATTACGGTTTTTATATCCCAACCTTCCGTGAGTATTTCTACGATAGATATTCCATGTTTTGGTTATCAAGGAGGATCAATTATGTTGACTCCTAATGATCCAAATTATTCTTACCTCTGGAATACGGGCTCCACAAATCAAGAAATTAATAATCTAAATGCAGGTACCTATACTTATACCGTGACAGATGGAAATGGCTGTACTATAGTTGATGAAGCAACTATTTCTGAGCCACCGGCAGTTACAGTCTTGGAAAATATTATCGAAGTTGATTGCAATGGAAATAGCACAGGGAGCATTGATTTAAATGTTTCGGGAGGTGCTGGGGATTTTCAATATGCATGGCAAAGTGGTGAGACGACGCAAGATGTTTATAATTTAAATGCAGGAGGGTATACGGTTACAGTTACAGATATGAACGGTTGTATCAAAGTGCAAGATTGGGTAGTTAATCAACCTTCAGTTATTGATGTCGGGCCAAATCCAATTGCAGCTTCTTGTTTTGATAGCGAAGATGGAGGTGCTCAAATGAGCATCAATGGAGGTGTAGGAAATTTTTCTTACACGTGGAGTAATGGTTCTGTGAATCAAAATTTAAGTGGAGTAGGAGTGGGGACATATACTTTGACGGTGACTGATGGGAATCTTTGCCAAAAAATAGCAACCGTTCAAGTGACTAGTCCAGCTGAAATTGTTATCGAGGAATCTGTTCAAAATGCAGATTGTTTTGGAAACAATTCAGGTTCGATTACTACTCAGGTTTCTGGTGGAGTAGGGAGTTATGATTTCAATTGGAGTAACGGAGCGACTTCTTCCAATCTTTCTCAACTAAGTTCAGGGACTTATACGCTGACGATTACGGATGATAATTTTTGTGAAAAAGTAAAAGAAATTATCGTTAATCAAAATACAGATATTGATATTTTTTCTCAATTAACAATGCCTTCTTGTCATGATTCTAATGATGGCTCGATTGATCTTTTTCCATCAGGAGGATCAGGGAATTTCACCTATTTATGGAATACTGGAGCAGAAACGGAAGACATTGATGGATTGGAAAATGGAGATTATATCATCACGATCACCGATGGAAATGGTTGTGAAGAAATTCAATTATTTACGATCGAAGCACCTGATTCAATTTCGATAACATCGACTGTTTTTGATGTTTCTTGTTTTGGAGAAAATAGTGGAATGATACAAACGGAGGCAATTGGTGGGAATGGAGGCTTTCAATATATTTGGAATAACAATGAAAATACGGCAACGATTGATTCTTTATTTGCAGGAAGTTATGCTCTTACTGTTGTCGATACAATCGGTTGTACAACAGCTGCAATTTTCACTATAAATCAAACAAGTCAAATTTTCACTAGTCCGTCGATTACGGAAATATCTTGTTATGGAGCATCTGATGGAGCAATTGATCTTCAAGTGGAAGGTGGAAATGGAGGGTATATTTTAAATTGGAGTTCTGGGGCAAATTCAGGTTTACCGTCTGGAGATTACACAGTTACAGTAACTGATATGAATAATTGTGAAGTGATTCAAGATTTCTTTCTTCCTCAACCTGATAGCTTAATTATTTCAATTGCAGCTACAAATCCAATTGATGGAAGTGATGGAAATATTCTTGCAACACCGACAGGAGGAACTTTTCCATATGAATTTAATTGGAATGATGGAATGTGGGACGAAGCTGAAATTTCCAATCTACCTACAGGGATTTATGATTTGATTGTGACTGATTTTAATGGATGTACTAAAAATGTAAGTGTATTGTTAGAACCTACTTCGGTTTTTGAAATAGAAAATTTACAAACGTTTGAAATTTTCCCAAATCCAAATGATGGAACCTTTTTCATAAAATTAGAATTTGAAAAAAGAGAAAATTTTGAAGTTTCAATTCTAAATGATTTAGGGCAAATTATCCAAAAATATAATCGACAGGATAATTTTATTTTGGAAAAAATGAATATGGAAAACCTTACTTCTGGAATTTATTTTGTGAAAATAAAAACGGAAAACGGAGTAATCGTAAAAAGAGTCATCATTCAAAATCGATAATAAAAATCTAATCTTAGACAAATCCTGTTAGTAAAAAACCTTCTCTTCATTTTTATGAGAGAAGGTTTTTTTATTCTGGTAATCTTTCATAATTCTTCTTCTGCTCTCAAAGAATATTTGCTAAAATATAGTTTACTTTTCAAAAGTAAATTTTGCCGATCTCATGGTTATCTTTTATATGATTGAATTTATTGATATTTTATCCTTTATTTATATGAGGTTAATCTAGATTTATTAACTTGCAGTTCCTCTCTTATCAAAACATCCTTCTTTTTTAATATTGTTTTTTCGAATAAGTAAAAACAATATTCTTTTGCAATGCACCCATAAAATTAGAATTGAAAACAAACCATTTTTTCACAAAATCCTAATACCTTATTTATGAGACGCAACTTTACATGTATCATTATTCTATTATTTTCTTTCTCTTTTCTTCAAGCCCAACTTTCTTTACAAGATGGGACCTCTAACTATGTAATTGATTTCGATGCCACGGTGTCTGGAGTTAGTTCGGGAGTTTTTACTGGATCGGGTTTTACGACTAATCCTGCTTCTGGGCAATTAGATGCTGATGGTTGGGCGACCACCGGATTAAGTGATGGCTCGAAAAGTTTCGGCATTTCTAATTCTGCTGGAGATCATGCAAGAGGTTCGAGTAGTGGTGGAGTAGCGACAGGTGGGGTGTATGGTTTTGATTTAGGAGGAGGGAACCGAGCACTTGGAATCCAACCTACTGGAAGTGACTGGACTCCAGGAACTATTACTTTAAAAATTTCGAATAATTCAACTTCGGTAATTAATGACATGGACATTGATTATAATATTTATGTTCGAAATGATCAGGACAGAGCGAGTTCATTTAATTTTTCTTACTCTTATAATAATTCAAGTTACACCAATGCGAGTGCAGGAGATTATACTTCTCCACAGGCAGGTGGAAGTACTGCTTGGGTAGCGAATAATAAGGTTATTAATTTAAGTAGTTTAGGATTAAATCCAGGCGAAGACTTTTATCTCAGATGGTCAGGAAGTGATATTTCAGGAAGTGGAAGTCGAGATGAATTTGCTTTAGATGATATTTCAATTACTGCAGCAGGGAGTTCAAATAATTGTACTGAACCAACAGCGCAAGCGAATAATTTAAATTTTGGAACAGTTACTTCTAATTCGATTCAAGCAACTTTTACAGGAGGTACTGCAGATAAATATTTAGTAGTTCAAAGTACTAATTCATCACTTGGTGCAAGTCCTTCGGATGGAGTAATTTATACTGCAGGAAGTAATTTTGGAAATGGAGAAGTATTGCAATTTAGTAATAGCACTTCGATTAATGCATTGAGTTTGACGAGTAATACTTTGTATTATTTTTATGTTTTTGCAGCAAATGACAATTGTTCAGGAGGACCTGATTATTTATCAAGTAGCCCTTTGACTGGTTCTGTTTCTACTCAACAAGGTGGAAATTCTAATTACTATGCTGGAATTGGAAATGAAACTTGTGCTACTTTAAAAACTAATTTGCACAACCTAATAGACAATCATACTTCCGTAAGTTATGGTAGTCTTTGGACACATTACCAGACGACTGATGATCATATTAATGATAATGGAAATGAAGTGATTGTTTGGGATATGTATTCTGATAATCCAATTGGTTCGGAAAATGAATTCACGTTTGTTGCCGAACAATGTGGAACTTACCAAGGTGAAGGAGATTGTTATAATCGAGAACATTCTTTTCCAAAATCATGGTGGGGAGGAAGTACATCTCCGCCACAATACACAGATATTTTTACAGTAGTTCCAGTCGATGGATGGATCAATGGAATCAGAAGTAACAATCCGTATGGAGAAGTTCAAAGTGGAACAGAAACGCATATCATGAATAATGGAACTAGCTTAGGAAGTTCGTCTATTACAATCCCTGGTTATTCAGGTTCTGTATTTGAACCGATTGATTCTTACAAAGGTGACTTGGCGAGAGGTTATTTTTATATGGCTACACGTTACGAAGATGTGATAGCAGGTTGGGAAACTAACACGACTGAAGCAGATGCAGTTTTGGATGGAACGAGTGATGTAGTTTTCGAACCATGGTTTTTAAATATGATTATCAATTGGCATAATAACGATCCTGTAGATCAAAAGGAAATTGATCGAAATGAAAGTATTTATGCTATTCAAGGAAATCGAAATCCATTTATCGATCATCCAGAATATGTTGATTTGGTTTGGAATAATTGCTCAGGTGGAGATACGCAAGCGCCAACGATTCCAACAAATTTATCAGCAAGTAATACCACAGAAACTTCCACCAATTTATCATGGACTACTTCGACAGATAATGTTGGGGTTGTAGGATATAATATTTATCAAGATGGTGTAAATATTTTTTCAGTAGCAGGAACTAGCACAACAGTTAATGGATTAACATCGTCGACTTCCTACTCGTTTTATGTATCTGCCTATGATGCAGCAGGGAATGAATCGGCAGGAAGTACAGCAGTTTCAGTTACCACTTCGACATCTGCTGATACGCAAGCACCAACTATTCCAACCAATTTGACAGCAAATAATACGACAGAAACATCTACAGATTTATCATGGATAGCTTCATCAGATAATGTTGGAGTAGCTGGATATAATATTTATCAAAATGGTATAAATGTTTCATCAGGTGCAAGTACAAGTGCAACGATAAGTGGATTGACCGCATCGACTTCGTATTCATTTTATGTAACTGCGTATGATGCAGCGGGGAATGAATCAACAGGAAGTGCAGCAGTTTCAGTAACCACTCAAACTCCACCTGATACAGAAGCACCAACTATTCCTACTAATTTGACTGCAAGTAATACGACTGAAACTTCCACCAATTTATCATGGACAGCTTCGTCAGATAATGTTGGAGTGGCAGGTTATAATATTTATCAAAATGGTGTAAATGTTTCATCAGGTACAAACACAAGTGCAGCGATAAGTGGATTGACCGCATCGACTACTTACTCATTTTATGTAACAGCTTATGATGATGCAGGAAATGAATCGGCAGGAAGTACAGCAGTTTCAGTAACCACTTCGACGCCTTCAGGTTCAACAGTTTTGCATGAAGGATTTTTTGAAAGTGGTTGGGATGGATGGTCTGATGGAGGTTCAGATTGCGCTCGATATTCAGGTTCAAGATCAGCAGAGGGAAGTTACTCGATCAGAATTAGAGATAATTCAAATACTTCTTCTTCTATGACTTCATCATCATTTAATTTGAGTAGTTATAGTTCTGTTGATTTCGATTTTAGTTTCTATGCTAATAGCATGGAAAACAATGAAGATTTTTGGGTGAGGTATAATGATGGAAGTGGATGGCAAACTATTGCGACATTCGCTCGAGGAACTGATTTTAATAATGGTACCTTTTACACCGTTAATTTGAATTTGAGTAGTTCGGAATTTAATTTATCTAACAATGGAACTTTTAGAATTCAATGTGATGCGAGTGGAAACAACGATCATATTTATATTGACGAAGTAGTCATTACAGGTAATTCAGGTAGTAGTTCATTTATTGCTCCAATCATAAATGAGATTGTAGTTGGAAAACAAACTACGGCAAGTATAAATGATGAACCAATTGAAGAGGTTGCAGCAACCAATGTTTTGGAAAAAGAAAACATCATTTCTATTTATCCAAATCCTGCTGATGAATTCATTAATATCAATTTAGAAAAATTCCAAACGGAAATAACTTCTATGGAAATTTTAAATTTGATGGGACAAGTGATCAATCTTCCAAGTAATCAAATTACTGAAAAAGTGATAAGAAAAAATATTTCCAACCTTCCAAGTGGAATGTATTTCTTAAGAATTATTGATATTGAAAATCAACAACAGACGATTAAATTTTATGTAAAATAAAATAGATAATTGTTTATGTGGAAAAAGAAATCCCGAATTCTCATTTTTGAGAACTCGGGATTTTTTTTCTAAAAAACTGAAAGCAACTTCATTTGAAGTTTAAAGAATTAGTAATCCATTTCTAATATTACATCCTGTAAGATTCTAAATTAAACTCACATCAGTTTTTACTTCTAATAATCCAGGACCATCATGATTCATCAATTGTTCCATTGCTGCTGCAAGTTGATTTTTATCCGTCACTTGAATTCCAAGTGCACCACAACCTTGTGCATACTCGGCAAAGTTAGGATTCACTAATTGAGTTGCCCAAACATCGAACTCTCCAGCGCGCTGTTCTTTTGAAATTTTTCCTAATTCATTATTGTTGATGATGATCGTTTTGATCGGCATTTTATATTTTACGGCAGTAGTTATTTCAGCCAAGTATTGACAAAAACCACCATCACCAGCAACTGCAATAATTGGTCGATCATCACCAACTGCAGCCCATGCACCCATTGCTGCAGGAAAAGCAAAACCGATGGATCCTAAATATCCTGACATCAAAAAAGAATGTTTTTTTGCTTCAAAATATCTTCCAAATGAGTAGGCGTTATTTCCAACATCCACACACATGACTGCATTTTCAGGAGCTTGTTTGGTTAACTCATCGAAGACTGCAATAGAACTAATTCCTTGTCCTCTATCTTCCAACAAGCGTTTTTGTTTTTCTTCTTTCCATAAATCCCATCGGTCCGTAACTTCTGATTTTCGATCAATCTTATTTTCAAGAGATGAAATTTGTTGATTAAGCATTTCAATCGTCACCGAAATTTCTCCCCAAACCGCAGCTTCCACTTTATCAAATTTACTCAAGGCTAAAGGATCAAAATCAATTTGAATGGTTGGTTTCTTTGGAGTGATTCCAGTATGTTTTGAAAACGAAGCACCGATCACCAAAAGTAAATCTGCTTCATTCATAAACCAAGAGGCGATAGGCGTTCCACTTCTTCCTAAGACACCACAACCTAGCGGATGCGCATCAGAAATTTGACCTTTTGCTTTAAAAGTCGTCATGACTGGGCAATTCAATTTTTCTGCAAATGCTATTACTTTATCCATGTGGAATCGAGCACCATGTCCCACGACAATGACAGGATTTTTAGATTCATTCAACAAGTTTAAAGCTTTGTCAAAAGATTCTTTTGGCGGTGCAATTGTCATTGGCGTCATTCTTCCTTCCGAAGTTTTTGCTTGCTCATTTTCCTTTGCTGGAAGGATTTGTATTTCGTCAGGAAAAGTAAGATGAGAAACATCTCTTTTTAAAATGGCATGCTTGATCGCAAGTGCCATCAACTCAGCATGTTGGCTACTTTGTTGAACCCGATGATTAAATTCTGCCACCGAATCAAATGCTTTCACCAAATCTAATTCTTGAAAATTACCCGTCCCAACTACCTGAGTATCGACTTGACCAGTCAATGCTAAAATGGGTGCTCGGTCAACTTTTGCATCCCAAAGCCCTGTGAACATATTCGTTGCTCCTGGTCCTGCGATAGCAAAACATGCCGCCGGTTTTCCAGTCAATTTTCCATAGGCGGAAGCTGCAAAAGAAGCTGCTCCTTCATGTCGTATTCCGATGAATTTTAAATTCCCTTTTTCTTCTTGGCGTCGAAGTGCATCTGCCAAACCAAGATTAGAATGACCCACCATTCCGAAAACTCGATTGACTCCCCAGTTCACCATCGTCTCCGCCATAATATCAGAAACGGTTGTTTGGTGAGGAACTTCTTCTTCCATTCCGATGAAGACTTTATCCCCTTCTATTTTTATTGGAAAAGTATCTATCCCATCATCATGGCCAGGAGCAATTCCTGTACATGGATGAAAATCCCAACCATGCCAAGGGCATCTCAGTAATCCATTTTCGATAGATCCTTCTCCAAGTGGACCACCTTGGTGAGGGCATTTATTATCAAGTGCAGAAAATTTTCCTTCGAAGTGAGTAAGGCAAATTCCGATATGACCAGCGGTAACGGTCATCACTCTACCTTCTTGTAATTCGTTTTTATTGTCTAAGACTTTATGCCAGACGATAGGTAGTTCTTTCATTTTTAATTTAATTTTTTAACCAATTTTGAAATAGTTAAACCTTGAATGAGAATGGAAAAAATTACTGTTCCATAAGTAAATAATAGAATCGTATTTCTAGATAAATCAGGTTCTAATGAAAAGGCTAGGGCTAGAGAAATTCCTCCTTTCAATCCACCCCAAGTGAGTATGTAAGTAGTGTTTAACCAAGAGTTTTCGGTATGTTTTAAAAGTGAATATGGAAGTACCACGGAAATAAACCGAGCCAACAAAACCAATAAAATGGAAAGTGAAGCAAGGATCAAAAGAGCACTACTTTCGATAGAAATTAAGTGAATGGCGAGTCCTAAAAAAACAAATAAAACACCATTCAAACTTTCATCTAAAATATACCAAAACCCAACAAGGTTATCCTTTGTGATTGCATTAAAGCTAGGTTTTTTGATAGCATCTCCAATATATAATCCTGCGACAACCATTGCCAATGGTCCAGAAGTATGTAACATTTGTGTTAAACTATAGCCTCCAAAAACAACTGCTAAGGTGATGATCGATGGCAAAAAATGATCCTCATCGCTAGACTTCATTAGCTTAAAACCAAGGTAGCCTAATGCACCTCCAACTACTAATCCCAATAAAACTTCTTCTGCAAAAAGTGTGGCTATTTCTAAATAAATATTTTGAGCACCATGATCCATCATGTCCTCCATTCCAGTAAAAAGTAAGATTGCGGTAAAAACGATCACCCCAATTCCATCATTAAAAAGAGATTCTCCTTCTATTTTTAATTGCAAAGATTTGTTGACATTAGCAGTTTTTAATAATGCCAAAACAGCAATTGGATCAGTCGGAGAAATAAGTGCACCGAACAATAAGCAATGAATAAATGGAAGAGAAATGCCAACCATTTTTGCTAAGAAAAACAAACCAACTCCTACCACAAAAGTAGAAATCAAAACACCTATCGTTGCAAAAATGAGTACTGTCCATTTTTGTTTTTTCAATTCTTGGATGTCCACATGTAATGCTCCTGCGAACAACAAGAACCCCAATAATATATCCAATAAAATATGAGAAAAGTCAGTACTTAAAACAAGGTCGCAGAAGTAAGTATAAACATTGGGTAGGATTGGTTTCATGCACATTACACCAATCGCAAGTATCAAAGCTAAGATCAATTGTCCAATCGTATTTGGTAATTTTAGCCACTTATAATTGATAAAACTCAATAAAGCGGCTAGAGTGAAAATGATACTAAATGATTCATACATAAGGTTTTTTTATTTAACTAAATTTAAATCTTTAAGATTAATATATAGTACATCTCAACTTGAAAAAGAACTGGTCATTTCAGCAATAGAAACTTGCTCTGCATCTCTGCGTTGAAAAATTAATTAAGGATTAATCCCCGCATACGGAATCCCCGCCAATCGATACATCTCTATATCATAAGTACTCAAATCACTATGTTGAAATTTAGAAATATCATCATAGCCACAAGATCGAGCAACCACTTTTATCAAATCATTTGATGCTGAGAAAAAATTATGTAACTGTTGCGCTGAAGATTCAATGATTAATCTTTTTCTCAAACCTTCCTTTTGCGTAGCGATTCCCACAGGACAATTATTCGAACCACAAGCTCTCATTCCGAGACATCCAATCGCTTGTAAAGCAGAATTAGAAACTGCAATTGCATCAGCACCCATCATCAATGCTTTCGCAAAATCTTCTGCCACTCGCAATCCTCCTGTGATAATTAAATCAACATCTGAACCTACTTTGTCCAAATGTTTTCGTGCTCTCGCCAAAGCAGGAATTGTCGGTACATTAATATTATCTCTCAAAATCGTCGGAGCAGAACCTGTTCCTCCTCCTCGTCCATCAAGGATGATATAATCAACTCCAACTGCCAAAGCGAAATCAATATCTGCTTCGATATGACTTGCTGCAATCTTAAAACCGATAGGCGCTCCACCGGTCACTTCTCGAACTTCTTTAGCTACTTTTTTAAAATCATCGGCAGTAAATAAATCTGGAAATGCAGCAGGGGAAATAGCTGTTTGCCCAACTTCCAAACCTCTCACCGAAGCAATCTCTTCCGTTACTTTATGTCCTGGCAAATGTCCACCAGTTCCTGTTTTTGCACCTTGTCCACCTTTGAAATGGAAGGCTTGCGCCTTAGTTACTTTTTCCCAAGCAAAACCAAATTTTCCAGAAGCTAACTCATAAAAATATCTTGAATTATTTTCTTGTTCCTCAGGAAGCATTCCACCTTCGCCACTACAAATCCCTGTCCCTGAAAGTTCTGCACCCATAGACAAAGCAATTTTTGCCTCACGTGACAATGCCCCAAAACTCATATCTGAAACAAAAATTGGCATCTCTAAAACGAGTGGTTTTTTAGCATTTTTTCCAATCACGACTTGCGTCTTAACTTCTTCATGATCTAGCAAAGGTCGAGTGGCTAATTGAGCAGGAAGGAATTGAATGTTCTCCCATTTGGGTAAAGTATTTCGATCGACACCCATTGAAGCGGAAGGACCATGATGACCATGTTTTTTTAAACCATGTAGAGCTAAATGCTTGATGTAACCGGTGTATGGTTCCGTGCTTTCTGGATGCGTATCCGCATATTGGCCGAGGTATTGATCTCTATTAAATGGTTGCGGATGTTTGACCAAATATTCATTGATTTCATCTTCATCGACATATACCCAATCGTCTTTTATCGTGGAGTAAAATTTATTAAGCGCTTCACTATTATTATATTCACTCACTCCAGTATCGTATCGATAATCCCAATCATGCACGCCACAAATCAAATTAGGTCCGCTGATATGTCCATCAGAAAGCAAAGCACCTCGATGCAAACATCGTCCATAAAGAACAGAAACTTCTTGACCATATCTAATGACAACTAAATCGAGACCGTTGACTTGTTGGTGAGTAGGATTTTTTTCTTCGAGTTCTTGAAAATTACAAAGTTTGATTTCTTTCATGTGAGAGTTTTGTTTTTTGAAGATAAAATTAATTTTAGATTAAGGTAAAATTAAATTGTGGCAATCCAAATTGTGCAATCGTAAATCTATGTCCTAGTAAAAACATTCTTCGTCGAAAACCAAATACTTTATATAGAATAGTATTTAGTAAAATTAGCAATTGAATTTCCATAGTTGATAGATAGTATGTTCATGGTGGCTCACTTCATAAGTCCTGAATTAGAACCTTCAAATGGTTGGCGAAAAGTGGTGGATTTCCCTTTGATTCGATGGTTCACTTCATCAGCATTACGAGTTTGTAATCAAGATTAAGATTCAACGGTAATCAATTCTTTATCCTTCGTCATGAAATTAAAAGTAGGTGTTCAAATATTTCCTTATCCTTAATTAAGAGGTTCTGTTTGAAAAAGTTAAATTTGAGTTTTATCATTTCCATTTTATCATTTTTTTATGAAAAATAAAATACTGTTCGTCTTCTTTTTTTTACTTTCTTCGATGTCTACTTTTGGGCAAGAAATCGAAGGCTATTATGTTGATGTAGGATTTGAAATTCAACAATATTCAACTGGTTTTTTACTTGGCGTTCGTTCAGAAGTTGGACTTTCTCCTCATAATGCATTGGATGTTCGAGTTGGATATAATTTGTTGGATCATCAAAATTTAGGCATTCATCAAAGTGAAAAAGGAGATGGTTTAGGTCTGAGTTTGGGATATCGTCATTATTTTAAATCAAATAATAAAGGTTTCTTTTTAGGAGTTCGTTCTGATCTTTGGTGGAATGAAGTGGATTGGAAAGATAATATTGGCGAGGCGAACGAAATTGAAGGAACATCCAAAGTTACTGTTTTGCTACCAACAGCAATCGGTGGTTATCGGTATCTACTTAGCGATCATTGGTTAATCACACCTACGGTTGCTTTTGGTGCAGGAATTAATGTGAAAACTGAAGGAGTGGGAATAAGAGAAGAAGGGCCAGTTTTTTTGTGGGGACTGAATGTGGCGTATCGATTTTTCTAATTTTTCAGACATAACTATTTATTTAAATGTGCACAGTAACTTATATCCCAACGGGAAAAAATAAATTCATCTTTACCTCCAATCGAGATGAAGCGCCGAAGCGTTCAGCAACTGGAATGATAGGAAAAGAGATCGACGGAAAAGCATTGTTATATCCTCAGGATCCTCTGGCTAAAGGAACCTGGATTTCTATTTCTAATAAAAACCAATTGGTCTGTATTCTTAATGGTGCATTTATCAAACACAAACATCAACCGCCTTACCGCTTGAGTCGAGGCATCATGGCATTGGATTTTTTCAACTTTCCAACGGCCATAGATTTTTTTGAGAAATTTGATTTTGATGGCATCGAATCTTTTACCATGATAATTTTTGATGATGGAAAATTGTATGAATTTCGTTGGGATGAAAAAGAAAGACATATTTTTCCATTAGATATTTCAAAACAATATATTTGGTCGTCTTGTACTTTGTATAGACCTGAATGGCAAGAGAAAAGACGAACTTGGTTTAAAGATTGGCAGGAGAAAAATAAAGTGATTGATCAAAATGCAGTTCTTGATTTTCATAAGAATGGGGGAGAAGGACATCCAAATTTTGATGTAGTGATGAAATGGAAAGACCTTGTTCGAACAACAAGTATTACCTCTGTTTTGAAAAATGAGAAACAGATGTCGATGCGGTATGAAGACTTATTGAATGGAGAAATTGAAGAAGATACTTTACCATTGGTAATTCAAAAAATGCCGAATGATTGAACTAACCATTCGTTTTTAATTTTTATAAAAAATAAAACCCACATGGTGAACACCTTGTGGGTTTTACTATTTTTGTAAAAAAACAAAATTAAAATGAAGAATCTATTTTTTTTAATTGCTGTAGCAGTAACATTAATTTTTGTAGCATCTTGCAATACTCCAGCTGAAATTCAACAACCTGCAAAACCAAAATTACCTACAGGTGATTATTTTGGATTAACTGTAGGAACAACTGCTGAGATGTTTGCCAAAGGAATTGTCTCCCGAGAATTTCAAGAATTGAATGCGGTTTTTTCTCCTGATGGAAATGAATTTTATTATACCATTGCTGATCCTTATCGAAATTTCTACACCATTGTTTTTTATAAAAGAAATAAAAATGATGAGTGGGAAGGGCCAGAGGTAGCACCTTTTTCAGGAAGCTATGCCGATGCTGATCCATCGTTTTCATCAGATGGGAAACGGTTGTTTTTTATTTCCCAAAGACCATTAAACGATAGCACGACTCAATCAAAAGATTTTGATATTTGGGCTGTTGACCGAACTTCGACAGGTTGGGGAAAACCAATCAATCTTGATTTTTTAAATACCAAGGCAAATGAGTTTTATGTTTCGACGACCGATGCAGGTTCTATCTTTTTTTCTGCACAATACAAAGATGGATTAGGTCGAGGTGATATTTATGAAGCAAGGCGAGGTGACGATGGAATGATGAATATTGAAAACTTAGGAGATGCAATTAATTCACCAACTGGTGAAGGTGATCCGTATGTTTCGCCTGATGGAAAAATGATGATTTTTATGAGTTGGGGACGAGAAGATGATATGGGAGGAGGAGATTTATACATCAGTTTTAAGAAAGATGGCAAGTGGTCAAAAGCGAAGAATTTAGGATCAAAGATAAATTCCAATCAATTTGAATATTGCCCAATGATGAGTCCTGATGGGAGATATTTCTTTTGGACGAGTTATCGAACGAGCAACTATAACTCACCTAGTCCAAGAGATTATAAAGCTTTAGAAGGCAGATTAAATGGAACTGATAATGGTTTAGGAAATGTCTATTGGATTGATGCGAAGGTGCTGGAAGAGTTCCGAGACTAATGATTTAAAACATTCTAAACAGATTTATGTTTTAGTCGTATCTTTGCACTCAAATTTTAATTAAAAATAATAATGGATTCAAATCGACCAGTAACAGATTGGCTACCAATTACCAAAAAAGAGGTAGAAATGCGCGGATGGGAAGACCTCGATGTCATCATCATTTCGGGTGATGCCTATGTAGATCACCCAGCTTTTGGTTCAGCGGTGATTGGGCGAATTTTGGAAAGTGAAGGATTGCGAGTTGCGATTATTCCTCAACCGAATTGGCAAGATGACTTGCGTGATTTTAAAAAATTAGGGAAGCCAAATTTGTTTTTTGGAGTCACTTCTGGCTGCATGGATCCGATGGTCAATCATTATACGGCGAGCAAAAGAAGACGTTCGACTGATGCTTACACACCTGGTGGAGCAGCTGGTTTTCGACCAGATTATGCAGGGAAAGTTTACACAGAGATTCTAAAAAGTATTTATCCAGATGTGCCAGTTTTGGTAGGAGGCATCGAAGCATCGTTGCGTCGAGTGACTCATTATGATTATTGGTCGGATAAATTATTTCCCAATTTCTTGAGTTTGAGTGGTGCGGATATGTTGGTTTATGGAATGGGCGAGATGCCGTTGCGAGAGATTGTTCGTTTGATGAAGAGAGGGGTGCCATTTTCTAATTTGAAAAATATTCCACAGACGGCGGTGCTTTCTCCACGCTCGGAAGATTTACCGAAGGTAAAAAAATGGGAAGACTTTGAACTCTCTTCTCATGAAAAGTGTCTTCGAGATAAAAGATCATTTGCTGCTAATTTTAAAACTATCGAGCAAGAATCTAACAAGGTAAATGCCAGACGACTGATTCAAGGCTGCGGGGATTATAATTTGATCGTCAATCCTCCTTACCCTCCGATGACGGAAAAGGAAATTGATACTTCTTTCGATTTACCTTACACTCGACAAGCGCATCCTAAATATAAAAAACGGGGTTCGATTCCAGCTTATGAGATGATTCGATTTTCTATAAATATGCATCGAGGTTGTTTTGGCGGTTGTAGTTTTTGTACAATTTCAGCACATCAAGGAAAATTTGTGTCAAGTCGTTCAGAAGAATCTATTTTAAAAGAAGTCGATAAAGTCACACAGATGCCTGACTTCAAAGGATATATTTCTGACCTCGGTGGCCCTTCCGCCAACATGTATCGGATGAAAGGGAAAGTGCAATCTATCTGTGATAAATGTGTTTCGCCTTCTTGTATTCATCCAGTTGTTTGTAGCAATTTGGATACAAGTCATAAACCGTTGACTAATATTTATAAAAAAGTAGATGCGCATCCTGAAGTGAAAAAAGCGTTTGTCGGAAGTGGGATTCGATATGATTTGTTGTCTACTACCTATAATAAAAATATGGATGAGGAAGAGGTAGATGAGTACATGGAGCAATTGGTGACTTGTCATGTTAGTGGACGGTTAAAGGTGGCACCTGAACATACTTCTGATGCTACTTTGAAGACCATGCGGAAGCCTTCTTTCAAACACTTTCATGAGTTCAAAAAGAAGTACGACCACTTTAATAAAAAAAATGGATTGAATCAACCGTTGATTCCTTACTTCATCAGTAGTCATCCTGGATCGACGGAAGAGGAAATGGCGAACCTTGCTGCGGAGACAAAAGAGATGGGTTTTAAATTGGAGCAGGTGCAAGATTTTACGCCAACTCCGATGACGGTGGCAACGATTATTTATTACACGGGGCTGCATCCATATACGTTGAAACCAGTTTATACAGCAATTTCTCCAAAGGAAAAAAAGAAGCAACATTTATTTTTCTTTTGGCATAAGCGAGAAAATTTCCAAGAAATCAAGGATAAATTGACAGCGATGGGAAGGGAGGATTTGATTGATAAATTGATCAACGATAAAAAGAAGCATAATAAAAAAGTGATTTTGAATGGAAGGCATAATGATAAGGTGATGAGGAAATATAAAAATCGGAATAAGAAAAAGAGACGGTAGTGAGATGGAACGCAGATGACGCGGATCTAGCGAATGTAAGCGGATTTGACGATTAGAGGTGTTATGTTTATCCCACTTTATAGTGATCGTCAGATCTGCGAAAATCAGCGCAATCTGCGTCATCCGTGTTCCATTCAAAATAATTTTTAACATACTAGAATGAAAACCAATGAAATACGAAGAACTCACCTCAGAGATTATTAACTCTTTTTACAAAGTTTACAACACGCTTGGTCATGGCTTCCTAGAGAAAGTCTATGAAAATGCGATGCTTATTGAATTACGAAAAAGAGGTATCGTTTGTGAAAAACAAAAACAGATAAAAGTTTACTACGAAGGAGAACAAGTTGGCGATTATTACGCTGATATTACGACTGACCAAAAAGTGATTTTAGAACTAAAAGCTGCGAAAGGGTTAAGTGAAGAAAATGAATTACAGCTAATCAATTATCTAAAAGCAACAGATATGGAAGTCGGGTTGCTGCTTAATTTTGGGAAAAAATCGGAATTTGTACGGAAGGTTTATTCGAACGATTAGATAGAAATAGAACACGGATGACGCAGACCTAGCGGATTTTCACAGATCTGACGATTATTATTATTATTATTATTATTATGACAAGCCGACACAGACATTTATTTATGCCTCGTGCAGAGGCGCTTGAAGAGTCAAATATTGACGAGCAGGACAAAGCAGCATGGTATTGATGATGAGTAATTCGTTTATGAATGTTAATCTGATGGCGCATGGAATTGAAATTTGATGAATAATAAAAAAGTTTTTTTGTATTCGGGGCATTCAGTGTGGCCAAACGGTATAACCGCTCGACTGACGATCCGCTAAGTTTATTAGCGTGGGTTCGCACCTGTCCGATCCCGACTTTTCAGCAAACTATGATCCGCGTGGTTCTTCCGACGCCTGAGCGCGGTGGTTTAACTACTAGACAACGGGAGTGGCCAAAAATGTTCATGAAAATTTAGGGT
>CALJOK010000042.1 GCA_937981555.1 uncultured Saprospiraceae bacterium
AAACTTGAAAAACTAAAGTTTTCTAGCAAGTTGAATCACTTTGCTATGAAATCTAAAATTTACCTTGCTGCTAATAAAGCAGCTTTCAATGAACTTAAATTACTCAAGACTAATTTCTTGAGTGCGTAACATGAGTTAATAATTCATGTTTGTGTACAGCATTTTTCACAGCAATAATTATTAAATTTGAAAACATAAACTCAAATTCACTTTCACTTAGAAGTACTATACTTAATTAACTGAAAATCAAACACTTATGAGTAAAAAGATTCCACTCATTCCTCGTCGAACTACTTTAGCTAATGCCTTTAGATTTGTAAAAAATCCGCTTCCTGTTTTAAATGAATTCGTGGAAGATAAAGGAGAAATATTTGCCATGTACATGGGTGGGTTTTCAAAAGCAATCTTCACAACCGATCCAGAAATCGTTCAACATGTGATGCAGAAAAATAATCGGAATTATCGGAAGTCTGAGATTCAAACTAAGATGATTGCTCAATTTGCAGGGCAGGGTTTGTTGACAAGTGACGGAAGTTACTGGTTGCGACAACGACGTCTGATTCAACCTGGATTCCACCGAGCAAAGTTGGCTGCACTTTCTGATGTGATGTTAAAAGTCGTTCAAGAGTCTTGGAATGATTTAGATAAATTAGCTGCTTCTAATCAACCTTTTGACCTCTCCATTGAAATGACAAAAATGGCTTTTCAAGTAGTCGCAAAATCTCTTTTCACTACAAGTGTAAGCGATGAAGAAATGATTACACTTGCTGACAATATTCAGGAAATTCAAGAATATATTGTTCAAAGACTTCGACAACCATATATGATTCCTTGGTTTTATTTAACAGGAAAATCAAAGCGACAATTGAAGATTTCGAAAGAATCTAGAGCTATCATTTTAAGAATTATTCAAGAGCGAAGAGCAAGTGGAAAATCTCATGATGATCTTTTGGATATGCTTTTGGCAGCTCGATATGAAGATACCAACGAAGGAATGACCGATCTACAATTGCTAGATGAGTCTTTGATTCTTTTTGTCGCAGGCCACGAGACTTCTGCCAATGCACTTTCTTGGGCATTTTATTTATTATGCGAAAATCCAGCTGCTACTAAAAAAATTCGATCTGAATATCAAGAAGTAGTTGGAGATCGGAAAGTAGAATTCTCTGATTTTCCAAAATTAAAATACACCACTCAAGTCATTCAAGAGACGATGCGAATTTATCCTCCTGCTTGGATTACAGATCGATTAGCCAACGAACCTGATGATATCAAAGATTATCACATTCCAAAGGATCGAATGTTTGCTATTTATATTTATGGACTTCATCACTCCAAAAAATATTGGAAGGAACCTGAAAATTTTATCCCAGAAAGATTTGAAAAAGAAAATATGAAGGGAAAACCATCTTTTGCCTACATGCCTTTCGGAGGTGGTCCAAGACTTTGCATTGGAAATAATTTTGCCATGATGGAAATGCAAATGGTTATTTTGGAGTTGTTAAAAAGATATGATTTTGAACTAGTAAAAGATCAAAAAATTGAAGCGATGCCCTACGTGACACTTCAACCAAAATATGGCATACAAATAAAAATAAAGAAGAGATGATATAAAATAGTGTATGCTTAACGGTGAATACAAATAACCTAATTAACCGTTCACCGTTAAGCATTAACCATTATTTCGCAGGTATCCAAGGAAGTTCCTTCGCATCGAGTTTCATTCCGACCCATCGAGAAAGAACAAATAAATAATCAGATAAGCGATTCAAGTATTGAATTAAAATATCAGGTACTTCGTCGATGATCGCCAATCCAACCACTCCCCTTTCTGCTCTTCGACACACACATCTTGCAATATGAATTTGCGAAACAATCGGATGGCCTCCAGGTAAAATAAAAGTTTTCAATGGAGGTAAATCTGCTTCCATTCGATCAATTTCTTTTTCCAATAAGGTAATCGCAGATTCTTTTACTTCAGGAACATTCATTGCTTTGGAAGGATCGCTTGCTAAATTTGAACCGACTTCAAACAATCGATTTTGCACATTTTCCAAAACACCTTCTGTTGTTGGATATTCCGTCAAATCTCGGATTAGTCCAATCCATGAATTCAATTCATCGACCGTTCCATAACTTTCAATTCGAAGATGACTCTTTGGTAATCGTTTTCCTCCAAACAAACCTGTTTCTCCTGAGTCTCCAGTTTTTGTATAAATTTTAAATGCCATTATGTTTAATTAATATTTTTAGTTTAAATTTTTATCCAACAAATCCCGCACTTGTGTGCGAACCATCACAATATGGTTTTCGAGAAGAAGCTCCACATCGGCAGAAAGCTGTTTTTTTATTTTTTAAAATTACACTTCCATCTGCTTGAGTCAACTTAATTTCTCCATCAATCACCATCGGCCCATTTTTCATTAATTCTATCAGAGTATTTACTGGTGGCTGTGATGCTTGTGTTTCTGATTTTTCATTTCCCAAAATAGATAAAGCTCCCGAAGGACAATCTTTCACTTGATTAATAATTGATTGCGTATCTGCTCCTTCAATGTTAATCCAAGGTTTAGATTTTGCATCAAAAACTTCGGGAAGACCTCTAACACAATTACCTGCATGAATGCATTTACTTGGCTCCCACACAACGGTTACTTCTCCGTTAGAATATTTTTTTACGATTTTATTTTTATCCATTTTTTAGCTTTTTGGTTAAAAAAATTGAGACTCAAAGTAAACAATAAATCATAAGTTATTGTTGAAAAATAAAAAAAAGCGAATTTGATTTTATTCAAATTCACTCTCAAATTATTTTAACAATCGTAAACTAAAAACTTGGTTTTATCTTTCTGCTGCTCGAACAATTTTCTCATTCATCTTATCTGATTCTACCAATCCATCTCTCAACCTGATAATTCGATGCGCATGTTCAGCAATGTCAGGCTCATGAGTAACTAAAATAATTGTATTGCCTTGTTCATGTAACCTTTCCAAAATTTCCATGATCTCTATGGAAGTTTTAGTATCCAAATTTCCCGTCGGCTCATCGGCAAGAATAATCGCAGGGTCATTTACCAAAGCTCGAGCAATGGCAACTCTCTGACGTTGGCCTCCTGAAAGTTCGTTAGGTCTATGATCCATTCGATCACCTAATCCTACAGCATTTAATGCTTTCGCCGCTTTTTCCTTTCTTGCTTTTTTGCCCAAACCAGCATAAACTAATGGCAACGCTACATTATCCAAAGAAGATAATCGAGGCAATAGATTAAAGGTTTGGAAAACGAATCCAATTTCTTTATTTCGAACTTCTGCCAGTTCTCCGTCGGTCATTTGACTCACATCTATGTCATTCAAAAAATAATTCCCGCTACTCGGCGTGTCCAAACAACCTAACAAATTCATCAAAGTTGATTTACCAGAACCAGATGGTCCCATTAAAGCAACGTATTCATTTTTTCTAATATCAACGGAAACATTCTTCAAGGCATGAATTTCTTCCACCCCCATGATGTAGGTTTTCCGCAATTCTTTAACTGTAATTATTGGATTCATTTTATCTTTTTGTTGATTGAATTTTAGTCTAACTTACTTAATAACTTTCGGCACCTTAAAAAATTGCTCATTCTTATCAGGTGCATTTCGAAGCGCATCTTTTCGATCGACTTGATTAGCTACTTTATCCTCTCGCCACACATTTTGTTGTTCATTGATATAAATGAGTGGTTCGACATCATCAGTATTAAGCTCATCCATTTTTTCTACCATTTGCAGAATATTATTGAGGTCATTTCTGATTCCTTCTTTTTCAGTATCTGAAAGTTCCAAACGAGCTAAGTGTTCGAGTTTCGAAATTAATGATTGATCTATTTTCATTTTAAAATATTAGATGATTGATAGGTTTTTATCTGTCAATCGCATTATTTTGTTCTTTTCCAAAAATGGAATTGCAAATTAACCTTTTTTAAAACACAATATTAAAAAGCTCTCCTTGAATTTTAAAGCTTAACAAGTTTTTCACAACTTCTCAAAATTTAGTGGAAAACTTTAAACCCTTACATTCAGAAAATAAATATAGGAATTGTATTTTCGCAACATATTAGACAAGCTAGAAGCACATCAGCTTTTGATAAAATCATAATACACAAATCTCTAAAAGATAACAATGAAGTCGGAGGAAACAAAAAAAGAAGTCAAATACGTAGCTGTTGCTGGAAATATTGGCGCAGGAAAAACCACACTTTGTACTCAATTAGGTAAAAATTTTGGTTGGGAAGTTCAGTATGAATCTACTGATGATAACCCTTACCTCAATGATTTTTATGGCGATATGCAACGTTGGTCTTTCAATTTGCAAGTTTATTTTCTCAATAGTCGATATAGACAAATTTTGAAAATTTTAAATGGAGAAAAAACGGTTATTCAAGATCGAACGATTTTTGAAGATGCTTTTATTTTTGCTCCTAATTTGCATGATATGGGATTGATGACGACACGTGATTTTGAAAACTATTCTGATCTTTTTAAGACGATGACTTCGCAGGTGCAAGCACCAGATTTGTTAATTTATTTGAAAGCAGATATTTCTACTTTGGTTTCACATATTCAATCGCGAGGTAGAGATTATGAAGGAAATATGAGTTTAGATTATTTGAAAAGATTGAATCAACGATACGAAGATTGGATTGCAGGATATACAGCAGGTAAACTTTTAGTGATTGATGTGAATACGATGGATTTTAAAAATAATCCAGAAGATTTGGGAAAAGTCATGAATATGGTTTCCGCAGAGTTGCACGGTTTATTTTAAATGAAAAATAAACTCAAAAAATGGAAAGTGAATAATTACCGGTGGCAATTATTCACTTTTTGTTTTTAGCTAATGGTTCCTTTTTCTTAGCGGAAGGCTTTTCATCTTGGAAAAATTCTTTGACGGTATCAGTAATTTTGTCGCCCATTTCAGTTCCAAAAGTGAGTCCTCCAATAAGTAATACATGAAAAATGATAGTGAAAAGTAATGCTTTTCTCCTTGTGATTTTTTCCGCTCGTTTAAATTGAAAATTATTCATTATACCATTTTTTTAATATCGTTTTAAAAAGTAATATTTGAAAAACGAAAAACGTGCCGAACTTAGTGGGTTTTTACTTGTTAATGTTTTTATAAAAAAATAAAAAACTGGATTTAATAATTTATTTTTTCAATCGCAAAATGGAAAATCCAAACTATTGATTTCCAGCTTTTTACCTATTAAATTTATTTACTACATATCTTTTCTTATGTTAAAAAAAATATTAAAAAATTTAGCTCCTACCTCCACACAACTAGTTGCTGTTTCCAAAACAAAACCTGCGGAAGCAATTCAAGAATTATACGACCAAGGACAACGAGTTTTTGGAGAAAATAAAGTTCAAGAATTGACCTGGAAATATGAAGCGCTTCCTAAAGATATTGAGTGGCATGCTATCGGACATTTGCAAACGAATAAGGTAAAGTATATCGCTCCTTTTGTTGCCTTGATTCACTCCGTCGAGAGTCTGAAGTTGATGAAAGAGATTGACAAGCAAGCAAAGAAAAATAATCGAGTCATCGAGATTTTATTACAATTTCATATTGCTGAAGAGGACACCAAATTTGGTCTTGACTTGTCAGAGGCTCAGGAAATTTTAAATAGTGAGTTTTATAAAAATACGCAGAATATTAAAGTCGTCGGAGTGATGGGAATGGCTACTTTTACGCATGATAAAAATCAAGTACGAAAAGAATTCCGAACGTTGAAAAAGTTTTTTGATGAGCTAAAAAAGAAATTTTTTGAAAACGAAAATAGCTTTAAAGAAATCTCCATGGGAATGTCTGGTGATTATGAGATTGCAGCAGCAGAAGGTAGTACAATGGTGAGGGTTGGAAGTTTGTTATTTGGGGCAAGATGATTTTGAATACCTATATCGAATAAGGAATTCCCAATCTCCAACTGGTCTTCGAGAAGCAGTTGTTGGAGATTGGAAATTCCTTATTGAATATTCTATATTCATTTATTTCTTAACTAATTTTTTCATCCCTCGATTCTCCCCAATAGTAATTTCACAAAAATAAATTCCCGCAGGTAATCGTCTTAAATCAATTCCTGATTTCCAATACGGAAGTGATTTTTCCAAAACAATTTGTCCAACTGAACTGATCATTCTCAATTGTGTTTTTCCTTCCTTAAATCCATCCACTTCAAAATAGACAAAGTCGCTCGCAGGATTAGGTAACACCTTGATATTCAACAAATTATTGTTAACTAAATTATTATTCGGCACCGCTGAATCTGATGTAAAAAACCCTAAGCCTCCTCGGCTATTTCCGACGATATAATCCATTTTTCCATTCCCATTAATATCTGCAATATCAAGGTGAGTTATTTGCCCTTCTCTAATTTTTCCAAAGGTAGAATCGACCATAGTAAACGCTCCATCTAAGTTACCATCTATGTTTTCAAAGACCTCAATTCGCCCTCGTTGAGTTCCAACATATAAAACATATTCTCCATCTACATCAATCATTTTTGGAGAAGCAGAGCCATCAAACCCTGGATAAATCCGAGTATCAATTTCACCAAAAGAAGAAATATTGGGAGCTGTGAATTGGTCAGGTTCAAATTGTGGATCACTAGCCGTTCCGAAATTAGGATAATAAATAATTTTCCCTAATCGCCAACCAACTAGCAAGTCATTTAATCCATCTCGATTGACATCAACAATTTGAGGATTGACACCTTGCCCTGCATCAATACCTTGATAATTTAAATCAGCCATTCCAAAAGAAAATGGATTTCCAGCTCCTGCTGTATTTTCAAAATAAACCAACTTACCTGTCTCCTCTCCTATCAACAAATCCAAATCCCCATCATTATCCAAATCTCCAAAAGTTGGCGAAAAATTAAAATAACTACTCGTAGAATTATACTGATTCAATCCTAAATAATTATCATCAGCCAACTTGTATTTTGGCGTAGTTAACGTTCCAACATTTTCATACAAGAACAATCGAGAATCTTTATTTCCACCTGGCAAGAAGTAAGTAATATTTCCGACTACCATATCCATCAATCCATCAGCATTGACATCGGCAAAAGCAGGATTAGCACCTGTTCCATTATCGATCATCGTTTCCACCAAAAAGTCATTTTGCTGAAATTCAAATGCTGGAAATTCATTGTCCGTTACATTTTTATAAAACCAAATATTTTCATTGTCTTCCGAAGATTTAAAATTATTAGGCGCTGCAATCAAATCTTTTTTTCCATCATTATCCATGTCCAAATAAAATCCTGCTAAAAAAATCGGCATATCCACAGAGACATCATAACTTGGATAAGTTGGATCAAAATCAACTATAAATGAATTTTCAGAATCTCCCCCATTTTCTAAATAAACCAAAGTCTCCCCACTTAAATCTCCCAAAATAATTTCTTTGTCACCATCATTATTATCATCAAAACTCAAAATTGTAGATCCCGAATGTCGAGTGTCTACAACTGGATTCCAAAGTGATGGACAAATATCTGTATCTGTTCCTAACTGAATTTCAGAACTCAAACCTGCTTCCTTAAAATTACCCCAACAGTCATCGTACAATTCAAACTTCAAACTATCTAAACCAAACCCCATTTCTACAGAAAGATTTTTATACATTTCTACCGTCGCTCCCCCTAAGTCAAAAGTCAAAATATCCAAGTCGCCATCATTGTCAATATCATCAATCGCTGGAAGGTCTTCATTGGTGATTGCGATTTGTGGATATGTTCCATTTGGAATTAAAAATGATAAAAGATTGTGCGGACCATCAGCATGAAACAATCGAGTGAAAGTAATTTTATCATTCTCGTAGCTTCCTTGGTGAACTTTCAATCCATGAATTCCAGGACTGTCTGAGTAGGAAAACATATCCATTATACCATCTCCATTATAGTCTCGAAGTAATACCCAACCTTTCGTATCTGGAAAATTTTCCGCGTACTCAGGTGCAAATTCATATGCAGCGCCAGTTGTAGAACCATTGTTTAAAAATGTAATATGAACTTCACCCGACTTATCAAAAAAATGCGCATCCAATACTCCGTCATTATTCAAATCGACTGCGTTAATTTCTGGAGAGTTTAATCCTCCAGCAAATGGGTTTTGTAAATCCAAACCATTTTTCTCAAAACCAACATCAAATCTTCGAATATCTTGAGCATCGGTTTTTTTTCCAAAAAAAATAAAAACAACAAGGAAAGAAAGGAAAATTCTATTCATAATATTTCTGTGAATTAGGTAATGAATTTGTTTACAATTTTTACATTGCAATAATTAATTTGTTACTTTAAAATTAAGAAAAACAAAGGAACGAAAATTAGAACAAAGTTTAAATATTAAAGGTTTGCATGGCACTTGTCAAAACTTAGAAGTTGTTTTAATTTTTCTCAACCTCACTTTTGTTTTAAAACATTAATAATCAGCATTTTATGGAAATCCTCTCAGGAGTATTAATTGCTATTGGTTTTATTCTTTTAGTATTTTTTACTAGAATCTTTACCACCTTAATTCATGAGCTTGGGCATGCTATACCTTCCTTGATCTTTACGAAAGGAGAAGTCGCAATTCATATTGGATCTTATGGTGATGATAAAAATAGTTTTAAAATTGAATTAGGTCGGCTTAAAGCTTTTTTTAAAATTGATATTGTAAAATGGAATATTGGACTTTGCCAACATCAACCTGCTAAAACTTATGCACAGAATATTTTGATCGTTTTGGGTGGTCCATTTTTTAGTTTATTGATTGGAATTGTTTTACTCTATTTATTGGATGTAAAAACTTGGAGCGATGGAATTACTTTTGTTTTTGCCTTTTTTATTTTCTCTTCTGTTTGGGATTTTATTGCTAATATGGTACCTACCAAAACTCCAATCAATATGTATGATGGATCCGTTATTTACAATGATGGATTTCAATTGGTTCAGTTAATGAACGAAAGAAAAATGCCACCAAGTTATTTTGAAGGAGTTGATTTTCTTAATGAAAAAAAATATGACTTGGCAGTTAACTCTTTTCAAAAAGTAATCAAGACTGGACATGACAAAAAAGAAGTTCTTCTTCTTCTTGTTTCCTCTTTTATCGGAGACAAAAAATATTCTAAAGCATTAGAAATAATGTTAAATCTTTTTGAAAAAAAACAATTAGAAGTTTCTGATTATCCAATGCTTGGAAATCTTTACATGGAAATAGATGAATATACAAAGTCAATAAAATTTTATAATCTATTCTTATTCAAATATTTTAATAATTCAACAATATTAAATAATCGAGGATATTGCTTTTTGCAAATTGGAGAATATGAAAAAGCTATCCATGATTTAAACTCTGCCATAATTCACGACCCACAATGCGCATATGCTTACAATAATCGAGGTCTTGCAAAAGTTCGTTTGGGACAAATAGGTGAAGCTCTTATCGACATTGAAAAATCAAAATCGTTGGACGATTCCAATGCTCATGTTTTTCTACATCTCGGATATTATTTTCAAAAAATAAATGAAATAGGAAAAGCACATGAGCATTTCCAAAAAGCAAAAGATATGGAAATTGATTTTCATGGAATTGATTATTTGATTGAAACGACGAGGGAAAATGATTTCTAAAAGAAGATAGAAGCAAGATCTCTAAAATAATAAATATGACTCACGAACTACCCGTTCTTCTAAAAAAAATAAAGGCCTGCAAAATCTGTGAGTCCAATTTATCGCATGGCGCAAACCCTGTTTTGACAGCTGCACAAGATTCAAAAATCGTAGTCATAGGTCAAGCACCTGGCATGAGAGTTCATTTGAGCAATCAACCTTGGGCAGATAAAAGTGGTGAACGACTCATTCAATGGTTAGGCATTGATCGCGAAACTTTTTACGATACTTCCAAGTTTGCCATCATTCCGATGGGTTTTTGTTATCCTGGAAAAAATCCAAAAGGAGGTGATTTACCCCCTCGAAAAGAGTGCGCTCCAGAATGGCACCCACCACTTTTTGATCAACTAAAAAATGTAAAATTAACTTTGCTTATTGGTGCTTATGCACAGAAATATTATTTAGGAAAAAAAGGAAAAAAGAACTTAACGGAAACCGTAATGCACTTCGAAGAATACTTACCAGAGTATTTTCCAATTGTCCATCCATCCCCCTTAAATTTTCGATGGCAGAAAAATAATCCTTGGTTTGAAAAAGATGTAATTGGAGTGTTACAAAAAACGGTTCACGATATTGTTAATACGTAGGGGCAATCCCTTGTGGTTGCCCAACACATCGGGGACAACCACACATTTGATCACCCTGTTAAAAAAACACTTGTTAGGAAATCACATATTATAAAATCACAAAATGGCACCCACCGTGCTGGGCAACCACAAGGGATTGCCCCTACAAAATACAATGAAAAAAATACCAACAAAAGGACTCACCGAAACAGAATTATTCGCAGAAATGAACGCCTTACGCAAAGACGATTTAAACTGGCGAAATGGTAGAAATTTCGCCTACGTTTACTATCCTGGCGAAGAAATTTTAAGCGTCGTCAAGAAAGCTTATCAATTATTCTTTTCAGAAAACGCACTCAATCCTTCCGCATTTCCAAGTTTGAGAAATATGGAAAATGATGTCGTTTCGATGTGTGCTAGTTTATTTCATGGCGATGAAGATGTAGTGGGAAGTCTCACTACAGGTGGAACAGAAAGTATTTTGATGGCAGTAAAAACAGCAAGAGAATGGGGCAAGAAAAATAAAAACCTAACTGGTACTCCTGAAATAATTTTGCCTTCAACGGCACATCCCGCCTTCTTCAAAGCAGCTCATTATTTCAATGTAAATATATTGTTATGTCCCGTAGAACAAGACTTTCGAGTTGATGCGCAGAAAATGGAAAAATTAATTTCAGAAAACACCGTCCTCCTGGTCGGCTCTGCGCCTTCCTACCCTCAAGGTGTTGTTGACCCAATCGAAGCACTTGGCCAAATTGCCAAGAAACGCAACTTACTTTTTCATGTAGATGCATGTATCGGAGGTTTTATTTTACCTTTCTTACAACAGTTAGATCATAAAATTCCTGCGTTCGATTTCTCCGTCGAAGGAGTCACATCAATTTCTGCTGACATTCACAAATACGGTTATGCTGCCAAAGGTGCGTCTGTTATTTTACATAAAAACTCAAATTTGCGGAAGCATCAATTTTATACCTACACCAAATGGACAGGTGGAATCTATGCTTCTCCAACTATGACTGGAACTCGTCCAGGTGGTGCAATTGCAGCAGCTTATGCTGCATTAAAATTCGTGGGAAATGATGGCTATTTAAAACTCGCAAAGTCTTGCATGGACACCACAGAAAAATTACAAAATGCCATTCGAGAAATTCCTGAGTTAGATATTTTGACTACGCCTGACGCTACCCTTTTTGCGATCACTTCTGATAGTTTAGATATATACGAGGTCGGTGATGAAATGGGAATTTTAGGATGGCAAATTGATCGTCAGCAGATGCCGCCAAGTTTGCATTTCTCCATCAATCCTGCTCATGAAAAAGTGATCGATCAAACCATTGAAGATTTAAAAATTGCGGTGCAAAAAGCGAAGAAATTATCGCTCAATAAAGTAGGGAAAAATGTCCAACTACAAGCCATCAAAACGATGCAGCGAATGTTACCTCAATCTCTTTTTGAAAAAATAAAACAACTGGCAGCAAAACATTCTGACGTCGGTGGAAAGCGTTCGGCAGCGATGTATGGAATGATTGGAGAGTTGCAAGGTAAAGGAGACTTGGATGATATGATAAAAGATTTTTTAGATAAGATGATGAAATAGTTCACAGTAGGACGACTCTCCAAGTCGTTTAACTTCCAATAATTTTATAACGACTCGAAGAGTCGTCCTACGGTGAATCTTCTATTTCTAATTCATCAAAATAAATCAAACTCTGCTTAAATTCTTTTTTCAACAACAACTGAATATTCGTCAAAACAATCTCTCCCATGTTTCGGCATTTCATAAACACTTCGTTTTTATGATGAGCCGAAAGATCCTTTTTCAACAACTCCACTTTTTCTGGAAATGAAATTTCATCTTCCACCATCACCTCAAAAAGATCATTCAGTCTAGTCCGTTCAGCCTTCGCTCGAACAGCAATTAAGCTACGCTCCTCCATCTGATATTGCGCCACAACTTCAGGTCCCATGTGCTGAATACCTAGAAAAATAATCGGATTATTTTCTTTAAAATATTGTGGCATATAAAAACTTTTTCGTCCCTCATAACTTTGTTGATCAAAATCTATCGCTCGAATTCGATATTGTGAACCTTCAATATCAGGCGTAATATCTACCACAAAATTATACGATCGCATATCACCTAACAGTCTCACAAAACATCTTTCATTAAACTTGATAAACTCTTTGGCGATTCTCGTTTTATTAAAAAGCGATTCATCCAAATTATTTTTCATAAAATCATCTCCTGGAATTCCAGCCACATGTTCCTCTATCAAAGTTTCGCCATCGACAAAATACTGAATCGAATTTGGCGATAAAAGATACTCCAATTCTAATCCATAAATCCGAGAAGCATCCGCTCTTTTTACATAAAAATGATCGTAATTATCATTGAATCGATTAATGATTCTAACTCGAAATGGTTTACTGTTTCCGAAGGTGCAATAATCAATTCGTGCAACGGAAAGGTGTTCCATTACATTCATGTCTCCATCCGTTTTCAACAAAGCATAAATCTCTCGCATGGCCTTGTGCAACTCCCTAGAATCCGATTCACTATAATAAACAGTTTGCCAAAACGTATCGTTATCCTCATTATCCATCAAAGGAACGGCAGTCGTAAATCGTAGCATATCTTCGTATTGCAAAGGCAAATCAATATTTCGATTGTAAGCTTGCAAGTATACATTCAACTCTTTCTGAACTTGAAAAGAGACTTTCTTTTTTGAAGGTTTATTACCTTTCATTTTTAGATTTTTTTGAAAACAAAATTAAGCTTAATTTTAAGAAATTTTTCAACAAAAAATATTTACGATGAACAAGTTTATAACACTTCTTACTATAATTTTTATTGGCCTCTTTTTATCTCCAACAACCAAAGGTCAATCGCTACTTTGGGAAATTTCTGGAAATGGGTTGGAGAAATCTTCCTATTTGTTTGGAACAGTTCATCTTAGTGATCAACGAGTTTTTAACTTTAATGATTCTGTTTTCGCAAAAATTGATGAGTGCGATGCTTTTACCATGGAGATCGAAGCGACTCCTGAGAATATGAAAGAGATTGGAAATAGTATTTTTTTGGAGGATGGCAAAACGATAGATCAAATGCTTTCCACAGAAGATTACGCTAATCTAAAAATATTCTTCAAAAATAAATTAGATTTAAATTTAGATGGATTGAAGATTTTCACCCCAATGTCGATTGTTTCTATGACCACCTCGAAATTAGTAAAAAGTGATATGAATACTTTTGTGGATAATTTCCTCTATCAATATGCTCAAAGCAAAAACAAAAAAACATTTAGCGTTGAACCACTTCAACTCCAAATTGATTTGATGAAAAATGTACCTGCCGAATATTTACTTGACGTTGCCAACGAGTGGGACACCTATCAAGGCATCACCGATAATTTGATTGCTGCATATGCCAAAGAAGATATGGAAGCTTTGATAAAAATCATGTTTAGCGATAGCGGTTTTAAAAAAATGGAAGATGAATTTATTTGGGATCGAAATATTACCATGGCTGATTCAATTGATCTTTTTGTCAATCGTCAATCTACATTTGTTGCTATCGGAACTGGGCACTTACCCTTAAAAGGTGGTGTAATTGATTTGTTGAGAAAGAAAGGATATGAGGTGAATCCTATTATTGCTGCGAAGACTTTAGCTTTGCCTGAGATTAAGCAAAATGAAGATTGGATTACTCTTGCTCCTGAGGAAGCAGGATTTTCTATTGACATGCCAAATCAACCTACCAATCAGGACATGAATCAACCTTCTGCGATTGGAGATTTAAAAATTAATATGTTGATGTGTGAGCCAATTAATGACAAAAATGGTAATTATTATATTGTAGCAACCACGGATTATCCAATAGAAATGGTTAATTCCACCACTATGACTCCTGCGGAAATTATTAATTTTTATGATACTGTTTTAGAAGGTGGGAGGACTAATGTAAAGGGAATCTTAATCAAAGAAGGAGAAATAAAATTAGATTCATTTCTTGTCAAAACTGTGGATGTCAAAACTCAAGATGGAGCATTAAATATACGTTTTGCAACTCTCCTCCTTAAAAACCGAATGTATATGTTACAAGTTTTAACAGAAAATTCTTTGGAAAACAATAAGGGTTTAGAACGGTTTTTTAAATCGTTTAACTTAAAAAATTATAGCTCAGATGAAACTTATACACCTAAAGAACCAATTGTAAAAGAATGGAATATTTTAGAATCTACAGAAGGTAATTTCTCCATGATGATGTTTGGGAAACCTAAAATTACTACAAATACAATACAAACGGAATTTGGTATAACGACTATGAATTTTTATATGACAGATATTTTGGACAGTTTAAATAATGAACTGATTTACTATGCGCAATATTCGGATTTCCCAAAAGAACATAATTCTGATTCCATGTCAACAGAAAGTTTACTAGAATTTTATGATGCTACTTTGAATAAACCACTTGAAAACGGAAAAGGAAAGTTATTAAATAAAAGGATGATAGAAATAGATGGTAAACCTGCACAAAGAAGCCAATTTCTTATTTTCCAAGGAGATATAACGGTTAAGATTCATGCCCTTATTTTTCTTTATAAAAATAGATTATATTTTCTACAACATGGAACAGTTGGAAAAGAAGCAACGAATGAAGAAATCGAATACTTCCTCAATTCCTTCAAAATACTAAAAGAATAATCCCCTGTCTACCTAAAGACATTTACCAATCATTATGATTTTGAGTTCTTTATAAATATCTAATTTGTGAAAAACTCAAAATCATTTATTATGAAAAAACATTTACTTTCTTTTTCTATTTTATTTTTTGCTTTTCACCTATTCGCTCAGCAACGAGTCGATGGTAATTTTGCCTTCCAAACTGATCCTGCAAAAAAGTATTCGATTTATATTCCTTCGAACTATGATGCCAATACACCGCACACTTTGATGCTTGGTTTGCATCCTTTGAATACCAATCGTTGGGATGGAATATCTTGGTGTGACACTCTAATTGATTTTGCAGAGATGAATAATTTGTTACTCGTTTGTCCTGATGGTGGAATCGATGGAGCGATTGATGATGCAATTGATACTGCATTTACCACAGCTCTTTTGGACTCGATGGAAGTGTGGTATAATATTAATTTAGAGAAAGTTTATGCGATGGGATTTTCTTGGGGTGGAAAAACCGTATATACTTATGGGTTAAATAATCATGAAAGATTTCGAGGGTTTATGCCAATTGGTGCGGCGGTAACGATTGGGGAAGTCTCAGGACTTGAACCGAATGCAGCTTGGCATCCGATGTACTTGGTACATGGTGGAAATGACTCACCCAACACCCGTTTTACTCCTTTAAAAAATGCGATGGAAAATAACGATGCTTGTGTAAATTCCATTTTGATGAGTGGCATTGGACATACGATTGATTTCCCAAATCGAAATCAAATATTAACTGATGCATTTCAATGGATTGATAGTGTTGCTTGTGCGGAAACGACGAGTACCACTACACTATCCAACAATGAAAAATTTCATCTTTTTCCAAATCCAGTTTCCCATAATGATCTTTTACAAGTCGAAATTCCAGATTCTTGGTTTGGCAAAATAACGATGGAAGCAATTAACATTGATGGAAAAAGTATTAGAAAAGAAGTTTTTACTATCCCTGAAAATGGATTCAACACTTTTTCATTTTCGATAAAAAGATGCCCCGCAGGTAGTTATTTTTTATTGGTAAAAAATGAAAAAGGAGAACAGGTGAGTTTAAAATTTCAAGTAAAATAAAGTTCTTCCCCTGCCTTGATAGGTAGGGGAAGAACTTTTCGATTACTCAGCTATTTATTTTTCGCTGAACTAATATTTGATTTTTCCATAGACCTCAATTGACGATAAATCTCCCCTCTGATTTTATCATCTCGTCCTTGACCTCGTTTTGGAGTCATAAATAATTGAGTCATTATTACGCCAACAAATTCTCGTTTTGGATCAACCCAAAAATTCGTTCCTTCATAACCTCCACCGATCCAAAGTCCTTCATCTCCAATATCTTTTATCCTCATAGAATCTCCGCTGACCCAAAGATTAAAACCATTGTATCCATACTTATTATCCAATAAAGTGTGTGGCGAATGAATATTTTTTATGGTTGGTTTTTCTAAAAACCGATGACCGTTTAATTCTCCTCGATTCAATAACATTCGAATGAAATCGGTATAGCCATCTGCTGTCGCAATCATTCCTTCACCACCTAAATATAATTCATGACTGATTTTATAATCAGGAACATTCGATCCAAAAATATCGAGTTCACCAGCATTTGCAAATCTCAAAATCGAATCTTTTCCTGATATAGTTGGAGGTAATTTGGCTTGAGCTGGCAAGTCATATTTAAGACCATCAATTTTCATTGGCTGAGTCACTCGTTCCGCAACCAATTCTTTTAAACTTTTTCCAGTTACTCGCTCTGCCACAAATCCTAAAACAGTTGTATTCATTCCATAAAAATAAGGATTTCCTGAATGTTGCATCAAAGGTAATTTGGCCATTCGATCAATCATTTCTTTCGAGTTTTTTGAAGTGGCAATATTTTGCTCTGCCAGCATAGAATCTAAACATTCAAATCCAGTTACTGCATAATAAAATCCAGCTTCATGATTGAGGAGATGCAAAATAGTCATTACTGAATCGTTGGGAACAAATTGGAGTGGACAAATATTTTTCCGATCTTCTCCTTCAAAATCGGTTAACGGTTTTCCATTTTGAGCTACCGCAACGTTTAGATTTTCAAATTCAGGAATATATTTAGTTACTGGATCATCAAATTTTAAAAGTCCATCTTCAATCAAATCAAGAGCAACCGAAATAGTAATGATTTTACTCATCGACCAAATCCGAATCCAGGAATCGCCATCAATTTTTTGATCACCTAGAAGATCTGTATTTACCGATGAATGTTCATAAATAACGGAACCATCTTTATTTTCCAATCGAGCATAAATAAATGGATAGGAGCCATTTTCGACAAATGAATTGATCGTAGAATCTATGGCTTGAGGATTAGGAAGCACTATTCCTGTTGGTTGATCTTTTTTGCAGGAAGAGAAAAATAACGTTAGTGCTAATGCATTTACAAAAAGTAAAAAGGTGCTCGCTTGAAAAAAGGAGAAGTTGATTTTCATGATTTGATTGTTTCGTTGGTTTGTTCTATAAAAAAACGATAAAAAAGTGAGAAGGAAAAAAGAAACAGAAATTACTTATTGAAAAGTAACTTCGTTTTAGATTCTAAAAATGGTGAATAAATTGAACATTGTTATTTTTTTCATTGAAAAAAAAAGAACCAAAAAATTTTAGACGAAAAAATAGCTTAACACAAAGCAAACTCCTGCTCCCTCATTTTTCTCCGTTCCTTGCCCGCTCCTTACTACTCATGGTTTTCCTTCCAATTTCAAATTCTCCATCTTTTAAAATAAAAATTATTCCTTTGTTTTCTTAAAAATGAATCTTCAAAAGTTACTCTTATTTTATTGCTAAATGGTATCCCAAAATATAAATACTATCCCTACTTTTGCCTCATGGAAAAATATACTAGTATCGGTTTTACAAAAAAAGAACATAAACTTAAAGGAGAACTTAAAGTCTTAGTGGAAGACGAATATTTGGAAGACTTATTAAAGACACCTGTTATTTTTCTCTCCATCAAAGGAAGACATCTCCCCTACTTTGTAGAAGAAGCAAGACTTGAAAAAGAATTCATTATAAAATTAGAAGATGTCGACTCTAAAGAAGCTGCTCATCTTTTAAGTTCTAAAGAAATATTTTTACAACCTGCCAATATTTTGAAAGAAGACGAAAAGGAATTGGTGTTGGAAGTCCAATCAAATTTACTTTTTGGGCATATTAAAGATTTCACTCTAGTGGATTCAGAACTTGGCGAGCTTGGAAAAATTCTAGATGTAATTGAATTTCCACAACAAGAAATGGCAGTCATTTCTCATAATGAAAAAGAATTTTTTATTCCGATTCATGAAAGCTTAATTGAAAAAATCGACGAAGAAAAACAATACATTTACATGAACCTTCCTGCGGGGATTTTGGATGTTTAAATTTTAAGAAATGAGTTTTATCATAGTTTACATCACTCACTCCTCTGAAGAAAATGCGCAAAAAATAGCCAATCATTTGCTTCAAAAAAAGATGGTCGCTTGCGCAAATATTTTTCCTATAAAAAGTATGTACTGGTGGAATGGAAATATTGAAGATGAAAACGAATATGTTTCCATCGTCAAAACAATCCCTGAAAATTGGGAAATTTTACAAAAAGAAATAACTGAAATTCATCCTTACGAAGTACCCTGCATCATGAAGATTAAAGCAGAAGCGAATGAGGAATATGAAAAATGGATTTATTTAATGGTGAATGGTTAATACCATTATGTAATTACAAAGTGATATTAACCATTCACCATTATACATCCACCATTACTCTAAACCGCGTCTACCATTAAGAATGCTTTTAAGAAACCATCTAAGTCTCCATTCAAAACAGCGTCTGTATTATTATTTTGAAAGTTCGACCGATGATCTTTTACCCGTCGATCATCGAGGACATAGCTACGAATCTGAGAGCCCCATTCGTTCGCCATTTTTCCTGCTTCAACTTTATTTTTTTCGGCAGCTAATCTTTTAATTTCTAATTCGTAGAGTCGAGATTTCAACATTTTAATTGCTTTCTCTTTATTGAGATGTTGAGATCGTTCTTCTTGACATTCTACAACCAAGCCTGATGGCAAATGCCGTAATCGAACGGCAGATTCTGTTTTATTAACATGCTGCCCTCCTGCTCCACTTGCTCGAAAAGTATCCCAATCTAAATCTGCGGGATTCACATCTATCTCGATGGTATCATCAATTAATGGATGAACAAAAACAGAAGCAAACGAAGTCATCCGTTTTCCCTGAGAATTAAATGGACTCACTCGAACAAGTCGATGAACACCATTTTCTCCTTTAAGTAAACCATAAACAAAGTCGCCTTTGATTTCAATTTCGACACTTCGTATACCAGCCACGTCACCATCAACTCGGTTGAGTTGTTTGACTTTGTAACCTGATTTTTCAGCCCACATGATATACATTCGAAGAAGCATTTCTGCCCAATCGCAGCTCTCTGTTCCTCCGGCACCAGCATTGATTTCCAGCAAACAACTTAGCTCATCTTCCTCTTTATTCAAAGTGGATCGAAACTCTAAATCGTCAACAGCTGCAAGGGTTTTATCATATTGAGCATTGAGTTCCTCCTCGGCGACTTCTTCTTCTTTGTAGAATTCATAGAGCACTTCGAGTTCGTCAATTTCCGCCTTGGTTTTATTGTAGTTGGACACCCAATTTTTGTGTCCTTTGATTTGTTTGATAATGCCTTCTGCTCGCTTGGAGTCTTTCCAAAAGTCAGGGTCGAGGGTTAATTGTTCTTTATCTTCGATTTCTAATAGTCGTTGATCGACGTCAAAGATACCTCCTTAGAACGCCCAATCTTTCCTCCAATTCTTTGTATTGGTCTTGAGTCATAATTTTTATAACAACACTTTTACAAGTGTGTATTTTTTTTTGTTAAAAAATAAATTGTGATTTCTTTTTTTGCAAAAGTATAAAATAAATCAACTTCCTTTCATTTTAAGTCCATCAATGTGAAATCATCAAAAGAACATAATAATTTGCTTTAACCGAATGAACCAAAATAATACAATTTACTAAAGCAAATTACTACGGGTTAATTGCTACTCAATAATTCGATATAAAAAACTAGATCCGCACGGCGGGGAATTTTCCCAAGCCAACCTGCTCGTCCATAAGCTAATTTATAGGGTACGAAAAAAGTGGCTTTAGAACCTACCGTTAATTTTGAAATTCCTTCGTCCCATCCTTTGATTACTTTTTCTTCGCCTAATGGAAATTCAAATGAATTACCATCATCGAAAGTACTGTCGAAAACTTTTCCATCTGGCAAAAACCCCATGTACTGAACTTCAACTTTTTGCAATGGAGATGTTTTTTTCCCTTTACCTTTTTCATGCAAAATGTATTTCAATCCTGAATGAGTGTAAATCAAATCGTCTTCCAATTCCCCACTTTTAAATTTTTCGATATTGGCTAAAGTCGTTTTTTCTATTGCTGCTTTCCTTGCAATCGTTTCTTCTTTTAGTTGTAATGCTTTTGCCCTTTGAAGTACCTTTTCAATTTCAAATTCGCCTGGTGTAAAAACATCTACGATTTGGATTCTATAATTAATCGTATCGGTTTCTTTTAGATTTTTTGGTAATCTTTCTAGGCCAAGTAGCAACTGATCTAAATGCAAACTATCTCCTATTCCTCCTAACAATAATGCTTCATAATTTCCTGGTGGTGGATTTGGAACTGCCCTTCTTGCAGGTAAGGAAGATTGCAAAGGTTTATCCATTGGAGTCTCTTTCTCCAACTCATTATTGATGTATCGATACTCTCGATATCGAATTCGATCACCTGGTTGAGCAATTATATTTCCAGTTTTATTGAAAATTTCGTAGGGATAATTTGAGGTAGTTTTATTTTTTTTTTTAGCCGTTGCTAATTTTTCTTTTGGAGTGATGTCGATTAATTTAACCACATATTTTATTCTATCTTCTGTGGTAAATCCTTCAGGAAGGTTTTTTAAATCCTTTAATTCTTGTGTGACTGTAACACTATCCCCTTTTGACATTTTAAATAAAATTTCATAATTCGGGGGAAGAGGTCTAGTCAAAACTTCTTCGGGCGGCAAAATAATTTCTTTTACTCCAAACTCCCTGGTGGAAGAAATTTCATTTCCATTCAAAAAAACAGTTTCACTAAACTTTACTAAATCTCCAATCTTAGGAGATTCTCCTTCTTTATTAACAATAAATTTATAGGAATAATTCGAGGCAGTAGTTCCATCGCTAAATTCGCAAGATGAAATTATAAGAAGAAAAAATATAGGAAAAATGTGTTTCATGATTTTTACTTTTTGAAAATCTGGTACGTGGTACGGATGAACGAAAAGTAGCCTTGGCTTTATTATTTTTTTTGAGGAAATTAGGTATTGGATCCCTTAAAGAGATCCGATGCCTCTGCAAAAATTATAAAGCATCCAATTGCTCTTTATATTCTGGCAATAGCTTTTTAAATTTATTTACCGTAGCACTTAACCCTGAATACGATGCTCCGCCTGATGCATTTTTATGACCGCCACCTCTAAAGTATTTTCGACAAATCTCTTGAACTGAAAAATCACCTTTTGATCGCATTGATATTTTTACAATCGTTGGTTGTTCGTGAATGAACACCGCTACCTTTACTTTTTTCATCATCAATATTTGATTGACGACTCCTTCTGTATCACCCCGTTGAATATTGAAATCTTCGTAATCTTTTTTGGTCAAAGTGATAATTCCAGTTTTATATTCAGGTAAAATTTCCATCCGATTATTCAAGATATGTCCCATGATCCGCAATTGCTTTTCGGTCATACTATTGAAAATCAAATCTTGTAAAACATAATCATCCACTCCTCTTTCCACCAAATCAGCTACAATTCGAAACAACTTTGGAGAAGTACTATATTTAAAAGAACCGGTGTCTGTCAAAATCCCAGTAAACATACATTCACCTACCGTGACATCAATTCCTTTTTTCTCATCCATCATCACCAAAAAATCATAAATTAATTCACAAGTTGAACTCGCAGTCGTATCAGATAAAACAAAGTCTGCAAAATTCTCAGGATATAAATGATGATCAATTAAAACTTTTTTCCCACTTGAAGCACCAATCACTTCACCCATTTTATCCACTCGCTCCAAAGCATTGTAATCTAAACTAAAAATAATATCTGCTTTTTTTAAATATTCATTACAGTCCTCTGGCTCGATATCATGAATCAATATTTTATCCGCATCAGGCATCCAAGCAAAATTATCTGGATATTCAGATGGAAACATCACTCTGACAGTATGTCCATTTCGGATTAAATAATGGTATAAGGCAAGAGAAGAACCAATTGCATCTCCATCAGGATTTCTATGAGAGGTGATGACAATGTCTTTTGGGATAGAGAGTAGGCTTTTTAATTCTGTAATATTTTCCATATTGGGTTTAGTCAGTAGTCCTTTGAATTAGTCTTTGTTATTACAACTTTATTTTAAATGTTGTGTAGAAATAAAGTTTATCTGTTTCGCTTTTTTTCAAAAAAATAAATTTTTCTAAAGAATCAAAAAACGAGAGTGCGAAATTGATAAATTTTAGGGATTTAATGATACTTTTGCAGCGTTTTTTTAAAAATGCCGTTGAATTAAATTATGTAACCATAAAAGAATTCAATGGTTCACTTTCAGAATTCATATTATTTTAAATAAAAATTTTAACAAATTATCATGGCAGGTAAAATTACTTTTACAATGATCAAACCGGATGCAGTTAAAGCTGGACATACCGGAGCTATTTTGAATCACATCAACAAAGCAGGTTTCAGAATTGTGGCAATGAAAAAAACTCAATTGACTGTAGCTTCTGCTGAGGCTTTTTATAGTGTTCACAAAAAACGTCCATTCTTTGGAGAGTTGGTTGAGTTCATGACTAGCGGACCAATCGTTGCTGCTGTTTTGGAAAAAGAAAATGCAGTTGAAGATTACCGAAAAGAAATCGGAGCAACTAATCCAAAAGAAGCTGCCAAAGGAACTATCCGTAAAAAGTATGCCAAGAGCATCGGAGAAAATGCAGTTCACGGAGCTGACTCTGATCGAAATGCAAAAAGAGAAGCGGCTTTCCACTTTTCTTCTATCGAAATGTTCTAGTATTTTAGCGATGAAATTATGAGTGATAAGTGATGAGTTTTTAAACGCTCATCACTTATAACTCATAGTTCATCACTCCTTATAATTTTCTTCGATCCATCTCCTTTTTGATCAATCCATATTCTCTACTCATATCTCCACTCACCGCTGTATTTTCTTTTGCACGTCGAATCAAATAAGGAAAAACTTCATTCACTTGACCATAGACCATATACTTAGCTACATTATAACCAGCATCCGCAAGGTTAAAAGTTAAATTATCGCTCATCCCAAAAAGTTGACAAAAATTAAGATGCGGATGATCTTTTTGAATTCCTTTTTCATCAATCATTTCAGCTTGAAGACGAGAACTTTCTTCATTGTGAGTTGCGGCACAAGAAGCAATTGCTTTATAATTGTCAATGCAAAAACGCAGCGCCATATTATAAGCATCATCAGTTGCTTGTTTGTTTGGTTGAATTGGTGTAGGATACCCTTGCTCTTTTGCTCGTCCGCCCTCTTTTTCCATGTAGGCACCACGCACTAATTTTGCCCCAAGTAAGTAGCCATATTTTTGAGCTTTATCATAAGAACTAGTTAAGAATTTCAAGCGGTCATGTCGATACATTTGGAAAGTATTGTAGACCACTACCCTTTCTTTATTATATCGTTTCATCATCAAATCTGCGATATGGTCGATGGTATCTTGAATCCAACTTTCTTCTGCATCGATCATCACAGACACACCATTAATTGATGCTGCATAACAGATTGAGTCAATTCTTTTTAAGACATTTCGATATTCTACCAAAACAGATTTTGGTAAACCGGATCTATCTTTTTGAATTTTTTCCAATAATCCAAATCGAGCTATTCCTGAAATTTTGGAAACGACAACAGGTGTACTTTGATTTATTTTTGCAAACTCAATCGCTCGAATATTTTCATTCATCGTTTTATTAAATTCATGCTCGGTAGTCTTCGCTTCCGCTCCATAATCTAAAACTGATTGAATATTAAATTCATACAACTTTTCAATAGCAGTCGTACTTTCTAGCAAAGTTCTTCCACCTACAAATTGTCGAAACATCGTCTCTCTAACTATCGATTTGGTAAAAGGAACATGCAACTTCATGGCTAGCAAACCTAAATCAGAAAGTGGATTTACCAACCAGGTTTTATTCATCAAACTGAATAACCAACCTGCTTTTTTCAACTCTTTGTTAGACTTGTAAGCAAAAGCAATTTCCGTATTGGAAAAATCCAAATTTGCTGCTGAAGGTTTTGATTTTTTCTTGGTTTTACTCATGGTAAAGCTTAACTTTTATATTTTTAAATGGTTAGTTCTTTTCTATTTTTATGGATCGTTTACAATTCTGGTCAATTAATCTTTATTCCAAATTTCCCACGATTTTTCTGCCTGCAAATGTAGCATTTCCAATCCATTTTTGATCGCTGCTCCTTGACTTTCTCCTCTTTTCAAAAATACCGTTTTTTCTGGATTATAAACTAAATCATACAAATGATATTTTGCATTCATTCTATGAAATGGTAGATTCGGACAACTTTCTATATTAGGTAACATTCCAAGCGGTGTAGTGTTGACAATTAATCGACATTCATCAAAAATAATCGTATCCAAATCATCATAAATTAAATCTCCTTTTCCTTTTTTCCGAGATACTAAAATCGGTTCTATTCCTAATTTTTTCAAAATAAACACAACTGCTTTGGCTGCTCCTCCTGTCCCTAAAATTAAAGCATTTTCAACTGAAATATTCTTTTGTTTTCGAGTTAACAAATCCATTAATGATTTTTCAAAACCATAAACATCTGTATTGTAACCTTTTAATTTCCCATCTTTGATTTTGATGGTATTGACTGCTCCGATAGCTTTAGCTTCCGCTGAAATTTCGTCTAAATATGGTAACACTTTTTCTTTGTAAGGAATGGTTACATTTAGACCAACTAGATTCGGATGATCAGAAAGTAGCTTTGGAAAGTCTTCTATTTTTTCCAAAGGAGAAAGGAAATATTCATGGTTAGTAATCTTCTCTCGTTCAAATTTTTCCGTAAAATATTTTTGGGAAAAAGAATGAGAAAGAGGAAAACCAATAAGAGTAAATTGTCGCTTATTACTGGACACTTTATTTATTTTTTATTAAAAAAAAAAGGAAGTTGCAATTTAGATAATTTGGAGGATATTGTGATATTGTTTTGATAGAACACGGATGCCACAGATCACGCGAATTTTAGCGGATTTGACGATTACTACTTGATGATAAACACTCGTACAACCTCTATCGCTTCTATCTGCAAAATCTGCGGCATCTGTGTTCCATAAAAAAAATATTATTTATGAAAATCCAATACCAAGATTCCAACACTACCATCTTCGAAAGTGCTTTATACCAAACCACTTCTACTGTCATCAATTTAGAAAACTTCATACTTATCGTTGATCCAAATTGGTTACCCATAGAAATTAAAACAATACAATTACATGTTGAAAAGATACGCAATTCCAAACCAATCTATCTTTTATTCACCCATTCAGATTACGATCATATTATTGGCTATCGAGCATTTCCTGAGGCAAAGATCATCGCCTCAGAAGCATTTCAAAATAATCCCGAAAAAGAAAAAATCATTGCACAAATCAATAATTTCGATGACGAAAATTATATCCTTCGCAACTATCCTATCGAATATCCAATTGTCGACATTGTCGTTTCTGATGATTTTCAAAAAATAGAAATTGAAGGAACTGAGATTGTTTTTTGTCAGGCTGTGGGGCATAATTCAGATGGAATCTTTACTATGATTCCAAGTTTGGGAATTTTTATTGCGGGTGATTATTTATGCGAGGTAGAATTTCCATTTATCTATGTGAGTGGATTCTTATATTTGGAAACTTTGAAAAAAGCGTTAAAAATAATTGAACAATTTGAACCTGAAATTTTGATTGCTGGTCATGGACTTTTTTCCAAAAACAAAAAAGAAATGTTTGACCGAACGAAGGAAGCTGAAAAATATATCAACGATTTAATTTTTTCTATAAAAAATAAGACTCCTTTCGATCTCGATACGTTTTTAAAAAAATATCATTTTCCTGAAAATATGATTGCTGCTCACAAGAAAAATTTAGAAATTTTGAAAGAAGAATTGAACGAAACTTAAACCTTCTTTCAACATAAAACCTAAGCACATTTTTTATCTTTGCTATCATTTTTTTAAACTATAAACAAAACTTCATGTCAGCTGATATTCAAAATCTCGAACCAAAGTCTCTTTGGAAAAACTTTGCTCACCTTAATGCTGTTCCTCGTGCTTCAAGAAAAGAAGAAAGGGTCATCGAATTTGCTAAAAACTTCGGAGAAAATTTAGGTTTCGAAACGACTGTCGATGATGTCGGAAATGTAATTATCAAAAAACCGGCAAGTGCAGGAATGGAAAATCGAACCACTATTGTCATGCAGAGTCACCTAGATATGGTGCATCAAAAAAATGCAGATACTAATTTTAATTTCGATACAGAAGGCATCAAAATGTTGATCGAAGGGGATTGGGTACATGCTGATGGAACAACGCTCGGCGCAGACAATGGAATTGGCGTGGCAACAATTATGGCACTTTTAGAATCTACTGATATTCCTCATCCTCCTTTGGAAGCGCTTTTTACAATTGACGAAGAAACGGGAATGACAGGAGCTTTAGGATTGAAAGGAGGTTACCTTGATGGAAAGATTATGTTGAATTTAGATACGGAAGATGACCACGAATTAACCATTGGATGTGCAGGAGGAATTGATGTGACAGCAGAAGGAACTTATGAAATCGAAAATTTGGGGAGTCCTCATAAAGCATGGAAAATAAGTTTAAAAGGTCTTGCTGGAGGACATTCTGGAATGGAAATTCATTTAGGAAAAGGGAATGCTAATAAACTGATGAATCGATTTTTGTTGGAAGCAACTAAGGAATTAAATATCCGAATCCATTCCGTTGATGGCGGGGGATTACGAAATGCAATTCCAAGAGAATCATTTTCTATTATTACAATTGCTGAAGAAAATGAAACGGCACTTCAACATTTGATTGCAAAATATTTAGATATTTTTCAAAAAGAATATCAAACTACTGACCCTGATTTACAACTGCTCGTCGAACCTTCAGAAAATGTAAATACATTGTTATCAAATGCAGATCAATTAAATTTATTACGAAGTATTTATGCTTGCCCTAATGGAATATATCGAATGAGTCCTGATATTAAAGATCTTGTTCAGACATCTAATAATGTTGCTAGAGTTTTAGTAGAAGGTGGAAAATATAAAATCCTTTGTTTGACTCGAAGTTCTGTTGATAGTGAAAAAATGGACGAAGCGAATGCAATTTCCAGTACGTTCGAATTGATTGGAGCAAAGGTAAGTTTTAGTGGAACTTATCCAGGTTGGACACCAAAACCAGGAGCTGAGATTGTCAACATAATGAGCAACTTATACGAAGAAATGTTTGACGGAAAAGCAGATGTAAACGCTTGTCATGCAGGTTTGGAATGTGGAATTTTAGGAACTAATTATCCTGACATGGAAATGATTTCCTTTGGTCCAAATATTCGAGGAGCACATTCACCTGATGAAAAAGTGCAAATAAGTTCAGTACAAAAATTTTGGAAATACTTATTGGAAACCTTGAAAAGAATTCCTTAAAAAATGAGAGCATCTCTAAAAGCATTGTGACTGCTGAGTTCCCACTTTTTCATTTCGATAAAAAAGGTTCGCCAGCAGTCACAAATCTTTCCTTTCCTTTTCTACAAACTGTCTTAAATGTTTTTATATAATCATCCTCAATATTTTCACACTTCAACAACTTGTTAATATTTTAATAAATATTGATTCCCTACACTTTATGCACTAATTCACCCCGTTCTGTTAACAGAATACAGAAATTATATTAAAAAAACATTAATCAATAGTGACGAGGAAATAATTCCTCCGTCATAAAAACGATTATTTAATAAACTCACCCTGACTTAGAACTTATAAACACATATTAAACTAAAGGTCTTTTTAGTTTTCCCTCAATATTTGAAGGAAATTAAAGAGGACATTTCTTATAATTGAATATCATCATATCAAACTAACATACGCCAATAAAGGATTATCCTTTATTTTTATTGGTGATATAATTCGATTTATTTAGGAATGTTTTAGAGAGTGATTAAGAGTAAAATCTTAATTATTAGAAATTAGTAACTGTCAATCTCATTGGCAGTTACTTTTTTTTTTTTTCAAAAAATCTCCTTCTTTTTTCAGTCATATATGTGAAAATTCCGTTAAAAAAATAAGGATTCTTTCATATTCAATCCATTTAAGTTAAGGTTTTGTTATCTCTTGTTACTCCTTCTTTTCTCGCCGTCAAAAGGGCAAACAATATGATAAAAATCATTACGTTTTTAGATTTTGAAAAAGAGACTATCCCAATCAATCTAATTTTAAAAACCGTTAATCACAAAAACATTTTTTTAAAAACCTAGCCAATTTGGCTTCAAAATTAAATATCATGAAGACATTAAAAATTGTATTAAGCTTAAGTATGTTATTTGCAATTGCTTTCGCACCTATAAACTCATTTGCTCAAGTTACAGAAGATGCTCAAATTGAGAAGATCGAAAAAGAAGCTGATAAACAAGCAAAGATTGAGACTAAGAAAAATAAAAAAGCCGACAAAAGAAATCGAAAAAAGGCAATTAAAGGTAAAAAAAGAAAAAATTTAACACCTGAGCAACGTGCTGAAAGAAAAGCTAAAAGAGAAGTAGCCAAAGCAGAACGTGAAAAGAATATGACACCAGAACAACGCGCTGAACGTGAGCAAAAAAGAGTAGAAAGAAAAGCTAAAAGAAAAGCAGATACGGAACGAAGAAAAAATATGACACCAGAACAGAAAGCTGCAATAAAGGCAGAAAGAAAAGCAGCGGCGGAACGAAGAAAAAACATGACGCCAGAGCAAAGAGCTGAAATGAAAGCTGAAAAAAAGAAAATTAAAAAAGAAAAGAAGAAGTTGAAAAATCTAAATGAAGAAAATCAACTTCCTTAAAAATAGTGATAGGTAATCTTCTAATAAAGAAGATTTGTGGGACAATAATTTTAGATTGTTGTCCTTTTTTTTATGAGAACAAGTGGCATAAAAACTGCTATAATTAATATGAAATATTTCTTTGATTTAAAATACAAAATGATGAATTTTCAAAAAGTAATTTTAGCTAGTTTCTGTTGTATTTGCTTAATTTTTTCCTCTAACAGCTTAATGGCGCAAACGCCTCAGCAGGTTAAAATTGATGAAAAGAAAGAGGTAAAAGAAAACAAAATGGTTTTGCAAAAGAATAAAAAAACTATTTCTAAAATCGAAAAGGAAAAGAAAAGTGAAATATCTACTGAAAGAAAAATCCTTCAAAAGAAAAATATTTTATACGGTTCTCCTGCTCGAATCAAGAGAGCAAAAGTAGATTTGGAAAGAAGAAAGAAACAAGGAAGATCTTCTAGAACTGAAATCCTAAGAGAAGAAAAAAGGATTAAAGAATCAGAAACTCAAATAAAAAAGGAAACCAAAAAAGTGAAGAAATTTTCTAAAGAAACTAGTCAATAGTTAATAAAAAAATCCTTCTTCCTTAAAACTTTATTAGTTTTGTTTCCTCTGCTCATCTGGCAGACAGCTTGAAAAAATCCCCCTGCATGTCTTCAAAAAAATTTCAACATATTTTTTTATTGGTTCAGGTAGCCACCGTTTCCGTTTTTCTGGGAAGGGCTTGGCAACATATCATTTGGGATGCTCCATTTCGAACCTTGCTGTGGGATGAAAGTTGGATGACTTCTATCCTCCCTTGGTTTTCCAATATTTCGTACGAAGATTTCATCACCAGTCAAGAGATGGATGAAGCTATTCAAAATGTGATAAAAGCAAATGGATGGTTTTATGTCACGTGTGCATTCATAACTATTTTTATAAAAAAAATTCCTCGAGTGTTCACTTATATTTTGTGGTTGGGAGCTGTTAGTTTAATATTTTTAGCACTTTTATATTGCAAAGAGAAGTTCTTCCAATGGGGACAGTTTTGGGAATATAGTTTGCAATTTGGATCTCCTATTTTTCTATTTTATTTATGGAAAAAACAAGAGGTTAGTAATCGTATGATTTTGTTTATGAAAATTGCGATTGCAATTACTTTTATTTCCCATGGATTGTATGCTTTAAATTATTATCCAAGACCTGGACATTTTACAGAGATGGTAATAACTATTTTAGGAGTCGAAGAATCGACTGCTATCCTGTTTTTAAATTTTGCTGGTGTGTTGGATTTCGTCATTGCGATTGGAATTTTTATCAAAGGAAAAATTGGCAGGTGGATCTTACTCTACACTATTTTTTGGGGACTAGCTACGACGATGGCTCGAATAGTGGGACATTTCTATTTGGATATGATGGAAGATACGTTGATGATGTGGGTACATGAATCTGTTTATCGAATGCCACATTTTTTGATTCCGCTAGCAGTTTACTATTTTTACAAAAAACAAAACCATGAAAAAAACAATCTTGCTTTTTAGCTTAATGCTATTCACTACTCAACTCGTTTTTTCCCAAAATAAAGATTTCGAAAAAATAAAGAAATTGATGACCACCCAATCTGAAGCTTGGAATCGTGGAGACATTGATGGATTTATGACGACCTATTGGAAGTCTGAAAAACTACAATTCATCGGTTCAAAGGGACCAACTTACGGCTGGAAGAATACACTCGATCGATATAAAAAAAGTTATCCTTCCAAAGAAGCAATGGGCTTTTTGACTTTTGATATTATTAATTTGGATAAACGAAGTCGGAAAGTAATTTCAGTTGTAGGAAAATGGCATCTCAAACGAGGCGCTGACCTCGGAGATTTGGAAGGTCATTTTTTATTAATTTTGAAAAAAATAAAAGGGGAATGGTTAATTGTTGCTGATCATTCGAGTTGATTAAAAATTTAATTTTTCACCAAAAAAAACGGGAATAAGTATTTAGCTTATTCCCGTTTTTTTGATAAAATTCTAAACCTAATTATGTTCCACCACCACCTGACGAAGTATCAATCCTCGCTCCGCTTTCTCTTCCCAAGGAATATTATTGCAATAAACTAATCCTGAATCATCTCCATCACATTCACCGGCTGAACTTGAAATGGCGCATTGTGTGTCTAGAATTTTCATTTCTTTATAAATCAAGCCAACACCTCGTGCGTATTTTTCGATGGAAACTCGGTGATTAATTTTATTTTCACTTGGCTCAGATTGAATTACAGTCATCACCGAGTCGAACAAGATTCCATTAAATTCTTCTGCCACGTCAACTGATTCATACTCATATTGATCTGACCAATGCTTATAAAAATCAATAGTTTCACCACCTATTACAGTTGTCGTGTCTTGAAAAAAAGTATTTCCATTCCAACCTGTACCTTCTCGAACTGGAAAAACGACTTTGATAAATCTTAAATTTTCTTCCACTCGTTCGACTTGAGTTTCTGTCATTTTAGTATTCCAAACATCGGTAACTTGCCAAGGGCCATTTTGATTTTGGCTGATAAACCTTTCAATGATATGATTTACTACGCCTGTATTGTCTTCAAAAATATCAACTACCTCCTCTTTTAAAAAATGGCTCGCTGTATCTTGAATAAACATACAATCACTTCCACTTTGTCCTCGATAAATAATAGAATCTAATTGGTAAGTGATATAATTTCCAATTTCAAGTGGATAATAATCAAAGCCTTTTTTGAGAATCAAATTTTCAGCAACTGTATTTTCATTGCAGGAAAAATGAATAAAACTCAAAATAGTTAAACCACAGAATAGTAATATTTTATTTTTCATAATGTAGAACCGATGTGTAAAAATGGAATTATTAAACTCACCCACATTTTACTATTTTTTTCAGATAAAAACAAAAATTAATATGTGCAAAAAATACTCCAATTATTTCGACTTGTTGGACTTTTTTGGATTGAGTTAAATGTAGAACGTTTTAGGGAAATCAATATTTTTTCTAACAAAAATTTATTTGTCTTCGATAGCTAAAATTCCTCTTGATTTTGCATTGTTACTGAAATCTAAGAAATCAATTAAGCTATCTTCTTGATCGATTCGGACGCCTTCGCAAGTTTCAAAAATAGCTCCCCATCTTTGACAAAAATTTTGCCGCTGAAAGTAGAATTGACCTTCATATTCAAAAAGAGTTGCATAATCTTGACAATTTGGAGTTTGTCCTGAATATGGAACGAAATTATGCATTTCAAAATAAGTTTTGAAACAGCCTTTATCTAAATTTACTTCATTGTCTTTTTTACAGGAGAAAAATAGAATTGTGCAAAGTGCGAGGAAGGTAAGTTTGCTTTTCATATTTCTTTTTTTTGAAAAAATGGAATTCATTTTTATAGACCTAGAAAGAAAGGAAAAGAGTTGGTTTTAATTAAAAAAGTAATCGAGTAATTTAAAAAATAAAACAGGCGATTACGAAATCAAAAATTCCGCAATCGCCTGATCGACAAATTAACTGCTTAAACAATTAACTATCCTTTATTCAAAAAACTGCCATAAATCAATCCTCCTCCAACTACATCATCACCTTCATAAAAAACAGCAGATTGTCCTGGTGCAACACCTCGTACATTCGCCAAAAATTCCACTTCGATCTTATCACTTCCGTCATTTTTAACTTTTGCCAAAACTCCAGGATCATTGTATCGAATTTGAGTTACGGCTTCCATACCATTTGGAATGGATTCATATTTCATAGAATTGATTTGTGAAACAGTCATTCCATTTCTAATCAAATCATCAATTCGTCCAAGTACAACTCGATTAGTATCAGGTTGAATTTCAGTTACAAACATTGGTTCTCCAAATGCTTTCCCCAAACCTTTTCGTTGACCAACTGTATAAAATGGATATCCTCGGTGCGTCCCTAAAACCTCCCCTTGAGGGCTGATAAATTCTCCACCTGCTACTCTTTCTTCCAATCCTTCCACTCGACGCGTCAAAAATCCACGGTAATCATTATCAGGCACAAAGCAGATTTCGTAGCTCTCCCCTTTTTTCGATAAATCAGTATATCCCCAATCGAAAGCCATTTTTCGAACTTCAGGTTTTGTAAATCCACCTAACGGAAATTGACTACGATCCAAACATTCTTGACTTAATCCCCACAAGACATAAGATTGATCTTTTCGCTCATCTTTTCCTTTGGTGATAAATTTTCGACCATTCGCTTCTTTGATTTTGGCATAATGTCCCGTTGCAATAAATTCGCAATCCAAAGCATCGGCTCTCTTCAAAAGCGAACTCCACTTGATATGCGTATTGCACAATACACATGGATTTGGCGTTCGTCCCGCCAAATATTCATCGACAAAATTATCAATCACATAATCGCCGAATTCTTCTCGAATATCTACGATAAAATGGTGAAATCCCATATTTACCGCGACCATCCGTGCATCATTGATTGAGTCTAAACTGCAACAGCCCGTCTCCTTTTTATTTCCTCCAGCATTGGCATAATCCCATGTCTTCATAGTGATCCCGATGACTTCATAGCCTTCTTCGTGCAACATCATAGCTGCAACTGTACTATCAATTCCACCACTCATGGCGACCAAAACTCTTCCTTTTTTACTCATGTTTAAAACCCCCAGCCCTTGAAAGGAGCTTTTATAGGTCATTTATTTGTTAAAAAAAATATTCTCTAATTATTAAAATGATAATTGTTTTATCGTCTACTGCTAGCTTTTTTCAAAAAATAAAAAGATATTTGACAATAATTTACGAACTTACATCCTCGTTAAATTAATCTAATCCTTTTTCAACTGTTCTCAAAAAAACATACTAGTTTGTAATAACATTAATTACAGAGCAGTTGAATCCCTTATTCAAGCCACAAAAATACAAAAATTGATGCTTATTGGTTCAAAAAACTAATGGCATTTTAAAGGTAAATGATTTTACTTTTGAACATCTTTCATAGATAGAAAGTTGTGGCTCACTCATTTTAAACTTAATTTTAAGAAATACATAATCAAAAAACAGTTTCACCATGAAAACCTATTTCAAACTTACGCTTTCAATGTTCCTCCTTTTTGGATTTACAGTAGCGATGACTGCTCAGGACGAACAGTATGGACAAGCTTCTTATTATTCGGATGCCTACCACGGTAAAAAAACTGCCAGCGGTGCCAAATATGATAAAAACAAGATGACTTGTGCTCACAATGATTATGCTTATGGCACTATGCTAAAAGTAACTCACTTAGAAAACAAAAAATCTGTTGTGGTCAAAGTAATTGACCGAGGACCATATATCAAAGGACGTATCGTTGATTTGTCAAGAGCTGCAGCTGCAAAAATTGGATTGATTCAAGATGGAATTGCTCAAGTTAAAATTGAATTAGTAAAAACTAAATCAGATGAATTAACTAGCAAAGGAGATAAAAAACTTGATGAGTATTCTGCTCCAATTAATACTAGAAAGTCTGTGGAAGAAACTATAAAAAAAGGAAATGCAAGAGCAGCAGATGCTTCAAAACCTGCAGCTAAGGCTCCTATTAAAAAAGTTGCTCCTACTCCTGCTCCTAAGAAAGATGTTGTTGCTGCAAAATCAGCTCCTACAACTGTTAGCAAAGGTGCTGCTAAAAGAGCGCTTCCAATGATGAGCGGTTCAGATTTTAAAAATGCTGACTTGTTCCAGATTTCTATTTTGAAGCCTAGAAAAGAAGGTTTCGGTGTTCAAGTTTCTTCTCTTTCTGACTACGATGGTGTTTTGAAAAAAGTAGCTGAATTACAAGGAAAATGGTTTACTCAAATTTTAGTTAGTACTGAAAAATCAGAAAGCGGTAACGATGTTTACAAAATCATTTTAGGTCAATTCGAAACTCGTGAGCAAGCAAATGCTTATAAAAAAGACTTAAAGAAAAATAAAAGAATTGCAGGTTTTGTAGTGGCTCTTGGAGATGAGGATGCGAAATAATTAATCTATTCGCACTTTAAACAGTCGAAGAATAAAAAAGCGGTAGTAATTTAATTTTACTACCGCTTTTTTTTATAAAAATTAAAATCTAGAAATCTCGATCAAATCATTCTAAAGAAATATCGTCTCAACTCTTCCGCTACATCTTGACCTTCTAAATTCTGTTGATACAATATTTGAGTTTGATGATAAAACGGATTACGTTCTTCCAGCTTTTTCTCAATAAAATGCTTTAATTCTTCTTTCGATAAACCTTTGAGCAAAGGACGTTTTTGCATTTCATCAAATAATCGATTGGACAAAACTTCAACAGACGTTTCTAAAAAAACGGTTACGCCATTTTCATTCATCCATTTCATATTATCAAAAAAACATGGCGTCCCACCTCCTGTCGAAATGATGGTCATCTCTTTCTGTCCCATTTCCAGTAAACACATTTTTTCAATTTTCCGAAAATAATCCTCTCCTTCTTTTTCGAAAATCTCCCGAATTGTTCGTCCCTCTTTCTCCTCAATAAAATCGTCCAAATCAATGAACGACATTCCAAATTTTTCAGCCAACTGTTTGCCCGAAAAACTTTTCCCACTTCCCATAAAACCTAAAAGGTATAATCGCATGAATTATTTTAAATGATAGAATATCTTGTTTTTTGAATAATACGAAGGTAATCTTAAATAGTTTTTTTCCAAAAATCAGTTTTCTAAATTTTTTATAAAAAAAAGAAAGCTTAAAATTCAAATCCTATTTTCCGTTTTTATTGAGTAAAAAATATAATTTTGCATTCTTTTAAACTTTACCTAAAAAATGATGGATATGAACAGATGGATGTTTTTAATTTTTAGTGTTGCAATTCTTTTTGCTTGTAATGAACCAACGTCAAGTTCTACAGATAATTCAGCAGTAAAAGAAATGGAGGAAGAAGACATTGCCAATATTATTCGAAATCCAGTCTCGGCAGAAGAGGAAATTGATCCTGATTTTGTTCCTAAAATAACTTTCAAAAAGGTACTCCATGATTTTGGAGAAATGAAAGAAGGAGATAAAAAGCAATACACTTTTGAGTTTACGAATACAGGCGAAGTACCATTATTGATTTCTAATGCTCGCTCGACTTGTGGCTGTACTGTCCCAAAATTCACCAAAGACTATATCAAACCTGGGAAAAGTGGAAAAATAAATGTAGCTTTTGATTCACATAATTTGATAGGAGCACAAACAAAACCAATTACGATTATCGCCAATACTTACCCGAGAGAAACTGTTATTCACATCAAGGGTTTTGTCAAAGGAGGTAAAGGTAATCACGAAGGACACAACCATTAATTTTTGAATTTTTAACTTTACAAAATAGAAAAAACAAATACTATGATCTTAGATATGATTCTTTTACAAGCTGCCGGAAATTCTTTTCTCCAAACTTTACCATTATTAGTGATGGTAGTGGTGATCTGGCTTTTCTTTATTCGCCCTCAATCTAAGAAGGCAAAAGAGGAACAAACTTTTAATTCTGAATTAGAAAAAGGAATGGAGATCGTCACCAAAAGTGGCTTGATTGGAAAAATTAATAAAATTGACGATAAAGAGATTCAACTTCAGGTAGATACTAAAACTTTTATTAGAGTTACGCGAGGTGCAGTTTCGAAAGAGTTGACGGATGCGTATCACGCGCCTACTGAAGAGAAAAAATAATTCAGACAGTATGCAGTTGGCACATGAACGCCTACTGCATACTGAAATCTGCTTACTGAGACTGTTTACTTAAAACTGCTACCTGTTGTTCTCTTTTTCTCAAAAAGATCAAGGTTATCGTTGCCACTCCAGCCAATCCTCCCATAAAATTCCAGAGCACGGCATAGCCATATTCTTCCGCAATTCTAAAACCGATCAATGGTGCAAGAATTAATCCTACCGAAAATGCCATGGAAAACAATCCCATAAATTGCCCTCGATTATTTGGATTACTTCGACTTAACGCCAAGGAACTCGACAATGGAAAGTTGATAATTTCTCCTATCGAAAATAATGTCATGCTCACAATTGCTGCATAAATATTGAAGCCCATAATATTGAATATCACTAACGACATTCCAATCAAAACGACGCCCCAAATGATGTAGCCCATTTGATCTCTTTTTTTGGCTAAAATAAAAATCAGCGGCATTTCGATAATTGCAATTAATACGCAATTAAAACTCAATAACAATCCTACACCTGTCTCACTCATCATTAATTCTTCTTTGCAAAAAAGAGGAAGTACATGGAAAATTTGAATAAAAACCATTGCGTTTAAAAACCAACAGAAAACAAATACCAAATACCAGCCATCCTTATAAGCAGAATGTTTAATTATTTTTGGTGCATCATCTTTTGGGTTTTCTTGAATTTCTTTTTTCTCTTTCATGAAAATTAAAAACAATACCGCAGCCAAAACACAAGTTCCACCATCCACAAAAAATAAAACACCATATCCAAAAACTCCAGCTAAAATACCAGCTACTGCTGAACCAAGTCCAATTCCTAGATTGATGGCCAAACGATATAATGACATGGATCTCGTCTGCAATTCTTTACCTCCGTAAGCTACGATAGAAGCCATTCCTGCAGGTCGAAAAGCATCACCAATCAAACTGGTCAAAAATCCCATCAAGCAAAACATCCAAAATGTTTTGACTAAATACAAGGTAAAAAATAGAAACCCAACTAATAATAAAGACCAAAACATCACTCTATAATATCCGATTTTATCTGTCAACCAACCTCCTACAAATGCACCAGCAACTGATCCAACTCCATGGCTCGCCATGATATAACCAATGTCTATTTTAGAAAAATTTAATTCAATCGCTAAATAAATAGATAGGAAAAAAAAGACAACTGACCCCGACCGATTGATAAACGTGATAAAAGACAACAACCAAATATCTTTGGTTAATCCTGAAAAAGAGTCAATATAAAGTTGACGTATAGTTTGATACATGGGGTTCGAGTTGTTTGATTTTATTGAAAAGGCGAGGGAGCGTTTTTATAATATGGGTTCAAACACACTCTTTTTAAAAATAGTTCATTAGATTGGATATTTCGAAAAAAGGTTTGTTAATGATTAAAACATCAACAAACCTTTTCTCAAAATCTTAATCTTTTTTATAATCTTGATATCCAATCTTCTTCAATTTCGTATATTTTTTTTCAACTTCCTTCAACAATTTCTTTTTGTAGGAAGTGATTTTTCGCTGGATAGTTTTATCACTTGAACCTAAAATCTGCGCTGCTAAAATCCCTGCATTCTTTGCTCCGTTCAATGCAACAGTTGCAACTGGCACTCCGCTTGGCATTTGCAAAATCGATAAAACGGAATCCCATCCATCAATCGAATTAGATGATTTGATTGGAACTCCGATGATTGGTAATGGCGAAAGTGACGCGACCATCCCTGGCAAATGTGCTGCGCCTCCTGCTCCTGCAATAATTATTTTGATGCCTCGACCATGTGCTTTTTTAGAAAATTCAAATAAGCGATCCGGTGTGCGGTGTGCTGATACGATAGTGAGTTCGAATGCGATCCCCATTTCTGTGAGAAAGTCAGCGGCTTGGCGCATGATGGGTAAATCGGAATCGGAACCCATGATTATAGCGATTTGTGGTTTTGTCATTTTCCTTATTTTTTTAATTCAATCTTTTTAAAATTTTGTTAGCCAACTCTTCTTGATTTGAAATTTTAGTCTTTAATTTAAAATACTCTTTGTCGTTTTTATAAAAAATTAAATTGACTTCTTCCATTTCTTCTTTAAGTGACTCCATATCTAAAATCTCATCAGAGTTTCCTTTCAATTCGATAATCTTATCAATATTGAATAAAATTTGAAGGTTATCATTTTCCATTTCATTCACTTCTTCTTTGAACCATCCATAATTAAAATGCTGACTCACCTTTTCATTATCAACAATGATGATTTCTTCTCCAAACGCATTCCATAAATATATTCTCAAAAAATAATAGGCTGCCGCATACACGAAAATAAATCCAACAACTAGAGCCTTTTCAAATCCATTGTAGAATAATGCTAAAAATGGAAGAATCAATAACGTAACAATAATAACTTTTAAAATAGTTTGTGCACCTTTCCCAGCCTTTTTTTCGTCAAGGGTTATTTTTAAAGTTTCGAGTTCTTCTTCTATTTTTACTTTTACCATCTTCTTCTTTTTAGAGAAAAATTAATCCTCAGTCCTAATCTTCAACGTCTTCATCACAAATCTCCCCCCCTCTTTCGCCTTCTCAATATCTCGATTCAAAATCGTCGCATGCCCCATCTTCCGAAATGGCTTCGTCATTTTTTTTCCATACAAATGAAATTTCGCACCTTCGACCGCCATACATTTATCCATATTTTCATAAATCGCATGACCAGTATATCCATCAGCACCTAATAAGTTCACCATTACACTTGGCATCTTTACATCTGTATTTCCTAATGGAAAATTTAAGATTCCTCGCAAGTGTTGTTGAAATTGAGAAGTCACACAAGCATCAATTGTGTGGTGTCCGCTGTTGTGTGGACGTGGTGCCACTTCATTGATTAAAATCTTATTATCCTCCGTCAAAAACATTTCGACTGCCAACAATCCACAAACATCAAATGCCTCAATCGTCGCAATCGCAATCTTATCCGCCAACTCAACAATCTCTTTTGAAACTTCTGCAGGGCAAACTAAAAACTCCACCATGTTCGTATCTGGATTAAATTCCATTTCTACAACTGGAAAAGTTTTAACCTCACCTGATTCATTTCGAGCAACTACTACACTTAATTCTTTGGTAAAATTCACCAATGGTTCCACAATAGATTTGACTGGCAAAATTTTATCCCAATCAGATTCATCTTTAATCACAGCTACTCCTCTCCCATCGTAACCTCCTTGTCTAGCTTTTTGCACAAATGGAAATTGCAATTCTCCGTTACCAATTGCCATCTGAATATCTTGTTCATTTTCAAAAATCTTAAATGGCGATGTCGGTAAATCATGATCTACATAAAATTGTTTTTGCAAACCTTTGTCTTTGATCACTTGCAAAGCTTGTGGTCGAGGGTGAACTTTTTTACCTTCCGCCTGTAATTGTAACAATGCTTTTACATTGACACTTTCAATCTCCACGGTGATAACATCTTTGTCTCTTCCAAAAGCTAAAACGTCTTCGTAATTATTAAAATCACCTTCGACGAAATTATTACAAACTCTCCCTGTTGGAAAATCTTTAGAAGCATCGAGCGCCCACATTTCTACATCCCAATTATGTGCAGCGAGGGTAAGCATTTTTCCTAATTGACCTCCACCGAGAATTCCTACTTTGTATTCTGAATTGATTATTTGTTTTGACACTTTGAAGTATTTTTTAAATCTTTAAAACTCTTTTTTTCGTTGTGCGAAAATAAAATTTATCCATCCAACAAAAGAGTTTTTTACCATAAAAAAATATTACTTCTAACTCTTGTTTGAGTGCGTGTTACTTTTTTCAGTCGAAAAAATAGAAGTTTAAACCGACTGGATTTAAACCAAAAATTCTTGGCGAAAAAAATGTCTGACACAAAGCAAGCACCCGCTCCCACATTTTTCGCCATGCCCAACCCGCCCTATTTCTCACAGACCTCTTCTCACAGAGCATTACTCATTGAACAGAACTAACAGCCAAATTCACAAGATGACTTGATTCTTAACTTAATAACATTGCCCTATAAAAGAATGAAATATGGAACTTAGTTATAAAACAAAAATCCCCTCTCTTCAAAAAGAAAGGGGATTTAATATTTTAGAAAACCCAAAAAATAATTCTCTCAATTGAAAGAAAAAATTTCCCATAAAAAAGAAACGCCAATTAGACGTTCCCCTTTAGGACTGCATAGCTTTTGCTAAGAGCAAAAAGGAGATGCAAGGGGTTTTAGATCGCATCTATAATAGCGTTCAAAGTCGCACTCGGTCTCATAGACTCTATAGCTTTTGATGGACTTGGAGAATAGTAACCTTCGATGTCCATAGCTTCTCCTTGTACAGTATTTAACTCCTCCACAATTTTTGCTTCGTTGCTCATCAAGGTTTCTGCAATAGGAGCAAATTTAGCTTGTAATTCAGCATCAGCAGTTTGATTCGACAACTCTTTTGCCCAGTACGCAGCTAAGTAAAAATGGCTACCTCTATTGTCCAACTCGTTTACTTTTCTTGATGGAGACTTTCCATTCTGAAGTAAAGCAACAGTAGCATTATCTAATGCGTCTGCTATTATTTGTGCTTTAGGATTATTATTCGTCTTCGCTTCGTGCTCCAATGAAACAGCTAAGGCCAAGAACTCACCTAAAGAATCCCATCTTAAGTGATTCTCTTGGTTGAACTGTTGAACATGCTTAGGGGCAGAACCTCCAGCACCAGTCTCAAATAAACCTCCACCATTCATCAAAGGAACAATGGATAACATTTTCGCACTAGTTCCTAACTCTAGGATTGGAAAAAGGTCTGTGTTATAATCTCTCAAAACATTTCCTGTAACAGAAATAGTATCTTGACCATCTTTCATTCGTTGAATAGAAACTTTAGTCGCTTCTACAGGCGAAAGGATTCTGATATCTAAACCAGTCGTATCGTGATTTGGCAAATAAGCGTTTACTTTTTGAATTAACTGTGCATCATGCGCTCGGTTTTCATCCAACCAAAATATTGTAGGAACACTAGTTGCTCTTGCTCTGCTGACAGCCAACTTAACCCAGTCCTGAATAGGCAAATCTTTTACCTGACACATTCTCCAGATATCACCTTCTTCTACATCATGTTCCATCAATACTGAACCTGTATTATCAATCACTTGCACTTTACCAGCCGAAGGAATTTCGAATGTTTTGTCATGTGAACCATATTCTTCTGCTTTTTGAGCCATCAAACCAACATTAGGAACAGTACCCATCGTCGTAGGATCAAACGCACCATTTTCTTTACAAAAGTCGATCGTCGCCTGATAGATACCTGCGTAAGAACTATCTGGAATAACTGCTTTAGTATCTTGAGAATTTCCGTCTTTGTTCCACATTTGACCAGAAGTTCTAATCATCGCAGGCATAGAAGCATCAATAATCACATCACTTGGTACATGTAAATTTGTGATTCCTTTATCAGAATTAACCATCGCTAAATCTGGTCCCTCAGCGTAACACTTTTCTATTTCAGCCTCAACTGCGGTTTTTACTTCAGGTGCAAGGTTATCTAAGTTACTCAATAGATTACCAAAACCATTGTTTACATTAACTCCAGCTTCGTCCAATTCTTTTCCAAATTTTTCGAAAACAGATTTGAAAAATACTTTAACACCATGACCAAAAATGATAGGATCAGAAACCTTCATCATCGTTGCTTTCATGTGTAGAGAGAATAATACACCTTTGTCTTTCGCATCTGCAATTTGTGCTTCAAAAAAAGCAAGTAATGCTTTTTTACTCATAAATGTTCCATCTATAATTTCTCCTTCAAGAACAGGTACAGCCTCTTTTAAGACTGTTGTACCACTAGCACTTACTAATTGTATATTAACATTCCCTGCTTGAGCAATGGTAATTGATTTCTCATTAGATGCGAAATCTCCTGCACCCATCGTAGATACATGAGAAGCAGAATTTGCTGACCATTTACCCATCGAATGTGGGTTTTGTCTAGCATAAGCTTTTACAGGTTTAGGCGCTCTTCTGTCTGAGTTACCTTCTCTTAAAACAGGATTTACAGCACTTCCTTTTATCTTGTCGAAAGTTGCTTTTATGTTTTTTTCTTCGTCGTTACTAGGATCGTCTGGATAATTAGGAATCGCAAATCCATCTCCTTGCAACTCTTCAATTGCTTTTTTAAGTTGAGGAATAGAAGCAGAAATATTCGGCAATTTAATGATGTTTGCTTCTGGCTTCTTAACCAATTCACCCAACTCAGCCAATGCATCAGTTACTTGTTGTTCTGGCTTTAAGTATGTAGGAAAGCTAGCAAGAATTCTACCTGCAAGAGAAATATCCTTTATTCCCATTTCAACTCCACATTGCTTAGCAAATGCTTGAACAATAGGCAAAAGAGATCTCGTAGCCAAAGCAGGTGCTTCATCGGTATGCGTATAATAAATTTTAGACGACATATTTTATTTTTTTATTTTTTGGAAAAAACACCAATCGTATTTTTTCCAAAAAAAATTAAGTTAATGATTTGAAAAAATTATATAAGAAAAAACTGAAAAGAAAGTATACTTATAAATTTCAGTTTTGTTTTTTAGTCAGCTACTTATATTCAATTCATAATTTTGACTGAAAGTCTATTTTTCCAAAAAAAGACAAAAATCGAATATGAATTGTTAATTTGCACTTTCAAATTTTTGAACCCTTTTGCTCAAAAACGCTGCAAAAGTAATGAATTATTTACTTTTTTGTGAGAAAATATCCAATTCTGTTTGAACACTATAAAATAAATTAAACATGTATAAACTATTGATTTTGCTTTCTGGTTTTTTTCTATTGACAGGGCAAACATGTAAGCAAAAAAATGGAGGACAAAATGCCGATTGCCAAGTCATGGGAACCATCAAAGATTTTAAAGGTCTTGACGGCTGCGGATTTATGATCGTCTTAGAAGATGGACAAAAATTACAACCCATAAAATATTCTAGTAAAAATCTTGAAATAAAAGATGGACAAAAAATCAAGTTTAGTTTTGAAGAAGTAACTAATCAAGTTGGAATTTGTATGGCTGGAAAAATGATCGAAGTAACGTGCATTGAATTTTTGGAAAACACTTCAACCATCCCTCCTGGGACTGGTGGAAAAAAACCTGAAAAAATTAAATGTCTCGAAACACTTAATCCTTTCGATGCAGAATGGATGACTATCACCATGGAAAAAACCAATGCTTACCAAGTGATTCGATATACTTATCGGACAGATGGTTTTGCTTATTACTTTCTAGGTCCTACTAAAAACATGTTGGTTGATTGTCAAGGAACTTTAATTTGTGAATCAACCTCGAGAGAAACTAAGTGTGATGATAAAACGAAAAATTATTCTGGGGAGTTAGTTATTTGGGAAAAAGACTAGGTAGTGCGATGGGAACGCGGATGACGCGGATGACGCGGATCTAGTGGATTAATGCCGATTTCTCCCAGCATATTGTAATCGTCAGATCCGCTTCAATCCACTAGATTCGCGTCATCCGTGTTCCATCCTACCCAATATTTTTTTACGTAAAAAAGATTTAATCAAAAATATAAATGTCGAATCCAAACCTCGATCCTTCCGACGAAAACTTAACCTCGGAAGACCAACAATATGAAAAAGCCTTGCGTCCAAAAATGCTTGGCGACTTTAATGGTCAACCTAAGATTGTCGAAAATTTAAAAATATTTATTGCCGCAGCAAAGTTACGTGGCGAAGCGTTGGATCATGTTTTATTGCATGGGCCTCCTGGTTTGGGGAAAACAACTTTGTCTCATATTGTTTCTAATGAATTGGAAGCAAGTTTAAAAATGACTTCTGGACCTGTCTTAGAAAAACCTGGCGACTTGGCTGGGTTGCTTACCAACTTGGAAGAAGGTGACGTACTTTTCATTGATGAAATTCATCGGCTGAATACTGTGGTGGAAGAATATTTATATTCTGCAATGGAAGATTATCGAATTGACATCATGATTGATTCTGGGCCAAATGCTCGGAGTATCCAATTGTCACTCAATCCATTTACGCTAGTTGGTGCAACCACTCGAATGGGACTTTTAACTGCACCAATGCGAGCGAGATTTGGTATTAATTGTCACTTGGATTATTATACCGTTGAAGTTTTGGAAGGCATTGTAAAAAGAAGTGCGAGTATTTTAGGTGTTCCAATTACAGACGGTGGCTCTCATGAAATTGCTCGAAGAAGTCGAGGAACTCCACGGATCGCCAATGCTTTGCTTCGAAGAATCAGAGACTTTGCTCAAATCAAAGGTGACGGAACAATTGATGTAAAAATTTCAAAATTCGGTTTGACGGCCTTAAATGTAGATGAAAGTGGATTGGATGAAATGGATAATAAAATTTTGTCGACCATCATTCATAAATTTAAAGGTGGCCCAGTTGGATTGACAACTATTGGAACTGCTGTCGGCGAAGAAGCTGGAACAATTGAAGAAGTCCACGAACCATTTTTAATTATGGAAGGTTACATTCAACGAACGCCTCGTGGAAGACTGGTTACGGAAAAAGCCTATGTCCATTTGGGTATCGTTCCTCCTTCCGAATCAGGAACATTATTTTAAATAAAAACTCCTTCTAGAAAAAAATTCTAGAAGGAGTTTCTATTTCAAGAAAGGAGATTGAATAAAGAATAAATTTCAACCTGCACCTTAATTATCTTCCTGCTTCATATGCTTCTTTTTATATCTCTTTCTCTTAAACTCCCACAGTCTTCCCTTCGTATCAATCAAAAACAAAAACTTATCATACAATTCGAATTCAATCACATTATGATAATTTAGGGTTTGCGAAATTTCTTTATCGTCACAACAATTTTCGGTGCAATCTATATTTGGTGTAAAAATTAATCGTCCTCGATCAGTTGCATTGTAAACCATTTCACAAGTGTTGACTGTTCTATTAAATCGTAATTTCCCTTTTGCCAGAAACTCCACCCAGAAAGTTTGTTTAGGCAAAAAAGTAATTTCAAAAGTCTCCGCATTTCGAATATTAACTAAATCCCACCCTCCAGAGAATCTTTTAAAATCGGCTTGATTATATTTTTGCTTTTTGAAATTATATTCAAAATCAGATTCTTTCGCATAAGATTCTATTGGTGACAATCCAATATATTCTCTTCGCTTATTGATTTTACGTTCATCTATGATTTCAGTAAAATCTAATTTTCCTGTTTTTTGATTTTCTTCGATTTGTGTTCCATAAATTTGTGGACGTCCTTTTCTATTTTCAACCCGATCTATCATTGAAGCAAGATCTTTCATTTCTAAATCTCCATTTTTTACTGCTTTATGAAAAAGGGGAATATATTTTTGTTGGTACCTTAATTCCGAATGTTGGATAATTACAAAAACGGATTTAGCTGCTTTCTTTCCAACCAGTTTTTTACTGGGAAAACCATATTGTGTAATTATTTCTTCACTTCGTTTAAAGTTTTTTGCATCAATCGCTAGTTGCTTTTTCCATAACGCCTGAACTGCGGACGCGTTGTTTTTTCCTTTTTTTGATTGCTCTTTAATTTCAATTCGATATTTCTGATCGTCCTTCCTCATTTGAATTAACTCCTCTCGCAAAGTTAAATTCATTCCTTTTTGCTGTGTCTTAATTTCTTTCTGAACTTTTTTCCAACAGCGTTTTTTCTTTTTCAAATTTTTAAAATCGCTTTCACTATTTGCTAACCAATCTTCTACATCTTCCCAATCTAACTGAATTGCTTTCGTTAAACTTTGATGCGATTTTTTGTTTTTTTTCTTCAAATCGTAACATCGAGCTGCAGCATATTTTATCCATGCATTTTGTGGTTGATATTTTTCAGCATCTTCGTAACAAGAAATACACGTATTGTAATCTTTGCTTTCAAAAGCTGCTTTTCCTTTTTCTAATAAAGTCAAAAACGCATCACCTTCTTCTTGCGCAATGCTATTTCCATGAAAAAGAAACAAACCAAGAATAATAAAAATCCAATTTCTCATACCGTTTTTTTTTTACAAAATTAATCAAAAAAACAAAAAACGATGTTAGTGCAGTTTGCATTAACATCGTTTTAGTAAATCTTTTTTTATTATAATAGATTAAACAACAGAAGATTGTTTCTCCACCACCTGCGCTCGAACCAAATCAGACATCCCAATAATCCAATCAGGATGGTCATTCAAACTTTCCACTAAATCAATATGCTCTCCACCCAACTCTTCAAATTCTTCTTGATATTCATCTAAAATTTCTATCGTCGTCTCCAAACAATCAGACACGAAGGCTGGACAAAAAACCAATAATCGTTTGTCACCTGCATCTGCTCTGACTTTCAATATATCGCTCGTGTAAGGTTTAATCCAAGGATCATTTCCAAGGCGACTTTGAAAACAAATAGTGTATTGATCTTTCGATAAATTTAATTTTTTGGCAAGTGCATAAGTCGTATCATGACATTGTGCAGAGTAGCAAAACTGATTTTTCTCCGACAACACATCACAACAATTGTCTACTTTCAAACAATGATTACAAGTGTCTGCTTTTTTCATTTGTCGCTGTGGCAAACCGTGATAACTAAACAACACATGATCGTAACTATCTAAATCGTACTTCTTTGAATTTTTCACAAAAACATCAATCATTGGTTCATAGTCATGAAACGAGTTGACAATTTTTAAAGATGGAATGGCTTGTTTTTTGGAAAGCAAGCGCATCACTTCTTCGTAGACTGAACCGGTCGAAGCCGAAGCATAATGAGGGAAAAGAGGAATCACAATCAACTCTCGAATTTGCTGTGACATCAATTTATCAAGGACAGATTCGATAGATGGATTTTGATAGCGCATCGCTAATTCGACGATAAAATCATTTCCTAAATTCTTTTGCACACCTGCTGCTAATCGTTCCCCATTAAATTTTAGAGGCGAACCTTCTTCCGTCCAAAGTTGCTTATATAATTTTGCAGAACTGTTGGAACGAAAAGGTGCAATAATTCCTCTCACCAATAATTGCCGAGGCAACCAAGGAATATCAATCACTCGACCATCGGTCAAAAATTGTTGCAAATATCTCCAAACACCTCCGTAGGAAGGATTATCAGGGGTTCCCAAATTAACAAGAAGTACTCCTATCTTAGATTTTAAATTAACTGGCATTGATCTATTTTTTTCAAAAAAAAACAAAAATACAACAGCGAAAGGAAAGACATGTTTATTATAGGGTAAAAAATATGTCATTTTTATTTAGAAAAATTAAGATACAAATGAATTCAGATTTACTGACATTCCCACTTAGAGTTAAATTATAGGAAGGTTAGTTCAATCTATGTTCCTCTCTCTCAAAAAAAAAAAAAAAGATATTTTAAAAAATTGGGATACTATTTTCCTAAACTTACCTTTGCTTTTTCTGTCTTCTCTTCAGACAAATTCAAAAAAAATAATTTATGAAAAAACCATTAATTCTCGTTACCAATGATGATGGCATCACCGCAAAAGGAATCAAAGCATTAGTTGAAGTTGCCAAAAAACTAGGCGAAGTCGTAGTTGTTGCTCCTGATTCTCCTCAAAGTGGAATGGGGCACGCCATCACTATTCATGATCCATTGCGATTAAGAAAAGTAGACATTTTTGAAGGTGTGGAATCTTATGAGTGCTCTGGAACTCCTGTAGATTGTGTAAAATTGGGGAAATATGTGGTACTTAAAAACCGAACACCAGACCTTTGTGTTTCTGGAATTAATCATGGTTCAAATGTAGCGATCAATATTTTATATTCAGGAACAATGTCAGCCGCAATGGAGGCATCCTTGAATGGAATTGATAGTATTGGTTTTAGTTTATTGGATTTTGCTGCAGATGCGGATTTTTCAGCAGCTCAAGTTTGGATAGAAAAATTAATGCGAATGGTTCTGGAAAAAGGACTTTCAGGAGGAAAACTTTTGAATGTAAATATTCCAAAATTGCCTTTGGAAGAAATCAAAGGAATGAAAGTTTGTTATCAATCTGATTCTCGTTGGGTAGAAGAATTTGAAGAAAAAAAAGATCCAATGGGGAAAGATTATTATTGGATCACAGGTTCATTTGTCTCTAATGATTTGACTGATGAATCTGATGTGAGAGCTTTGGATGATGGATATATTTCGATTGTTCCTTCTATGCATGATTTGACGGATTATAAGGCTGCACGAGATTTGAAATGGATGGAGGAATAACTATACTTTATCTTTTTTACCACATAGAAAAAAGAGAATCTATCTTTTCTATGTCGTAAAAAATTATAACTCAAACATATTTTGCCAACAAGAAATAGAGGAAAACACCCCAACGACGATAAATTATTTGCAGAAAAATGGCACCCCATTTTTAAAGAAGCGATTGATGATTATTCCTTTTTAATGTCAAGAGGATATGCAATGAATTCGACTTTACAAATTGTTGGCAGCCGATATAAATTAAACAAACGACAGAGAATGGCTATCCTTCGAGTAGGTGCTGCCAAACAAAACATTCGACTTCGAAAAAGCAAAGAAATCCAAACTTCATTTCTGAAAAATAAAACTGTTTCAATTGATGGATTTAATTTACTGATACTTTTAGAAAGTGCGCTTTCAGGTGCATTCGTTTTCAAAGGTAGAGATGGAACTTATAGAGATATTTCAAGTGTGCATGGTACCTACAAACGAGTTCAAAAAACCGAAGCTGCCATCACATTAGTAGGTAATGCTTTGAAAAAAATGGAGGTGTCTTTAGTTGAATGGTACTTAGATGCCCCCATCTCAAATAGTGGTCGACTAAAGAAAATGCTTTTAGAAATTAGTCAAGAATATCAATACAATTGGACGGTAGAACTCGTCAATAATCCTGATAAAGTCTTAGCCGAAAATTGTAAAATTATTGTTTCTTCTGATGGTTGGGTAATAGATCATGCCCCGAATTGGTTTAATCTCGGTGGTCATCTAATTGATCAAGACTTAGAAAACTTGAATATTTTAGCCTTTTAGTTAGACAATTAGACGCTGAACCGTTAATCTCACGTTAAATTTCTTACATTTTCAGACAACCAACCACAATTCTTTTTGTCGTTTTAGGAAGTAGAATTACCTTTAGGAGATGGAAAAGATTCTAATTTTTTTCTACACTCTTTTTTAATCATAAGTTAAAATACGTACGCGTTAATTTTTGACAAAAACTTTAATTATGAAAAACTTTTTGATTTTTACTTTTTTGATTTTTTCTTCCTCCCTCTTCGCTCAAACTAAAATGATTGAGAAAGTGGAAAAGAAAGGAGATAAAATCGTTATCCCTTACGAAAAGCATGTGCTTTCTAATGGATTAACTTTGGTGATCCATGAAGATCACTCTGATCCTTTAGTTCATGTTGATGTAACTTACCATGTAGGTTCTGCTCGTGAAGAATTAAATAAATCTGGATTTGCCCATTTCTTTGAGCACATGATGTTTCAAGGTTCTGAAAATGTAGCAGACGAAGAACATTTTAAAACGGTAACAGAAGCCGGTGGAACGCTTAACGGAACCACTAACCGTGACCGAACTAACTACTTCGAAACTGTACCTAGTAACCAATTGGAAAGAATGCTTTGGTTGGAAGCTGATCGAATGGGATTTTTCTTAGACGCAGTAACTCAGAAAAAATTTGAGGTACAACGGGAAACTGTAAAAAACGAAAAAGGACAAAATTACGACAACCGTCCTTATGGTCCTTACAATGAATTACAAGCTGCAGCTTTGTATCCATTTGGCCACCCATATTCTTGGTTGACAATTGGAAAATTGGAAGACCTTGATCGAGTAAATGTAGAAGATTTGAAAAAATTCTTCTTACGATGGTATGGACCAAACAATGCCACTTTGACTATCGGTGGAGATGTTAAGCCAAAAGAGGTAATCAAAATGGTGGAGAAATATTTTGGAAATATTCCTGCTGGCCCTGCTGTAAAAAACATGAAATTGGAAAAACCAGTTTTACCTGAGAACAGATATGTTTCTTATGTAGATAAAAATATCCGATTCCCTGCCGTAATCTTTACATACCCAACGGTACCTAGATTCCATAAAGATGAAGCACCTTTAGATTGCTTAGCTGAAATTTTAGGAACTGGAAAAAGTTCTTACTTCTACAAGAATTTCGTAAAAACTCAAAAAGCAATTCAAGCTTCTTCTTTCAATCCTGCAAGTGAATTGTCGGGTGAATTTTCTATGTTTATTTTGCCTTTCCCAGGTCAATCACTAGAAGTGTTTGAATCACAGGTAATTCAAATTTTGGAAGACTTTGAAAAAGCTGGAGTAACTGATGCTGATATCGAAAAATTCAAAGCAGATACAGAATCAAGTATGATTAACAGCTTAGCAAGTGTAAGTGGAAAAGTTTCTCAGTTAGCAAGTTTCCAAACTTTCAAAGGAACTCCAAACGGAATTGGTGCTGAATTAGATAGATACATGGGGATTACGAAAGAAGATGTAATGCGTGTATTTAAAAAATATATCAAAGACCAACCATACGTATTGATTAGTGTATTGGCAAGCGAAGATGCTCAGCCTGCAAAACCAGATAACTTTGTAATTGCAACAGAAGGGAAGAATACATTCCCAACTACTGATTACTCTAAAATGGTTTACAATAAAGCAAAAGGAGATACCTTTGATAGAAGTAAAAAACCAGGTTTAGGTGCTAACCCTGTGGTTAAAGTTCCTGAATTTTGGAAATCAACTTTCAAAAATGGAATCAAAGTAATCGGAACTACAAGTGATGAGATTCCAACTGTTTCTTTACAGTTGACTATCAACGGAGGACACAAATTAGATGCTGTTGACAAATCAAAATCTGGTTTAGCTTCTTTGACTGGTAGCATGATGAATGAAGCTACTAAGAATTATTCTTCAGAAGCGATTCAAGAAGAATTGCGAAAATTAGGTAGTAGTGTAAGTATTAATGCAGGAAGAAGTTCTACAACTATGTTTGTGAGTTCTTTGAAAAAGAATTTACCAGCTACTTTGAAATTGGCGGAAGAGATTTTGATGAATCCTATGTTTGCGGAAGAAGATTTTGAAAGATTGAAAAAACAACAATTGGAAGGAATCAAAAGTAGTCGAAAAAACCCAAGTGCAACTGCTAGCCAAGTTTACAATAGATTACTTTATGGAAAAGATCATATCTATGCCATTCCTACAAGTGGTGATGAAGGGTCAGTTGTGAATATTACTTTGGATGATGTAAAAACATTTTACAAAAAATATTACTCTCCTTCTGTTTCTGAATTGGTAGTAGTTGGTGATATTTCTGAACAAGAAGTAATGCCTCAATTACAATTTTTGAAAAGCTGGAAAGCGAAACCTGTTACTATTCCTTCAGTTGCAATTAAAGAGAAAAAAGAAAAAACGAAAATTTATATCGTTGACAAAACTGATGCTCCTCAATCTGAAATCAGAATCGGTTACTTAACTGATATGAAATATGATGTGACTGGTGACTACTACAAATCTTACTTAATGAATTTCCCATTGGGAGGTGCATTCAATAGTCGAATCAATTTGAATCTTCGAGAAGATAAAGGTTGGACTTATGGTGCTCGTGCTGGTTTCCAAGCTGATGAAGAGATTGGTTCATTTACAGCAAGTGCAGGTGTAAAAGCGGTTGCTACAGATAGTAGTGTAGTTGAGTTCATCAAAGAAATCAAAGGTTACCAAAAAGATGGAATCTCTGATGATGAATTATCATTTATGAAAAGTTCTATCGGTCAACGTGATGCTAGAAACTATGAGACTCCTCGTCAGAAAGCTGGATTCTTGAGAAGAATCGTTCATTATAATTTAGATCGAACATTTGTTGACGAGCAAACTAAACTTGTTGAAAATGTAACGAAAGAAGAATTGAATGGTTTGGCTAAAAAATATTTACAACCTGAAAACATGTACATCTTGGTAGTAGGTGATGAAAAATCTATTCGTCCAGGATTGGAAAAATTAGGTTATGAAATTATCGTTTTGGATGCGAGTGGTGAAGTGAAAGTCGCTAAGCCTTAGAGCGTAAATTAGTAATTATTTGACTTGTTGATTGGGAAATCAGTTGACTCGTTGATTTTAATATTTTGAGGTGTTAGCACTTGGAGTGCTAACACCTCTTTTTTTCTATCTAACTTTTAGCGTTCCATATTTGAATTCCTTGTCATTGGCCAAAAATAACAACATATTCCCGTTGTAAATTCTTTTTGACAAAATTGGTCTAATTCGAAGTTTTCTTTCCCTTGAGTGAAAAATGGTATCTTCAAAATCAATTTTTCCTTCCCTATTTATCTTTATAATATCGGTATAAAATGAGGTGAAATTTGGTCTTCTTTTATGTTGAATTTGTTCTCTCTCTTGAGTCGTTTTAACAGTATTATATATCAAATAGATATTTCCGTTTTCATGAGACAAACCATACGATCCTTGGTATCCATAAAAACTTTTCTTTTTATGAAAATTCCATTCTAAATTACCATCAAATGAAAAACAAGAAACAATTAAATTGCCAGTCATAACTTCGTTAAATGTATATCTATTCTCTCCCACAAATAGAAAATATCCATTTTTGTAATCCACCAATAAATCTCCTATCTCATAATTGAAATAATGCTCTCCACTTCTGGCAGGACGAGGAATTATACTCTGTCTAATTTCATCTTCATAAGGATATTTTTTATAAAATAATAATTCATCATTTTTATCAAATTTCATAAAAAAAATTCCACTAGCACCTTTCATCTCTTTTTCTCCATTCGCATAAATTCCTGTCACATATAAAACATCATTATAAATAAACATTGCAGCAGAAACTGGATAGGTTTTCTTCAATCGTAAAGTATTCGTTGTATATTTCCCATATTTATTTATCCTAATTATTACTATATCTGTTTTCGGAATCCACCATTTTCTCTTTACTCCATTCTCGCTATTTTTAGTCAAAAAAAGAACCTCCCCGCTATTGCTTACTTCTATTTGTTTCACCTGTATCTTACGATCTACATTAGGAAGAGAGATTTCTTTTTCCCATAATTTATTTAAATTTTGATCAAACATAAAAATTTGATATTTTTCATTTCCTGAAAAATTTCTAGATTGCATACTTCGATCAACTCGAGTAAAAACTATTTTTGAAGAATCAGGACTTATATCAAATCCATAGGCATCATTATTTTTAATTCCAGTACCTTGAAAAAATAATTGTCGATAATCAATTGTCGAATATGAAAAAAGTGGTTCTTTAGCCTTTTCCGTAGCTCCATCCTTTGTAAAACGAGTAGCATAAACCCAGGCCTTTTTTTCCCTATTATTATAATGTGAGGAAATTAAATAATTACCACTCTTTATTTTCAACAAATGTATCGGTTCCAGTCTTAATCCTGCAGGAGTTGTTCCTATCGGAATTGTATTAACAAGGTTATGATTGAAATCAAATTGAAGAATATCGCCAAATCTTTTTGATTCATACGTAATAAAATATGACTGTTTATTTATTCCCAAAAATTTAGAACTTTCTTCATCACCTCCCAAACTTGTTTTGTGCTTTTTCTTGTAAGATTCTCCAAAATCAATATCCCAATTTTGAGCAAACAAAATAAATGGAAAAATTAAAGTAGCAATCAACAGAGCATATTTTTTCATAGTTCAAGTATTTTATATTTTTCTTTGCTCAAAAATACATAATTTGCTAAATTACTTTTCACTAAATTTATTTTTTCAAAAAAATGAAAATCACCTTCATCCAAACAGGCGGAACCATCGACAAAGATTATCCAAAGACAACCAAAGGATACGCCTTCGAATTTGGCGAACCCGCGACTCGACGGATTTTGAAAAAACTAAATCCTTCTTTTGAATATGAAATTTTGACCGCTTGCCAAAAAGATAGTTTGGAAATTACTGATGATGATCGGCAAGAGTTAGTGAATTTGATCAATGAAAATTCTGCTGATAAATTTATCATTACTCATGGAACTGATACGATGGTGGAAACAGCCCATTTTATTTTTTCCAAAATAAAACATAAAGTAATCGTCTTAACTGGTGCAATGCGACCGGAACAATTTTCTAATTCTGATGCACCAATCAACGTAGGTGGAGCAATTGCAGCTACGCAAATTTTGGAAGCAGGAGTTTATCTTTTTATGACTGGCATTTTAAAATCATGTGGTGAAATAAAACGAGATATGGAAAGTGGGAAATTTTACTAAACCAAAAAACTAATAGAATGAAATTAGAATTCGAACAAACCATAGAACATATTCGAGATCTTCAAAAAAATCATTTCTTAAAAAATAAATGGATTAAAAGATTTGGAATATTTTTCGTCATTATGCTTGCACTTAATTTGTATGGATTAAGTGTAAGAGAAGGATTTAAAATGGAAACTTTAATCTCAATTATTCTTCCTGTTTTTATTATGGGTGGTATTTGGTATCTAATTTTAAAATATGGAAATAAACAAATGGTCTCTGGAAAAAATAAAGACCTCCTCACCGGACCTCGGGTAGTAGAATTTTCTGATGTCAAAATAAATTACAAAACCAAAATCATCGACACAAATTATCAATGGGAAGCAGTCACAAATTTCAAAGAATCAGACCTTTGCTTCTACCTTTATACTGGTTCAAATCAAGCACTCATTATTCCAAAGTCTGCATTCAAAGATGATCAACAACAAAAAGAATTTGAAGATCTAATAAAAAATAAAGTCAAAATTTAATTTCCTTTACAAAATACATTTCGAAACAAACAAAATCAAAACCATGCGAACCACTACCCTCTTATTTTTCTTTCTACTTTTTTCTTTTTTGGGAAAATCACAAACCACCTATTTACATTGTGGCGCAGTCCTAGATTGCAAAGGTGATGCTGCAAAAAAAGAACAAACCATCATCATCGAAAAAAATCAAATCAAAGAAGTTGTCAACGGTTATAAAAAAGCACCTAAAGATGTCAAGGTCATTGATTTAAAAGACCAAACTGTGATGCCTGGCTTTATGGATATGCACGTTCATATCGAGAGTGAATTATCTCCAGCTCGTTACGCAGAAAGATTTCGAATAAGTGATGCAGACGTTGCACTTCGAGCTACAATGTACTGCGAACGAACATTGATGGCTGGCTTTACAACAGTTCGAGATCTTGGTGGAACGGGTGTAAATGTTTCCCTTCGAGATGCTATTCGAAAAAACTTTATTCGTGGACCAAGAATTTATACTGCCGAAAAAGGTATTGCTACTACAGGCGGACATGCTGATCCAACCAATGGTATGAAAAAAGAATTGATGGGTGACCCTGGTCCAAAAGAAGGTGTAATCAATAGTCCAGAAGAAGCTCGAAAAGCAGTTCGTCAACGATATAAAAATGGTGCTGATGTTATCAAAATCACTTCTACCGGAGGTGTCCTTTCTGTGGCTAAAGATGGGAAGGGTGCACAATTCACTATCGAAGAAATCAAAGCGCTAGTTTCAGCAGCTGACGATTATGGATTTGTAACTGCTGCTCACGCGCATGGACCACTAGGAATGAAGCGAGCGGTTTTAGGCGGAATTCATAGTATTGAACATGGAACTTTTATGACTCCTGAAATTATGGAATTGATGAAAGAACGAGGTACTTATATGGTTTCAACTATCTCTGCTGGAAAATTTGTTTATGAAAAAGCAATGAACGATGAGAATTTTTTCCCTGCGATTATTCGGCCAAAAGCAATCGAAGTCGGGCCACAAATTCAAGCAACTTTTGGAAAAGCATATAAAGCAGGCGTAAAGATTGCATTCGGAACAGACTCTGGCGTTTCTCCTCATGGAGACAATGCAAAAGAATTTTTCTACATGGTGGAAGCAGGCATGCCTGAATATGAAGCAATCAAATCTGCTACAGTTGCCGCTTCTGATTTACTTAGAATTTCGGAAAAATATGGAACATTGGAAAGTGGAAAAATGGCTGACATTGTTGCAGTTAAGGGTGATCCATTAAAGGATATTAAAATTTTGCAAAAAGTAAATTTTGTAATGAAAGATGGAGTTGTCTTTAAAAATGAATAAAATTTAGCCACAGACTTTCACAGACTAATCTGACTTTCCCCATTATTTATTACTACGTTGGGAGTGTCAGTTCAGTCTGCAAAAGTCTGTGGCTAAATTAAATTACCACCTAAAATGCAGTACCACCATCTTAGCAACTTGTTCAGGCGACAAATTTTCATTATTAATTTTCAAGTGATTTGGTAAATTAAATTTCCCCTTTTCCGTATTCAGTTGATACTTCTGCTCATAATGCAAAACACTTTCAGCTACCTCCAAATTTCGCTTTGACGGTTTTTCTAATAATCGAATCTCATGTTTATTCCTTACTAATCTAGTTGCTAAAGACGCTTCCAATTCGATATAAAATATCTCCGCATTTTGCTCTTCAAAAATTTTCACCGCACGATTTATATATTCAAATTCTTTAGGCAAATCCAACGCCCATACAAAAGTAAAAATCAAACCTTCCAAATTACTTTTAGCAGCAGCCTTAAACATTTCAATTCTATTCAACTCTACTAATCGATTAAATTCCGGCGTCCCAAAATCGAAGACAGGACGCACCGCCTCAATCGACATATGATTATGATATAATTTTAATTCCGTTTTTTCGGCAAGTGCTTTTCCTACACTCATTTTCCCAACTGCTGATGGGCCAAAAATAATGACAAACTTCATGAGTCTTAATTTTAGTTTTACAAAAAATAAAAATAGCGGATTTTAAACTTTATGCAAGCCAGTTTACATTCATCTAAAACACTAGCAATACTTTAAAGGTATTTAAAGTTCCAACTATTCGATTTTAATTTATTAATCAATCCTCCACTACCTTCCGATTATTAGAAAGTTCCGCATCAATCAAAATTCCATAAGGATCAATTCCAACTTCTAGCGGTTTTCCCTCAACTATAAAAGATAAAGTATTATTGATTTTTGAAAACTTATTTTTTTCAAGTAACAATTCTTTTCCATCTTTATCAAATATACCAACCTCAATATAATCTGCCAATGGCAACGACTTTTCATCTTTATAAAAAATAGAGTCTCCTTTTTCATCTGAAAAATTTTTTACTCCTTTTCCATCTGTTCGATATTTTGAAATAAAAAATTCAATGTCAACTTGATATTTTCCATTGGCCAATTCCTTAGTTTTTACAGTTGTAATCTTATTGTTATAAAGTGTGATGGTTTCAAACATATCATGAATCAAATATTGCAAAGAGTCAGGTGTTGCTGATTTTATAAAATCTAATAACTCAATCGAAGTAGTGGTCGCTTCGTCTTGAAATTTAACTTCATCTATATAATTCCGCAATGCTTGATTAAATTTTTCTGCTCCCAAATATTCACTCATCGCACACATCACCACTTGCCCTTTTCTATAATTCAAATACCGCTGACCTAACAATGCATGTACCATTGGCAACTCCTCTTTCGACTCTCTTCTTTGCCCATTAAAATATGATTCCATCGAATATTTCAAATATTGTCGCTTCGTTTCAATTCCATATTCCATTTCCAAAACTTGCGCTGAAACATACTCGGCCATGCTTTCTGTCAACATACTTTTCCCTCTTACATCAGCCTTAATAAATTGGTGCCCCCACCATTGATGTGCTACTTCATGCGCTGCAACTTTGTAAGGAAAATCAATTACTTCAATATCTTCGTCATCCACATCAACCAAAAATGTTCCTTCAGAAAATGGAACTGAATTCGCAAAAACAGTATTAAACTCACCATAAATTATTGGAAACTCGATGATACGAGCTTGCTCATGTTGGTACGCTCCAAAATTTTCAGAGCAATAGGCAAACGCATTTTTTAAACCTTTCATCATTCGATCTATATTATAAGCATGATCTTTATGGTAAAAAATCTGTAAACTTTTTCCTTCCCATTCCTCTTCCATCATTTCATAGCGAGCGGAATTAAATGCAAAGGCATTTTTAATTTTAGTATCCATTTTATAATGAAAAAATCGCCGATCATTTTCCATCCATTCTTTTTGCAAATATCCTGGAGCAATCGCAATTTGATCTTTGGAAGTGCTAACTGTTGCTTCGAAGCGATGTACCCAATGAACGTTTTCATTTTTTAAAGCAGAACTATCTGAAGGAAAACGGACGGAACTATCCTGCTCTGGAAGTCCATATTTTTTCCGTTTGCCAGCATTGCCTAATTCTGCATTTCGATAACCAATTCTTGGAAAAATAGAATTCCATAAAAATGTTCCATTCGCCAAAATATCAGAGTGGTGATGGAAAAAAGTTTGTGGTCGATTCCATACTTCAAAATTCATCAGGACACTATCACCAACTGCCAACGTTTTTTTCAAACGATGTAATCCATATCTTAATACCGTATCTTTCAAAATCAAATCACTCGCATTTCCAAAGTCAAATTTCGTCAATTCATCAAAACTATAATGCACGAGCAAAGTATCAATTGGTTTTTTCGTTTTGTTGATGTAAGTAAATTTCCCTTTGGCTCTAAAATCTCTAGTTGCTGGAAAAATGTCTAAATGAATATTAATCGCCTCTATTTCTGGCTGCGCTAAATTTTTAAATTTTCCAAATTTCAATTCATTCTCTACCGATACTTTTTCCAAATTAAAATTGACCAACGGATCTCCTCCCGACAATTTATCTTGATAATAAATTCCAAATCCTACACTCAAAAATCCAATCAACAAAACACTCATCACTAAAGCAACTCGACCTTTAAATCGAGAAAAAACAATTCCCAATCTCTCTTTAAATGAATATGGAATTCCACGAACCCAAAACAACAATGCACCACATAACAATACTCCTCCAAATAAATTCCAATAAAACCTAAACAACATATGCACTCCCAATGTACCTCCATATCCGTCCATATCTGAATAAGTAAAACTTGGTGCGCTATTGAATTTAAAAATATCATGTTCCATTCCAAACTGATCTGGCACCAATGTAGCTCCTGCTGTACTTAACAATAAAATAAACAATCCTAAATAGGCATTCGTAAAAACAGTTTGCACAAAAAGCGACGCCATTGCCCAAGCAATAAAACTTGGCAACATGACCACGTACAATCGAAATAAATAATTTCCAATTTCGTAATGGTGAAAACCTAAAATAGTTTGCACGATCATTCCTCCCAAAAAAATAAAAACCAACAAAAACATTTGCATTTTGACCAAAGCCAAAAACTTGGAAAAAAGGAAAACCCAATTCGGAACAGGCGTAACATCCACCAATTGATTCATCTCCACCATCCGATCTCGCTGAACTAACATACCAGCAAATAAAAAAGTCAAAACCAAGATTGCTCCTGAAAATAAAATCGCTGGCAACTGCAACATTACCGAAGTCATTGGCAACATTTTATAACCAAAGGCTGGATCAATTTGCAAACCTTTTAGTAAAACAAATGCTGAACCTGCGACGACCAAACTAATGAACATCCAATTTTTAACGATATATTTTAAATCAAGATTAGATAGTGTCCAAGTCGTTTTTAATTGTTGGAAAAAAGAAAAATCAAAATTGACTTTTGGTAAATTCACTTTGATGATGCTTCCAAAATTATTTTTCACAAACCGTTCTCCTACTGGTTCTTTAAAAGAAAAAGAAAATGCATTTTGGCTAAATGAAAAAGATCGATACATTAATCCAAACAATACACTTGCAATTCCCATCCACAATAATCGATTATAAATCACGACTCCTTTGACAGGAACTAGTTGAGTATTCAAATCAGTTTTCGCCCAATTCCGAATGTAAAAATAGTTTGCGTTTTGTCCAAGAGGATCGAAGATGGCTGCCCAAAACCGATTATCCATTCCTCCCAAAACTGCATTTAAAATAGCTTGTAAGGCTAACAATAACAATACAATTACAAATCCTGAATAAATATTTCGAGTGTAAGCTACCAGAGAAAAAACAATCGCTCCGACCAATAAAACATTGGGCAACAAGTACACAAAATAGGTTTGCAAATAAGCGGTCAACTTAAATGGAACAAGTAATGCTTGATTCACCGTCGGAATTTTTGTCCCTAAAAAAATCCCAATCATTACTCCCAATACAATCAAACTCATCACCAATGCAGCACTAAAATATTTAGCCAACAAGTAATCTTTTTTCCCAAAAGGATAAGAATACAAAACGGTGTGAACGTTGTTTTTATAATCTCTAAAAACTGATCCCCCAAAAATAATCGGCAACAAAAGCAATATCAAATTGGTAAAAATTCGAATCACCTCAATCAACCGCCAAGAAGTGTTCGCCAACATCGTCGTGCTTTCCACCTCACTATGTTCATCAAATGCTTCCGCTATTCCACCCATCGAAACTGCAGCTAACAATAGTAATGTAAAGAAAAAAATATAGGTCATTGGTTGCTTTAACCAATGTCGGATTTCATATTTTAATATGGTTGTAAACATAGTTTTAGTTTTTAGTTGTCGCTTTGTAATGCCAAAAAATAAACATCTTCCAACTGTGGTTCTGCCAAAACGAATCCTTCCTCAGGTCGCTCCAAAGCATGCACCCTAATATTCAAAGAATGATCTTGATTATAATTGGAGGACAAAACCTGATGCTTCGATTCCATTTTTTCTAACTCTTCTCGAGCGATTTTCTTTGTCCAAATCTCTCCTTGAATTTCATTCGTCGCATCCTTCGGAGTTGTGTGTTTTAAAACTCTACCTCCATTCATGATCGCCATTTCGTTGCACAACTCTTTGACATCTTCCACGATGTGCGTGGAAAAAATAACCGTATTATGAGTACCAATTTCTCGAAGAATATTTAAAAACCGATTTCGCTCTGCGGGGTCAAGACCAGCAGTAGGTTCATCGACGATGATGAGTTGAGGTTGATTCAAAAGCAATTGTGCGATACCAAACCTTTGCTTCATTCCACCTGAATAACCACTCACGCTTTTCTTTCGCACTTCATATAAATTTGTAATTTCCAAAACCTCTTTGATCATTGCTTTTCGTTCCGACTTGGAGGCAATGCCTTTAAGTGTGGCAAAATATTCTAACAAATCTTCGGCGGAAACTTTAGGGTACATTCCAAATGATTGAGGCAAATAACCCAAGACTTTCCGCAAACTCATTTGATCTTCCAACACATTAATTCCATTGAAAGTGATACTGCCCGAATCTGGATTTTGCAAAGTAGCGATGGTTCGCATCAAGGTAGATTTACCTGCACCATTCGGACCAAGAAGTCCAAACATTCCAGTTCCAATTTCGAGGTTAAGATTGTCTACCGCTTTGACTCCGTTGGGATAAACTTTAGTAAGATTTGAAATAGTTAAATTCATAATTGCTTTTTTTATTGATGCTAAATTAGAAAAGAAAATTACTCACCGGAACTATTAATGATCTTAGAATGGAATATGATGATGAAAGGTAGGTTTTCCATTACCAAAGGAAAATTGACCTTTTATCATTAAAAGATTACACTTCATCATGAAGATTTGAAAGCCTTGATTTTTTTAACGTTATTTATTTTTGAAAATAGGATTAAATATTTTTTTACCACATAGGCACATAGATAGCATAGATTCTTTCCAAGAGAAATCAGTATAATTATCTATATCTTCTATGTGGCAAAAAAATACTCTATCGTAACTATCTTATGAAAAAGCTTTTCGAAAAAATAGACCAATTCTTTTTACACCAAACTGTTTGGATGTTCCTTGCAATGATAGGATTTGCAAGTTATATTTTAAATGAAATATTTTTGGGTGCATCTTTCCAAGCATACTTTGCCTGTTTCATTTCTATTTGTTTTTTGTTTTCCCCTATTCTGATTTTTAGTGTTTTCCGAAATTGGTTAAAGACAAAATTTTCTACAATTGCTTTTTGGCCGATTTGGATTATTTGCTTTATTATTTATCCAATCATAATTTTTAGTTTTAATATTTCCATTTCAGATTTCCCTGTTCCTATCAATCGGGAATTAAATGGAAAATTTAATTCAGCGTTTTCCGAATTCGTTGGAATGCTTCTCCTAGTTACTGAAGTTGCAATTCTTTCTAATGATTATATTATTGAAAAATTACGTTCCTCCAATTGGTTCAAAAAAACTAGTTTGGAAAAAGGAATTTTAAATTCGCTATTTCTTTTAGCCATCCTTTTAGCAGTTACAAATATTACCACACACGCTGTAAATCCTGAGCCTTATCAAATTAGTGATTCCTTCCTAACTAATTATATTTTTTCAACTGTCTATTTGACAATTCAATTTTCATTGCTTTTTCTAACCTATTATTTTTTCTATTATGCCAATCATTATTTTTTAATTCCAAAATTATTGAAACAACGTGGGGTCATTTATTATGGCTTTGGAGTCGCCGTAATTATATTGTTATTTTATCCAATTTTAGGTTTTCTAATTTCTTGGATGCCGATTGCGCAAGCAGCAGGAGAACATCCAACTATATTTCAAAACGTCAACCAAATCATGAATTATGGAGGCGTTCCATTTATCGTGATGTTTTTGAGTGTACCGATTATTTTGATCAATCAATGGTTTCAGCAAAACGCAGAAATTTCAAATTTGGAAAAAGAAAAATCAGAAACGGAACTCAACTTTCTCAAACAACAGATCAATCCACATTTCTTTTTTAATACTTTAAATAATCTTTACGCTTTGAGTATTACCAAAGATGAACAGACGCCAGAAGTTATTTTGCAGTTGTCGGAATTGATGCGATACGTTATTTACAAAGGCAAAGAAGAGTCGGTAAAATTGAAAGAAGAAATCAAATACATCGAAGATTATATTCAATTGCAACAGATTCGGTTGCACAAAAAATTAGATTTTAAATTTGAAAAAAACATATCGAATCATGAGCTTCGAATTCCTCCTTTACTTTTTATTGTCTTAGTTGAAAACGCATTTAAGCATGGAATTGAGCCCTCCGAAAAGGATTGTTTTTTACATTTAAAATTGACAAGTGATGAGCATGATTTAGTTTTTATTTGTAAAAATTCTTTGGAGGAAAAACCTGTTGGAGAAAAAGGAATTGGTTTAAATAATTTAAAGCGTAGATTAGAATTACGTTTTCCAAATCAACATAATTTGGAGAAGGAAGAAACTAAAAATACTTTTGAAACAACACTTAAAATAAGTCTATGAAATTACGTTGTTTAATTATTGATGATGAACCGTTGGCACACAAAGTTATCTTAGAATATACCAAAGATGTTTCGTTTTTGAAAATCGTAGGTCAATGCTATTTGGCTACAGAAGCCTTGTCTTTATTGAATAATCAAGAGATAGATTTAATTTTCTTAGACATCAACATGCCAAAATTAAAAGGATTAGATTTTTTAAAAACACTTCAAAAAAAACCAATCGTCATCATCACTTCCGCTTACGAAGAATATGCTTTGGAAAGTTTTGAGTTAAGTGTTTGTGATTATTTATTGAAACCATTTCGCTTCGAACGTTTTTTAAAAGCAGTCAATAAAGCCTTGGAGTTTTATCAATTGAAATCTCAAAAATCTACGGCTTCTCTTACTCTACCAAATCCAACGACCGAAGAATCCAAACAAATTTTCATCAAGTCAGACAAACGATATATTCAAATAGATTTAGCAGAAGTTTATTACTTAGAAAGCTATGGGAATTATGTAAAAATTTGGTTAGAAGATGTTTGTCATCTGACACCTCGAACTCTTTCCAGTTTTGAAAATGAGTTGCCTTCGACTGATTTTTATCGAATTCATAAATCATTTATGGTGCATCGAAAATTCATTGATTATTTGGAAGGAAATCTTTTGATGATGAAAAATAAGAAGTCTCTTCCTGTGGGAAAAAATCATCGAGGGGATTTTAAACGGTTTATTTCTTCGAGTTAAAATTCAACTATAAAAGAGTTATTATAAAAAAAGTCTTTGCCGTTTTGCAAAGGCTTTTTTTTATTTCCATTTTGAAATTCTACGAAAAATTCGTAGATTTACGAAAAATTAGTAGACATATGAATTATAAATAGTCATTTATGGAAAATCAATTAACGGCGAAAGAGGAAGAAGTCATGCAAGTTTTATGGAATCTCAAAAAAGGATTTGTCAAAGAAATCCGACAAGAACTTCCTGATCCAAAACCACCCTACACAACTGTTGCTTCTGTGGTCAAAAAATTATTGGACAAAGGTTTCGTTAAATTTCAAACCTTCGGAAACACCAATCAATATTCGCCCACCATTCAAAAGAAAACTTATCGAAAACAAGTTTTCAAAAAACTATTGAAAGGTTACTTTGAGAGTTCTCCTGAAGAGTTATTTTCTTTTTTCATCAAAGAAGAAAAAATGGATGAGCAAGAAATTAAAGCTTGGATTAAAAAAATTAAAAACGATAAATCATGATCGGCATCGAATCACCTATTCAATATTTATTTGAAGTCAGTTGTTGTTTATTGACGTTTTATATTTTTTATCATTGGGTTCTAAGGAAGGAAACTTTCTTTCAATTCAATAGATTTTATTTATTATTTACGCCTTTCATTTCACTTTTAATTCCTTCTTTTCAGACGGGACAAATTGAAATCGTACAACAACAAGCTCCGCAAAATTTTGAATTTATACCACAAGCCATTCAAGAATTTCAACAAAACGAAGTAGTTTTTTATGACAAAATAAATACAACTTCTCTCTCCGTTGATTGGACTTGGGGAGACATGATCTTTGGTTTCTATGTTTTTGTTGTCTTATTATTTTTGGGAAAATTACTCCAAAATATCTGGGCCGTCCGACAATTGATCCAATCAAATTCTATTGAAAAAAAGAACAATTATACTCAAGTCATTTTACCAAATATCAAAACTCCTTTTTCATTTTTCAATTACCTTTTTTGGAATGGTAAAAAAGAAATGGAAACTGAGTTGATGCTCGCACATGAGCAAGTTCATATTAGGGAAAGACATTCTATTGATGTAATTGTTATGGAAATATTAGTAGCGTTTTTTTGGTTTCATCCGCTCGTTTATCTTTTTCGTAGAGCATCAAAAATGACTCACGAATATTTAGCTGACCAAAATGTAACGCAAGAATTTGGAAAAAGAAAAGAGTATGCTTCCCTCCTACTCACCAATGCAACGCAACCATTTTTGACTTTGGCTTCAACATTTAATTCATTTATAAAAAGCAGATTAGTTATGATTTATAAAGAAAAAACATCTTCAAATAAACTGTGGAAATTGGTTACCATTCTTCCTTTATTTTCATTCTTGATATTGTTATTTTCTTGCGACCGAGTCAATTCTATTCCAAAAGATCCTGTAGGAAAAATGGTCAATCAAGCGGAAATTGCCAATCAAAAAATATTAAAAAAACAAGTGGTAAAAACAGGACTAGGAGATATTTTTAAAACTGACTTATACTCAGTTAAAGAATCGTTCGACGTCAATTTTCAAATCGACCAATTGAATAAAGAGGAATATAATTTATCGGTAACCATCGAATTAAATGATGGCGCTTATATTATCTCTCCATTTTCGAAGGATACAACTTACGGACATTTTTATTTTACTCTTCGAGACAACAAACATTTAATTTTCGATAATCAACTTTTAGAAACACCTAATTCAGTTGAAGAATTTGACCCTATTTTGGAAGCACCCGTAAAATTCGTAAGGGTAAATACGACTTATCAAAAGAAAATAAAATTGGCTAAACAAGATGATTTTAAGGTTACTGGATTGGTAGAATTTCTACTTGAACCAATCTGTATTCCTTATGATGTGGAGTTTGTAATTTCTTATCGAGATGGAAAAATGGAAGTAAAAAAAATGAAGACGGTTATTTCTAGTGAGTATAAAATGTAAATTTCCACTTAGTAAAAATTGTAAAAAAAAGGACAGTCGGAATTCAATTTCCAACTGTCCTTTTTTTATAACAAAACATTTACAATATTATTTTTTATCAGCCAACATCTTAATCTTAATTCTAAATGCAGCAAATAACAAAGTCATAAATGGACTCAACCAATTAAATATGGCATAGAAAAAATACTCTCCAACATCAACTCCTAGTACTCCACTTTGATAAGCCCCACAAGTATTATGAGGAATCAAAACAGAAGTTACCGTCCCTGAATCTTCCAATGTTCTACTTAAATTTTCAGGAGCTAATCCTTTTTCTTCATAGGCTTTTGCAAACATTTTCCCAGGAACTACAATGGCTAAATACTGATCAGAAGCAGTTACATTTAATGCTAAACAACTTGCCACAGTACTTGCAAATAATCCAAAAATCGAATCAGACAAACTCAAAAATGCAGCACTTATTCTTGACAATGCTCCAATCGCATCCATTACTCCTCCAAAAATCATTGCGCTAATAATTAAATAAACAGTCCATAACATTCCTTCCATCCCTTTTCCTTGAAGGAGTTTTAATAAATTGCTTTTCGTATCATCTCCCAACGCTTGAAATTCGGACGCATTTGGCAAAACTAATTCTGTACTTGAAATCAATGCTTTCCATACTCCTTTTATATTTGCAGTAAAATCTAACGTTGTTACTCCTGTTAATTCCTTAATCACTTCTGGCTGATAGATGACTGCAAAAATCCCCCCCAGTAATGCACCAATGGAAAGTCCAATTATTGGTTTTACTTTCATTACAATTGTTCCAACAACTATCGCTGGAACGATGAATACCCAAGGTGTAATATTAAATTTACTTGTCAACATATCGCTGATCAATGTATCATTCGAAGTTGGTTCAGCTATATCCATCGTAAAACCAATCACAATAAATACTACCAACGTAATCAAAATGGAAGGAACTGTAGTCCATGCCATATATTTAATATGAGTGAATAAATCACTCCCAGCCATAGCCGGAGCCAAATTGGTTGTATCACTTAACGGAGACATCTTATCTCCAAAATAAGCACCTGAGATAATTGCTCCAGCAGCCATTCCCAAAGGAATATTCATAGCCCCTGCAATACTGACTAATGCTATCCCTACTGTTGCGGATGTTGTCCATGAACTTCCTGTCCCCAATGAAATAATAGCGCAGATCACTACCGACGCAGCCAAAAAGATAGATGGATTTAATATTTGTAATCCATAATAAACCATAGATGGTACAATACCACTTATCATCCACGTTCCTGCCAATGAACCAACCAAAAGTAAAATAAGAATAGGAGTCAAAACACTTTTCAAATTTTCCCAAACTTCTGTTATCATTGTTCCTACTCCTACTTTATTAAATAAACCAACGCAAGCAGCAATCAATCCTCCTGTTATCAATATAAAATGATTGGAGTATTGACCAAATATTTCACCTCCGTTATAAATATTGTAGGCCAACATCATAACCAACAAAACGACAGGAATTAACGCTTCCCATATATTCAATTCTTTGTTAAAAATTATTTTCTCATCTTTCGGATTATTACCTTGGTTTTCCATAAAAATTAAAATTCGTTTTGTGAAATATTTTTCAAAGAAGTAAATATAATCAAATTCCAATAGTCTCAAAAAATGAAAAAAACTAAAATCGGAATTTTAGGAATCGGAGCCATCGGTTCTGTCATCATGACTGGGTTATTTAAAAATGAAAATTTGGAACTCCACCACTTTAATCGTAGCAAAAAAGAAATGGTGAAGGTTCAATTCTTTGATACTTTTTATTCCATTCCTTTAAATATACAACAAGACATTTTTATTCCGATCAAACTAGATTGGTTAATCATTTGTCTAAAGGAACATCAGTTTGAGAATGCTAAAAATCTTTTTCAAAAACTTATTTCTCGAAAAACTAAAATCGCCATCATCCGAAATGGACTTCAATTAAAAGAACCACTTCTACCCTTTTCCAAAGAAGAACTTATTTTAGAATGTATGATTAATTGTCCCACTCAACCTGGTAAAAATCAAGTTTACCAACAAATGGGCTATCCTATAATTACTACAGCTAAAATAGATTTAGCCAACGATTTTCAACAGCTTTTTAAAAATAAAGATTTTAAATTTCAGCAAGTCGCAGATTTTAAAACTGAAAATTGGAAAAAACTTTTGGAGAGTGCTTCCTTAGGAGCAATCACTTGTTTGACTGGTGAGACTTGCTGGATTTTTGAAGACGAAAAAATTAGAACGCTATTTCAAAAATTAATGGAAGAAGGTATCCAAGTCGCCAAAGCTGATGGTACAACTATTCCTTCTGACTTTGTAAATATAATGTTAGAAAAAATAAAAACGTATCCGAAAGAAAAAGGAACTTCGATGTTGACAGATAGAAAATTAGGAAGGCCAATTGAGTTGGGTGCAAAAAATGGAGCAATTGTAACTGTGGGAAAAAAATATAATATTGAAACACCGTTGAATGATATGGTGGTGACGATTTTAAGTAAAACTAAAAACATTTAGCTTCTTTTCAAAAAATCAGTTTTCTTTTTGATCTAAGCTTAATAAAGAAAGTAAAAAATAATTTCTATTTTTGAAAAAATATCAAATATGAAAACAGACATCCAAGAAATAAAAACAACAGCTCTAGAGTTATTTAGAAATAAAGAAATTAAGGAAGCCTTTGATTATTTATTTGAGAATTTGGATGATGATAATAATTACTATAATGATCTCCTTCTATTAGTAGCTAATTTAAATTCCTTAAAAAGAGATAGAATTTCAAATCTAATCACTAAAAAAAGATACCTTCTTCAGAAGAGTAGAATATATAGTTCTTTTACTGAAGTAGTCAATTCCCTTGAAGAACCCTCTCAAGAAATTGACACTTATTCTTCCCAACCTTACTATATTAGTTCTAATTATTCTTCAACTTATACTCCTAATGAATCTTTATTAATAGCAATTATTGTTCTTTTAATCCTAATTGTAATAGGCATCATTTTTATCATTTTCAAACTGAATTAAAAAATATAATATTGAAATTCCTCTGAGTGATTTGGTGGTGACGATTTTGGGAAAAGTGAATAATGATTAATCAAATTATTTCAAATTTTTCTTTTTCCCATTCTTCAATATTTCAAGCAGACTAACCATATTTAAGTCTAACCTATCAGAATCAATAATTATTGGACTACCATATTCTTCTTGATTTTTTCTTAAAACTTTTTGAATACGTTTTTTGGAAAATGACGAAATATATTCTTCTTCATTTTCCAATTGAATTATTATTCGATTAATCTTCGATTTTTTTGAAATGTTAATATCTTTTATTTTTCCCCAAGGAACTATTTCTGACTTAAAGTTTTTAATTGAATTATTGAAAATTCCTTCAGAAGAAATTTCTAATCCATTTTGTTTTTTAAAATGATAATACAAAACATAAATAGCTCCGCCACCCCAAAATAAAATACTGATGATTCCAACGATATTTGCCAAATAATTACCTTGATACTTATCATCAAAAAACAACAAAAAGCCAGTTCCGAAAAGCGGAACTATGCCAGCAAGTATCGTTAGCAATTCTGAGATACTTTTTTTTAGAGGAATTTTAATTAGAGATTTATCCATAAATTTTCAATTTTATTTTCAACTACCAAATATACATAAATAATGGAATCACTAAAACTCATTTCTCCAACCATCGAACTCGAATCTCAATTTCGAACCATGCTCCAAGATTGGCATTCCGCCAACGAGGCTCTTTCTCCCTGGTCCATCGGTCTCGACACTTCCGACTTTGAAAAATATGTCAACATCCTTTTAAATGCTTCCAAAGGAATTGGCTTGACTGATACACAAGTTTCCCATTCCTCCTTTTGGTTGGTTGATGAAAATCAAAATATCTTGGCCACTTCCAATTTGAGGCATACTCTGAATGAAAAATTATGGGTCAGCGGTGGACATATCGGATATGGTGTAGCTCCTTCCGCAAGACGAAAAGGTTGTGCGACAAAAATTTTGGAACTCACTCTTCTGGAAGCTAAAAAGTTAGGAATCGAAAAAGCACTCATCACTTGCAATAAAAGCAATATCGGTTCAGCTAAGTCAATTTTAAAAAATCGTGGTGAATTTTGGAAAGAAGCACCGATGGAAAATCGAACTACACAGTATTATTGGATTTCTATTTAGGAGCCAGGTATAGCTGGACTCTCCAAGTCTAGAGTTAATAAAAACTAGAAAACTATATATAGTTTTAAAACTTAAATATTATATTGGACTTGGAATATCCAGCTATACCTAGCTTCTTTTTCTCTCAAAAAATGTTAATAAAAACGCTTTATTTTTTCTTAAAAATCTTTTGTATAACTAGCAAATTCCGTTATCTTTGCACTCCATTTGAAGAAAATGGGCAAAAACTTTGAAATTTTTGGCTTTGTAGCTCAACTGGATAGAGCACTTGACTACGAATCAAGAGGTTGCAAGTTCGAATCTTGCCAAGGTCACTATTAATTAATTTATATTTAATACAATCACAATGTCTAGAGTTTGTCAATTAACAGGAAAACGTCCGATTTCGGGAAATAATGTTTCTCACTCTAATCGTAGAACGAAGCGTCGATTTCTTCCGAATTTGATCACAAAACGTTTTTTCATTCCTGAAACAGGAGAATGGGTGACGTTGAAAGTAGCAACTAGTACACTACGTACGATCAATAAATTAGGTGTTTACGAATTCCTAAAAGATGCTCAGCGTAAAGGAATGAACGTTGGAACAAAATTAAAATAATCACATTTTAAATATTTTATAAAATGGCTAAGAAAAGCAAAGGTAACCGAACGCAAATTATTTTGGAATGTACTGAGCACAAAGCAACTGGTATGCCTGGTACTTCTCGGTACATTACTCAAAAGAATAAAAAGAATACTCCAGATAGATTGGAATTGAAAAAATACAATCCAGTTTTGAAGAAGTACACTATTCATAAAGAAATTAAGTAATTGACTTGAAGATTTTAATTTTTTGGTTTAATTTACAAACTCATTAAAATTAATTTCCTCACTAAAAAATATTAATCATGGCTAAAGTATCCAAAAATGCAAGAGTAGGTCAACGTGCGGCTAACGCAGGTTCTGGTAGAGATTTCGTAAAAGTTGTAAAAAGCGTAAAAGACGAAGCGACTGGAAAATATACCTACAAGCAAGTGATGATTCACAAAGACAAAGTGAAAGATTTTTTCGCTAAAAAATAATTTGAACTATTTTGGTTTAAAACAGTTCATAAAAAGGCTTTTCTTCTATCTTTAGGGGAAAGCCTTTTTTGCGTTTTACTGTTTACTATTTGAAGTCCTATTTCCTATTAAAATTAAAGTCCTTCTAACTTTTAAATTAAGAAAGGACTAAGTTCTAGAAAATAGTTACCATTATTCACTCCTAATCATTCATAAATAAATGAGTTTCTTTAAAAAATTATTTGGTAAAAAAACTGAAGAGGAAAAGAAAGAGCAGTTAGATAAAAGTTTGGAAAAAACTAAATCCGGTTTCTTTGACAAAATCAAAAAAGCAGTTGCGGGAAAGACAACTATCGATGTTGAAGTACTTGATGAAGTGGAGCAAGTCCTCATTACTTCAGATGTAGGATTGGAAACGACAATAAAAATTATTGACCGAATCGAAGCTCGAGTAGCTAAGGATAAATATGTCAATACAGATGATTTGAATGCAATCATGAGAGATGAAATCGTTCAATTATTGTCTGAAACTAATACTGAAGAACTCGAAGACTTCACTCCTCCTGCTGGTAAAAAACCTTATGTTTTAATGGTGGTAGGTGTAAATGGCGTTGGAAAAACGACGACCATCGGTAAGTTGGCTCATGCTTATACTCAACGAGGACACAAAGTCGTGATTGGAGCTGGTGATACATTCCGAGCTGCTGCGGTAGATCAATTAAAAATTTGGAGTGATCGAGTGGGTTGTGATTTTTTTGCCAAAGGAATGAATACTGACCCTGCTGCTGTTGCTTATGAAACGGTTCAATATGCGATGAATAATGATTGCGATGTAGCCATTATTGATACAGCAGGTCGATTGCATACAAAACTAAATTTGATGCGCGAGTTGACAAAAATATATAATTCAGCTGGCAAAAAAATGGAAGGTGCACCACACGATGTGATGCTAGTCTTGGATGCTACGACTGGTCAAAATGCTATCGAGCAATGTAAACAATTTACTGCTGCGACAGATGTAAGTTGCTTGGCTTTGACAAAATTAGATGGAACGGCTAAAGGTGGAGTTGCGATTGGAATCTCTGATCAATTTCAAATTCCAATTAAATTTATCGGAATTGGTGAAGGCATTGATGACTTGGCTATTTTTAATAAGAAAAAATTTGTGGAAACATTTTTTGAAAAATAGAATCAGTCAAATTATTCTAATAAAAAAGAGGCTACTTCAAATTGATTTTGAAGTAGCCTCTTTTCCTTTATCAACAAAAATAAATTAACTCGCTTCTTCCTGCCATTTTCCTTTTGTAAAATAAAGGATACCAAACAGTATAATTAGTATGGCTGGAAAAACAGCTAGATTATCAAGTGTTGCCTGTCCAGCGGCAAGATCTGCAGCTTCTTCACTAAGTCCATTCGCAATTGCAGATGCTCTTTCTGTATCCAACCAACCTCCAATCACAGGTTGCCATAATGAAGTTGCAAACATCCCCACACCACCTAGAAATGATAATCCAAGTGCTCCAGTTTGTGGAGTATATTCAGCGGCGGCACCAATCATAGTTGGCCAAAAGTACATCACTCCAATTGCAAAAAGAATTGCTGCGAAATAAACCATGCCTCCAGTAGCCACACTCATCAAACCGATACCTAATGTAGCCACTACAGCCGATCCAAATAGAACTCCTATTGGTTTAAATTTATGAATAAGTGGTCCTCCAAAGTATCTTCCTACAGCCATCAACCCTGTAATCATTGCTAGGATTAACATTGGATGTGCTCCTGAATTTCCTAATATTTTTTCTACCCATTGTTGAGTTCCTAATTCTGCAGTCGCTGTTAAGGTCATACATAATGCCAATACAGAATAGAGTAATCCAAAATATTGATAAATTAATCCACCTACTAATACTATCAAACCAAACTTCACATAAGTACTAGCTTCTCCAGGAAACCATTGCTGTAAAGTTAAATCAGAAGCAGCAATAAGTACTAAACCCAATACGATGGTTAAATATATAGGTGGAAATAATTTTTGAAAATCAATTGATCCTGATTCTGGTTCTTCTGGAAATTCCTGCCCAAATATCATCCAAGCATAAAGCAATGTAGGAATCAACATTATTGCAATTTGTGGTTGCCATCCCAAATTCAGGTTAGTCATCAATGCGGAAGCTAATGCTCCAATAACGATACCTCCTGGAAACCAAACGTGAAACTTATTTAACATTGTGGTCTTATTACCATCAAACATATTTGCAATCATTGGATTACAAGCCGCTTCAACAGACCCATTGGCAAAACCTATAAAGAAGGTAGAAATTAAAAGTGTCCAAAATCCTCCAGCAAAGATGGTCATGATAAGTCCAAGAAGGTGAGTAATAAATGCAACCCACATAATCTTACGAGGTCCAACTGCATTATATAATGGTCCTCCAATCATAGTTGCAATTGGAAACCCTAAAAATGCCATCGCATTTATCCACCCTAATTCTGTATCTGTCAATTTAAAATCTACTCCAAGCTGCGAAAGAATACCTGCTCGAATTGCAAAGGTCATTGCGGTAACGGTAAGAGCTATACAACTTGCGTTAAATAGTCTACTCCTATTGATTGTTGACATAAAATGTTTTTTTTTCGTTTTGTAATGTTTTTCTAAAATACTAAAAACTTAAGGCATGCCACTCGTTTGAAGTAATAATCAATCAATATATGAAAAAAATAAAATGATTCACTATACAACTTGTATTTTTTACACTAAGATTGATAAAACAATGAAGCGATTGCAATTGAATTTTGCAATCGCTTCAGTATATTTGAATTAATCATTCCTCCTTCTTCTTTTTCCATCTCCCCTCCTCTTTCAGCACTTTCGAAATCATCCATTCCAATTGACCATTCACACTACGAAATTCATCCGCAGCCCATTTCTCTACAAGCTTCATCGTTTCTTCATCTACTCTTAATACGAATTTCTTTTTTGGCATAACAATACTTTTACATTTTTAAAATACTAAATGGAATGATGGACTTCTCCAACATTCCTTTTAGTTTTTTTTGCAAAAAATATCCATAACATGGTTAGAACCATATCACGGAAGTTCTGCTTTATGTATTTAAAGTTCCAGTATTCAAAACTGGAGTCGCCTCCTGATCTGAACAAAGCACTACCATCAAATTACTTACCATTGCCGCTTTTTTCTCATCATCCAAATCAATTATTTTTTTCTCTGACAACAAATCCAATGCTTGTTCCACCATGCCGACAGCACCTTCTACTATTTTGAACCGAGCTGCAACTACCGCTTCCGCTTGTTGACGTTTCAACATAGCACTTGCGATTTCAGGAGCATACGCCAAGTAACCGATTCTTGCTTCCAAAACTTCCAAACCTGCCATTCCTAATCTGTTCGTTAATTCCTCTTCCATCGCATCATTGACTTCTTCCAATCCTGATCGCAAAGTCGTTTCTAATTGGTCATCATCAAAATTATCATAAGGATATCGACTTGCCAAAATCCGGACAGCAGCATCACTCTGGATTCTTACAAAACTCTCATAATCGTCTACCTCGAAGGCAGCTTTATAAGTGTTACTTACTTTCCAAACCAAAATTGAACTAATCAAAATTGGGTTTCCCATTTTATCATTTACTTTCACTCGTTCTGTTTCGAAGTTACGTGCTCGAAGTGAAATTTTTGATTTGCTATAAAATGGGAGGGTCCAAAAGAATCCATTTTCTTTTACTGTCCCAACATATTTTCCAAATAAAACTAATACTCGAGATCCATTTGGGTTAACCATAAAGAAACCTGGAATCAAAAAAAGAATAAGGGGAATTAAGGCTACTACAATTGGTTTTTGAATTACAGCAAATCCATATACTGTACATCCTATTAAAGCAAACAATACTAACAACATGATATATCCTGAAATAGGCTTAGTTGTTTTTTCGAAATCTTGATTCATTTCCGTTTTCATAATCTGATTTATTTTGATATTAAAATGATATCATAAATATATCAAAATAAATCTCACTTTTCAAATCGATTTCGATGAATGATTAGAATTTTCCGATAAAAAAAATTTGATTAGTTTGAAAATAAAAGGAAGCCCTCTTTTTTCATATATTTGTTTTCTATTCTATTTTAAGAATGAAATCAAGTATAAACACCTATCAGGTTCTTATCAAAAACAAGTCCTAGACATTTATGAAAATAGCAAATTTTAAAGTTGACACAAGCCTTACTTCTATTCTTGGAGAAAATTATAGATCAACGGAAGCAGCCATAAAAGAATTGGTCGATAATGCTTGGGATGCTGATTCCGCGCAGTTGAAAATAACGATGCCTGAACCTTTTGCCAAGGCAGAAATTATTATTGAGGACAATGGCTCAGGGATGACAGAGAAAGAAATTAGGAATGAATATTTATTTATTGCTAGAAGTAGAACTTCCCGAAAAGGAGAAAGCACTCCGCTTAAAAAGCGAAAGGTAAAAGGTAGAAAAGGAATTGGAAAATTTGCAGGACTGCTCGTTGCTGGAGAGATGCAACTTATTTCGAAGGCTAGAGGAAAAGAAACAACTGTTACGATTGTCAAAGATGAAATCTTAAAATGGAAAGATGATTTGGAGAAATTAGATTTAAAAATATCTACCAAAGATTGCTCAAAAGAAGATAACGGGACAACCATTATTTTGCGTCAATTAAATCAGAATTTGAATTTCCCAAATCCTGTAAGATTGAGTCAAATCCTACTCACAGAATATGGTAGGGAAAACGGATTTGATATAATGATCAATGACAAATCATTAGATATTCAAGATCTAGTTGGATTCTCAGAAAATGGAACGGCTACTACAAAGCTAGCAGGTAAAGTCAATTATTCATTTACCATTTCTGAAGGAAAGAAGAAATTAAAACAATCTGGAATTGCCATTAGAGTCAAAGGAAAAATAATTGGAAGACCTACTTATTTTGGTTTGGAAGAAGAGGAAGACATTCCTAAAATGTTGCTAAAGAAAATATACGCAGAAGTTGAAGTTGATGGATTGGCTGATGATATCACAGCTGATTGGGGCGCTATTTTTGAAAATTCTAAAAAGCTGGAAGAAGTCAAAAAATTGATAAAACCTAAAATCAAAAAAGCACTTCAAGATACTTATAGTCAACAAATTCATTTGGCCAAAACTAAAATCGAAAATAAAATATCTAAAGACTTGCAACAGCTCCCAACTCACAAAAGAGAATTTGCAAAACGATCATTGGACAAAGTCCTCAAGTCATATTATAATGAATCTGACGAAAAAATAAATACCATTATTTCGGTTGTTTTGGATACTATTGAAAAAGATGAGTATCACGAAGTCTTATCAAACATCGAACATTCCTCTACTAAAAAAACTAAAGATTTTGCGAAAGCGCTTTCTCAATTTGGAACAGTAGAATCATCTTTGGTGGGAGGACAAACTAAAAATAGAAGTACCTTTTTGGAATTTTTCGAACGATTAATTTCTAATGAGAAAACGACTGAGAAGGAAGTACATCAATCATTTGAAAATAACTTATGGTTGCTGAATGAGCCATTTTCGATGATGGCTTCCAATGCTACTTTGAGTAAAATTTCTAAAGATTTTTTAGCTTCAAAATTTAAAAGTGATAAAAAAAATAAAGCACCTGCTTTGATTCTTTGTCAAGATTATAAAAATAACATCTTATTGATCGAGTTAAAATCACCTAACCATACGATTGATAAGACGGAACAAACTCAAGCTGAAAAATATCGAAAAGTATTAAAAACTATGTTTCCTAATTCAGCCATTACAATTCTGATTATTGGAAAAGATATGGCTCCAAAAATGAATGCTAGTTATGAAAATGGAACAGTCATTTTAAATAATTACAATGACTTAGTTTCTTCAGCAAAGCATAGATTGAGTTGGCTAGCAAAGCAATTTAATTAATTTTAAGAAATAGAAATTTATTAAAAAAGAGCTGTTAGTGTTTTTGTACTAACAGCTCTTTTTATTTGTTCATGTAACTTCATGTTCCTAACTTTAGCCATTTACAAAACATCAAACATCACAAAATGAAAAACGCCAATTTCCTACTTTTTCTTTTTTTATTAACGACTACCACTACCCTTTTTTCCCAAAAAGAATTACTTCAATCAGGTCCGATGGTTGGCTATTCCACCATGAAAGAAGTTTTGCTTTGGGTGCAAACTAATCAACCTGCCGAAGTGCATTTCGAATATTGGAATACAAAAACTCCTACTGAAAAAATAAAAACAGCATCTGCAACAACAACCAAAACTGATGCTTTTGTCGCTCATCTTTTAGCAGATCAATTAGAACCTTCTCAAAAATACAACTACGAACTATTTATCAATAACAAAAAAATAGATCGCCCCTACCCGCTTCAATTTGAGTCGCAACCACTTTGGTTATGGCGAGGTGATGCTCCTGATTTTTCATTTGCCACAGGAAGTTGTACTTATGTTAGCGAAGAAAAATATGATCGCCCTGGAAAGCCTTACGGAGGTGAATATCAAATTTTCGAAACCATAGCAAAACAACAACCTCAATTTATGATGTGGTTGGGGGATAATTTTTATTTACGAGAAGCAGATTGGAATAGCAAAACTGGAATCATTCACCGCTACACGCACACTCGTTCTCTTCCAGAAATGCAAGCTATGTTAGGCGGAATGCATCACTATGCGATTTGGGATGACCATGATTTTGGCCCCAATAATTCAGATCGAAGTTTTCCCTTGAAACGAGTGACAGACAAAGCATTTAAAAATTTTTTCCCAAATCCAAACTATGTTTATGAAGAAGGAGTTACCGGTCATGTTCAATGGGCAGATTGTGAATTCTTTATGCTTGACAATAGATATTGGAGAACGCCAAACAAAAGAAGTGATATTGAGAATCCAGAAATCTTAGGTGCTGAGCAAGTTGAATGGTTGTTAGATGCATTAGTAAATAGTTATGCCTCTTTTAAATTCGTAGTCGTTGGAGGACAATTTTTAAATCCAATATTAGGTGGTGAAACTCACGCTACTTGTGCTCCGGAAGAGAGAAAAAGAATCATCGAAGCTATTCAAAAATTAAAAATAAATGGAGTCATCTTTTTAACTGGCGATGTCCACCACACAGAGTTGTCTGAATATAAAATTGACGGTGGGTATCCACTTTTTGACTTGACTGTTTCGCCATTAACTTCTGGAACTCATGGAAAAGGTGCAGACGCAAATCCTTTGCAAGTAGAAGGAACTTTAGTGGCTGAAAAAACTTTTGCAAAGATGGATGTCTTTGGTTCACGAAAGGAACGGACTTTGCGAATAACAGTATTTGGAAGTGATGGTCAGGAGTATTGGAAAAAGGAAATTAAAGCTGCGGATTTAAAATTTGGAAAAAAATAAATTCATCAAATAGATGAACGAAGAAAAAAGTAAAACCAAAAAGTCTAAAATAAAGATTGCTTCTTTTTTATTAAATATTCTTTTTCAGATTCATTTTTCACTAATTCAATTGCCTTATCAATATTTGTAATTGCATTGTTATAATCTTGTTTCTTAATAAAATATTCTGCGAGGGAACCATAAAAAAGATAAGCTCTTTGTTCGAGATCAGTTGGTTTTATTTTTTGTAATAATAAAAATGCGGATTCGAATTCATTGCGTTGCAATTGAACAATCGCCATATTTAGCAATGTCATAGGAAGAGGTTGCAAAGCATATAATTTTTCATACCAACTATAAATCTTATCCCAATTAGTTGATTCAAAATTTATTGCCTTTAAATGTTCTGCAACAATCGCAGCTTCAAAATGATAGCTCGAAAAAATTCCGTTTTCTACCGCTTGAAACATTGAATCATTTCCCATTTTAATTAATGGAAAATACCATTTACTTCGATCTTGATTCTTTAAATCAACTAACTCGTTTTTCTCATTTACTTTACTATTCAAACGCGCAGATTGAAAACACATCAAAGCAAAGAGGGCATAAGAATTTGCATGTTTAGTCAAGTCATTATTCAATAACATTTGACTCAACCTTATGGCTTCGCCACATAATTCTTTTCGAACTAAAATATCTTTTTTATTGGAATGAAAACCTTCATTAAAAATCAAATACAATACCTCTAAAACTCGATCCAATCGCTCTGGAAGTTCGGCTCCCATTGGAATTTCAAAAGCTATGGATTTATTTTTAATAGATTTCCGAGCACGAACTAATCGTTTCTTCACCGTCTCTTCCTTGAGTAAAAGAGCTGATGCAATTTCTTTAATACTAAAACCTGAAATAGTTTTTAAAGCAAAAGAAATTTGATCTTGAGGATTGAGCAACGGATGACAAGCAGTAAATATCATTCGCAATTGGCTATCTTCAATTTCATGTTTTAAAAACATATTTTGCATCGCAATATTAGATGCACCGCTTGTAAAATTGGGAACTCTTTTTTGTTCAGCAGATAGTTTCCGAAAAAGATCTATCATCCTATTTTTAGCTGCTTGCATCAACCAAGCTTCAGGGTTGTCAGGCATCTGAGTTCGCCAAGATAACATTGCTTTTACAAAAGTATCCTGCACCGCATCTTCAATTGTTTCCAAATGTGCCAGTCCAAAAATACGCGTCAAAATGGAGACCATCTTTCCAAATTGATGTCTAAAAAGATGGTCTATAATTTTTTGTTCCATTATTGTTCAAATACCATTATCTCTCTCACTTCTACAGTTCCTCCATGATCATAATCTGGGTAATCCTGAGCAATGGCAATAGCACCTTCAATATTCTCAGCCTTCACAATATAATATCCACCTATCAATTCTTTGACTTCCGTCGCAGTTCGATCAGTTACCGTTCGATCTGAACCTGAAATTCTTTTGATAGTAGAGGTAAGCGCATCTCCACTTTCCACCACGCCCGCTTCTTCCATCTTTGCATTCCACGCAAACCATTTTCCCATTTGCGCTTGCATTTCTTCTGGTGATAAATTCATCTCTTCATATCCTTTTCCAATAAAGATTAACATAAACTTTTTCATAATTATTTATTTTAAATTTTAAATTATTTATTTCTAAAAACTCTAAAACTCAATTGCAAATTAAGTTTTTATTTTTTCCTTTCTAACTACATTACTGCACATTCGAGAATTTCCACAGAACATCCTGGCGCCCAAGATAAATGTGGGTGATCTTCGAACAAGGTTTTTACCTCTTCCAAAGTTTCACCTTGAACAATAGAATATCCACTTACACCTGAACCACTTCCAGTCCAACTCCCTGAGCTGCTACTTGATTGACCAGCTACTAATGGTGCACCCATATCGACTAAAGAGTCACCACATTTTTCCTTCCAAGCCATCCAAGGTTTCATTCCTTCAGCTGCTTGTTCAGGAGTAATGTTTGTCATTTGAGACATTGCTTCACCAGGAGCAGAGTAAATTGCTACGTACTTTTTCATGTTTTCTTTTTTTATAATATTTTGAAAAAAATTAATATCACCCACATGACGAAGCTAAAAAAGGAAGAGGGGACAAATTAATTTATTTTTTTTCAAAAAAAAACAGCCACCTAGGTAGCTGTTCTTTTTTTATGTTTGAGGAGAAATTTTTTCTTTCACTCTTTCCGTGGTCTCTTCAAAAGTCGAATCATAATCTTCTCGAACGGTTCCCATCCATCTATCCCATATCAAAAAATACAAACCATAATTTCCATCGAATCTTTTATGATGTAAATTATGCGCTACAGATGTATTGACATATTTTCCAATCCAAGTTTTATGAAATCCTTTTGGATACAATTCAAATCCTAAGTGTCCGTACACGTTGTAAAAAATTTGAAATAAAAAGAAAAGTCCAATCGAAGATATATGTACCGGAACAGTAAATGCAATCAGCGGAACAATCATCGCTTCAAAAAACCCTTCAATTGGATGAAAAGCATAAGCAGTCCAAGGAGATGGATTAGTTGATTTATGATGTACTAAATGTACATGTTTATAAATTTGAGGAAGATGCATGGCCCGATGCATCCAATAAAAATAAGTATCGTGCAACAAGAACATCCAAACCCAAGTGAATAAATAATAACCAATACTATGATCATTAAAATCAAAATAGATATTGGTCTGAGGCATATAAAAATAAAAAACAAATAATGCTACCGTTGCAAAAATGGTTACAGAAATCAAAGAGTAAATGATGTCTCGGAAGTAATCTTTATTCTTCGGCATCTTCTTTTGTACTTTTCGAAACCACATTGGTTTTTTCAAAATAAAGTAAAACAAAATAAATGCTCCTCCTGCAAAAAGGAAATAATCTTTCACTACACCAAAGGCTTCTCGCAACCAAAAATCAATGAATGTTTCTTCCATGCTATTTTTTTACTAAAAATAGCATAAGTAAACCTTAAGCGCAAAAAAAACTACTGAAATGTAAAATGAGCTAGATGAGTTGTGAATAAAATGTTTCACTAGACAGAAATACATCGTTTGTAATTTATTCTTTTCCTATTTATCAAAGTTCGTTCTTCTTTAGCCAAGCATGCGAGTATTCAGCAATTTCTTTCCAACCATTGTCAATAACAAGTGAATGTCCACGTCCTTCAAATAATTTGAAGTCTGAAATTACAGATGAGTTATATTTTTTCATGGATGCTTTCCCCAATATTGGCGGAGCTTGATTGTCTTTTTCACCTGCTGTAATCAGCAACGGACCACGCGTAGTATTTTGCGTATTTACTTTTGTTTCAGAACCTGCGAAACTGGCTAATGCTGCTTGAAAAAGTGGTCTACAAGGTGCTGGAATTACCCAACGATCATAAAGTTCCCTTGCTTCTTTTTCAGAGAGTGCATTGGCAAATCCATAGCAGAACTGTTTAAAAGTAAGCGAATTCGCTTTTGTAAAATTAAAAGGATTACCAAGGACTGGTAAAGATGCTTTGATTACTGAAAATGGAAGTTGCCATACACCTTTCATTGGCGCAGGGTCAATTGCGACACAACCACTTGCTAAGCCACGGTCCAATAATATTTGTGCGATTAATCCACCAAACGAATGCCCAATCACAATTGGTGATTCTGGAAGTGTAGCAATTATTTTGGCATAACTCTCTACTATTTCTGTAACACCTCTGTTGGCAATAGATTCTGGATTTGCTCGACATTCAGCAACAGTCAAAGAGTCGCCTGGCCAACCTGGACTTAATGTTTTATAACCTTGTTGATTAAAATAGTCCATCCAATCTTGCCATGAAGAGGAGTGCATCCATAATCCGTGGATAAATACAATTGTTTTTGTTGATTTCATTATTACTTTTTTTATTTCCGTAAAAGTCCAACAAATAACTCTGTATTATTTTAACCCAAGTTAAAATCGGATTATTTCTCTGAGATTCTTTTTCTGATTCTACTTAAGGAAGGTCCTTGGATACCCAAGTAAGAAGAAATATGATACAATGGAACGCTATTAAAAATATCAGGATGGTTTTTAATCAAATCTAAATAACGTTCTTCGGGGGTTTTAAAGAGGAAACTTTCCATTCTTTCAATGGTCACATTAAATGCCATTTCTGCCATCAAACGCCCAAAGCGTTCCCACTTTTGAGATTGATTATAAAGTGAAAGTAAATCATTGATATTAATATAAAAGATTGAAGCATCTGTCATTGCTTGGGTATGATAGTCGCAAGGCTCTTGATTGACAAAGCTTTTGAATGGAATTACAAATTGATTTTTTGAATAAAGAAAAACGTTTTTTTCTTCGGCTGTTTTTTGATCAATAACATAGGAACGAAAAGCACCGGTATTTATAAATCCTAAATACCTGCAAATATTTTTTTGTCGATTAAAATACTCGCCTTTTTTATATTCCTTGGCATGCCAAAAAGAAGTCGAAAGATTAAAGTCATCTTCAGTTAAGTTAGCAAATTGATTAAGTGCAAAAGCAAGTACTTCTAATCCTTTCATTATTATTTGTTATGTCTTGGTCTTAAATAAATTTCCAGTTCTAAAAAAATAAGATCGGGTTAATACATTTCAGCTCTCCCTTCTTTTTTCTATTATCGCAGTATCAATAATTTCTAACTTTTGATTTTCAAGGCAACTAAATTTGATCTTGATAAGTCTCCCACTAAGTTTTAAATTCCTCTTTTTCTGGCGAGCAATTGGAATTGTTGTTCCTTCCGAAAGTACAGCTGAAGTACTATTGGGATAAGATTGGATATGTGAAAAGTTAATAAGATGCGATTTATGACTTCTAAAAAATCCTTTATCATTTAATAGTTCTTCTAAATCTCCTAAAGTTTTAGAAGCGAGTTTCTTTTTTTGATTCGTCATATAAATGAAACTATAATTCCGCTCTCCTTCAATGCGCACTATATTTTTTAGTTTCATTTGGGATTCTCCTTCCTGCGTTTGCAAGGTTAATAATTTCTCAGAAGAATTGGTAGTTTACAAATTCAGCAATACTTGTTTAACCTTATTGGACTAGTATTTTTTCTTAATTAATTTCTCATTCTGTTAATCGTGCATTTCTGTTCACTCTGTCTATGCAAGATAAAATTATTTTCTTAGGAGACGTTGATAATTGATCTAACGATTGATCCAAGAAGCAATTAAAAAAAATCCGAGTATTATAGTACTTATCAACATCAACTTTTTCAAATCACACAGAAGTTTTGTATAAAGAGAACCTAGAAATAAAAGGTACTTACATCGTCATGGGAGAAGTCAAGGATACCAGAGTAGACAATGTAGTGATCCATGGTAATAGCTAGTGAATAGTTAGAATAATTTTATAGAAAAACCCGATCTCCTTCACAGAAAGATCGGGTTTTCTTTTAGACAAAAAATAATCTAATAATGATTACTTCTTCCCTTTTTACAAATTGGATCGAGTAACTCTTCTCCAATTATATATTATCGAGTCACCTCAGAAGATAACTGAACAGACTTAGCCACAAACGATTCTAACTTAGCGAAGAAGTTTAAGATATCTTCTTTTTTATTTTCAGAATTAATCGTCACAAATCGAATAAATTCATCTTCTTGGAATTGTCCAAAACCGACCATGATCTCTGCTTCTTGATACAATAAAGTACAAAGCTCATTGGCGTCTATACCTTTATAATTAAAGCAAATGGAAATGGAATCATCATAACTATATAACGTATAATCAGGATGGTTACTAATATATTCCCTTGCTACCTCTGCTAGATAAAATTGTTGATCTACATATTTTTCCAACGTCTCGGTACCTACCGACTTCCAAAGCGTCCAAAACTTCAACGCATCATTTCGACGCCCACATTGCATGGAAATTTTACCCAAATTAAAATCATCGCCATCTGTTTGATACAGGTATTCTGCATTATTCGAAAAAGAATCATATAATTGTTGGCTATGCTTGGTCAAAATAATGGAACAGGTCAATGGAGTCCCTAACATTTTGTGAGCATTCACACTAAAGGAATCTGCTTCCTCTAATCCTGCAACTAGATGTTTATATTTTTTACTAAAAATTACTCCTCCTCCATACGCTCCATCAACATGAAGCCATAAGTTATATTTTTTACAAATACGACTCGTTGGAGGTATCGGATCATAAGCTCCCAATACAGTTGTACCTGCGGTAAGATTTACAAAAAACGGCGTATTGCCTTTTTCCAAATCTTCCAAAATCAATTCTTCCAAATGGTCAGATTGTAATTCGCCTTTAGAATCCGTATCAACAAATCGAACATTATTTCTTCCTATCCCCATCATAGCAGCATTCTTTGGAGTAGAATAATGAGATGCTTTAGAAGTATATACTATGAGTTTTTTAGCTGTCCCTTCCAATTTTATTTTTGGATCATGAGCATCTCTTGCCATAATCATCGCCATCAAGTTACTCATCGATCCACCTGATGGAAAGGTACCATTACCTGCTTCTCCATAGCCCACCATCTCACAAAGTTTATTGATAATACTTTTCTCCACGCCAACTTGAGGCCCTCCAACTTTGTACGTGTACATACTGTTATTTAACATAACAGCCAATAAGTCGCCTAGTACAGCTTTACTTTTTCTACCGCCAAATAGTTGATTAAAAAATAATTTGGAAGAAGTACGTGGAGTGGTTAATACTAAATCTTCTAACAAATCTCGGAAAGTTTCCTCCTCCATGGCTTCTTGATTTAAGCTTAAATCGATTCGGCCATGGAGTTTTCTGGCCTCAATATATTCTACCACAGGAGTTTCTTCTTCTGCTTTCAGTAGTTTCTCAACGATAGAATTAAACATCTTTAATTCGCCCTTCATACTTATTATTTTAAATTTAAAAAAATTAATAGATTATTTATCTAGAAGTTAGTTAGTCTCTTTTAATGAGGAATAGGTACTTATAACCTATATAGGCTTTAATTGTTTGAAAATGAATTTTATTATATAAAATCTAACCAATAAGCACCATAAAAGAGTAATAAAGTCTAATCTAAGACTTGAATTAGTAATCCTGCATTTGCTTCCTTACCTTTGTGAAATATGGTAAAAGAAAAAATAACATCTTTAAAAGAATTATTAGAAGTACTTCCTGAGTGTTCAGGGAAAGATTATGTCGGTCTGATCAAGCGAATCGAATTGGACGCAATGGACTTTTCTCCTTATCAATTTTGGACTAAAGAACATTATACTCGCAATTGTATTGTTAGGACTGAAAGTCACGAATTAATATTATTGTGTTGGGAAGAAGGTCAAGAAACACCGATTCATTGTCATGCTGGAGAAGAATGTTGGGTCTATTTACTTCAAGGAGAAATGAAAGAAGTTCGCTATGAAGATGAAAAGCAGACCAACATTCCATTACCTATAGATGAAATGGTTTTCAAGGAAGGTCGATTCTCTTACATGAATGATGAGATGGGTTATCACTCTTTAGAAAATACACATCAAGGTCGAAGTATGAGCCTTCACCTTTACATGAACCCTATTGATACTTGTCAGGTTTATAATAAGGAGGAAAAGACTTTTGATTGGAAAACTTTATCCTACCACTCCAAAGAAGGTAAATTGCTTTAGGAATAGTTTTAAAAAATTCACAAGTATTCAGTTATTAAATTAAAAGTGATGAGTAGTTCTAACTACTCATCACTTTTTTAATTTATCATCTATAGTTTGACTTATTTAGGAACCGATATCTGTTATAACCCCCTGCCCCTTTTTATCTAATTTACTTACAATAAATCCAATGAGCATCGCCATTAAAAAGGAAGGCAGCAGTACGTCCATTTTTTCAAAAAGGATACCGACTTCAGGAAGGTTAGTTGCTCCAAATTTAAAAAGTGGCACACTTAAAAATCCTGTAAGCATCGAAGCGATCGCTCCCTTTTCAGTATAGCCTTTCCAAAACATCGACAAGATCATCACCGGGCAAAAAGTAGCCGCAATTCCAGACCACCCAAACATCACAAACCAAAAGATAGTTCTATCAGGCGAGAGTACTGATACTAAAAGAGAAAGTCCCAAAGCAAGAAATGCCATCACCACCGTTACTTTTCTAGACAAGCTAGTTAACGTTTTATCATCTGCGTCAGGATGTAAAATTTGTTGATAAACATCTCGCGTGATGGCACTTGAGGCAACCACTAAAAGAGAATCAATCGTAGACATAATCGCTGATAAAACTACTGCCACATAAAGTCCAACAAGAACCGTTGGCATCACTTCACTTACCAACATAGGAAGTACATCCTGTGCACTATTCCCAAGTGTTGCTTCTATATCTGTTCCTGCTTCGTTGAAATAATATCGTCCTAGAATTCCCACCATCACGGCAGCAGAATCTGTAAGAATCGTAAAAGCAATCGCAACCCATCTTCCTTTGTTAATTTCCGCTTCATCTTTGATCGACATGAATCGAACAAATAATTGAGGCGACCCCATAAAGCCTAATCCAATCATCATAAAACCTAAAATAGCAAATATATTAACCGTTGTTAACCCACCTGCTCCCCATATATTCATCAAGCCTGGGTCTATCGCTTGGATACCTTCAAATAATGGAGGATCAGTAATTAACAACCATGCCACCGTCGGCAATAGTAACAATCCAAATAACATTAATAATCCTTGAAATAAATCCGACCAAGCTACAGCTACAAATCCACCAGAAAATATATAAGATAAAACCAATAAAAAACCAACGATTGCACCTGTATAATAATTCCAATCTAGAAATGATTCGAAAGCTGATCCCGTCGCATCAATTTGTGCACTCACATAAATAATTACAAAAACACTCAATACTGTAGCAGCTATCTTTCTAAGCGTATGTGTTTTAGATTTGAATCGGCTCACCAGATAATCTGGAATGGTGATGGATTTATATTCATCCGTCATTTTTTTGAAAGGCTTGGCCATCAGAAACCAGGCAGCTGAAACGCCAATCACTTCTCCTATCACTACCCAAAAAGCAGAGATACCTGCCATTGCTCCCATTCCTGTCAACCCCAATAATAACCAGGCTGATTCTCCAGTTGCTCTGGAGGAAAATGCTACTACCCAAAATCCCATTTTCTTACCTCCAACATAATAATCATCGATATTATTTATTTTTTTGGAAGCAAAATATCCAATGGCAAATAAGACAAGAAAATATAAAATTAAAATAATGTACTGCGTAACCATATATGTATTTGTTTTGTTTGATGGTAATATACTATTAAGAATTTGCCCTTTGCTTGATCCATCCAAATACTTTTAGATTGTGAGATATTAAAAATGAAGATGAATAAGATGAGTCATTCCCAACTTTGTTTGTTCAACTCCTTCTATAAAAAAAATCATCCCGAACTTTCACTCTGAAAATTCGGGATGATTCATATCTTAAATAAAAACACCATTTTGATTTGGAACTAAATTAATGGAACCATCGAGAGTTCTAATTTAATTTTCTCGGAGTGCTTTTTTGTTTACTAAACTAAGTATTTTATCATTTAATTTATCTGGATCAAAAGGTTTAGAAATAAAATCATTCATACCTGCATCTAAACATTTTTGAGTATCCTTTGCTAAAACGGAAGCGGTCATAGCTACAATTAAAATAGAACTTTGAGGTATATCCAATTTCCTAATCCGCTCGGTTGCTTCTACTCCATCCATCACAGGCATATTGATATCCATTAATATTAGATCGTATTTCTTTCTGTGTAACATGTCAATTGCTATTTTTCCATTGTCAGCAATGTCTATTTCAAATCCAAACTTTTTTAAATGTTTAGTAGCAACAATTTGATTAAGTTTATTATCCTCTGCTAATAAAATAGAAATATCAGGAGCTGAAATATTGGTTACTTCACTTGGAAGAACCTCAATCGTTTTTGCAGGAAGTGGGATTTTCTTTGCTCTACCCAAAGCGACCGTAAAGCTAAAAGTACTTCCTTTCCCTAATTCACTTATCACTTTAATTTCACCGCCGAATTGCTTCACCAGTTTTTTAGAAATCGCTAACCCTAATCCTGTCCCACCATATTCTCTAGAAACACTAGAGTCAGACTGTGTGAATTGTTCGAAAATATAATCAACTTTATCGGCAGGAATTCCTATTCCGGTATCCTTAATTTTGAAAGCGATAATAGTCTCAGATTCTGTTTCAGATTGAAGAGAACAATCAATATATACTCCACCCAAACTTGTAAACTTAATAGCATTACTTGCCAGATTCAAAATGATTTGCCCTAGCCGGAAAGGGTCTCCACAAAGAGTAGTTGGAATTCTAATATCATTACGAATATCAAATTCAATATTTTTTTCATTCGTCTTAACTGAAAGGGAATGATATATGTTTTTCAATAAATCGTTAAGGTCAAAGTTGATTTTTTCAAATATTAATTTATCTGAATCAAGTTTTGAGAAATCTAAAATATCATTAATAATATGTAATAAATGATTGGCGGAATAATCGATATGCTTTACTAAACCCTTATGATCTTCGCTAAGGCTTGACTCTTTAAGTAACAGTTTAGCAATCCCCATAATGCCATTCATCGGTGTCCGAATTTCATGCGACATATTGGAAAGGAACTGGTCTTTTGCGCGCTCCGCTTGTTGAGCTTGTTCAACTGCAATTTTGAGTTCTTCTTCTTTACTTTTACGGATTTCTATTTCTTGGTTTAATTTCTCATTGAGTAGAAAAAGCTCTTCATTGTTTTTTCGAACCTGCATATGAGTCACTACATGGTCAGAAAGTAAAGCAAGTAAATCCTTTGAATTTTGACTCATCTCTCGAGGCTTATGGTCAATTACACAAAGTGTTCCTAATGCTTCCCCTTCAGATGTGACCAAAGGTGATCCGGCATAAAACACAACATTTGTATTACCTGTCACTAAAGGATTATCTATGAATCGTTGATCTTTGGTTGCATCATTTACCTCAAATAACTCATCGGGTTTTAAGATGGCATGTGCACAAAAAGCAACATCTCTCGGTGTTTCTTCTTCATCCAAACCTTGCTTGGATTTGAACCATTGACGATCATTATCTACAAGAGAAATTAAGGCGATTGGAGTACCACATATTTTTGCGGCTATAGCAGTAATATTATCATATTCTTGCTCAGGTAAAGTATCTAGAATATTAAAAGATTCTAAAGTTATCTGTCTTTGAACCTCATTATTAGGCTTTTTTGCACTAACCATATTAATATTTTTTTTAAGAAAAAATTAAAATATAATAGGTTTGTGTGTTAACATTTAAGATGTTGCTAATTCTGTACCAAAGAAAACTACACTATCGAACGTAAACTAAAACTGTCAAAATATTCTGGCTTCTTTTAGTTCAGGTTTATATGATATAAAATTCAAAAATCTTATTGTTTGATCTAACTATGGGAGTGGGAGTTGACTCCTGCTGCTATTGAAAAATAATATTTGTCAAAAAATTAAGATTGTCTTTTCTTTTTAAATAGACTTTTTTTACTAACCTTAAAAAAACAAAAACTGGCTACCGTATTTAATTATATGGTAACCAGCATCTTTTTTCTCTTACTTGTTTTGAAGTAGTTTTAAAATTATCTTTTTGTTGATGAATTTTCCTAATTTATTTCTGCTGCTCACTTATCGTCTTAGTAATTTCAGCAATCACATCGCCAGTATGCGCAGTCGTTTTATTTTCGATCAACATTATTTTACATTCTTCAGCAGAGGACACTCGATGTCTGATTCCTTTTTTCACAATAAAGAAATCACCTTTTTTCATCGTAAAATCATCTGCATTTTCTATTTCAAAAAATAAACTTCCTTCCAAAATATAAAACATCTCATCTTCATTTAGATGCGCATGCCAAGGAACTTTCTCACCTTTTATTTTTGCAATTTTGATATAAGTATCATTTACTTCTCCGATTATTTTTGGAGAAAAGTAATCAGAGACTTCGCTAAATTTTTCTAAAACATTCATGATTTTTTATTTTATGAAATTGAAGTTAATAAGAGTTTTTACAATTATAAGCTAATAACCACATTTCCTTTTTTATGTCCTTTGTCAATGTATCGGTGAGCTTCGGCTACATCTTTCAAATCATATCGTATATCAATTACAGTCTTTAATTTTCCTGTCTTGTAAAGACTTTTTATTTCTTTAAGAAAACTTTTTGTCTTTGTTAATGGTAACGCTCCTGTTGCTGAAAATTTGGCTTTCTTTTTTCCAAAAATTGAAGTTCGCATTACTTGCAAAAGAAGTTTCATTCCTAATACAGGAGAAAGGTATTCACCTTTTTCTGTCAAGGAGTTTTTACATCTTGAAAAAGAACTTTTACCAACAGTATCATAAATAATATCATACGTTATTCCATTTTGAGTGAAGTCTTCTTTTTTATAATCAATCACATAATCCGCTCCAAGAGATTTTACTAATTCGATATTTTGAGTACTACAAACGCCGGTAACGATTGCGCCTAAGTGCTTCGCAATTTGAACTGCGGCTGTTCCCAAACTTCCTGATGCTCCATTGATTAAAATACTTTGACCAGCTTGAAGTTGAGTTAACTCTTGAAGAAAATTCCATGAGGTCATTGGCCCATCTCCAACTGCTCCTACTTCTTCAAAAGAAACATTTTCAGGCATCTGAGTGATAATTCCATTTTCTTTAATACAGACATATTCAGCATGAGTACCAAATATTTCAAGCGATTCCCCAAACACTTTATCCCCTATATCAAAATCTGCTACATCCTTCCCAATCTTTTCAACAACGCCTGAAAAGGAAGTTCCAGGGATAGGATTTTTAGGTTTTGTAAGTCCCAAAAATAATCTTCCAATGATTGGATAACCTGTTCGCATCATTGTCCCTGCGGTGGTAATAGCAGCTGCATGAATTTTCACTAGAACTTCATCTTCTTTTGGAATAGGCTTATCAACTATTTGTAGTTGCAATATTTCTGGCCCACCGTAACCTGTGGAAATTATTGCTTTCATTTTGTTGGAATCTATCTTTTTAGATTGCACTTTGTTAGAATTGATTGTTGTGGAGTTCATCTTTAATTTTTTTAATAGGTTAGTAAAATGAAAAGTTGTTTCGCTTTTCATACCTCAAAATTAAAGGAAGTAAGAAGGGGAATCGTTCTAGATTATAAATCGGAACTTATTGATGATTAGATAATAACGTGATGGTCTGCTTTAGCTGACCTAAAAAAATACAAGCAGGAGCTTAATTTTATTGATAAAAAAAAGTCGCTTCACTTCTTTTTCAGGTCAGCTAAAGCAGACTGCCACGTTACTATCTGCATAGCCTATATTTGATCAAAGATGTTTTTCTTATTTAGGAAACCGACTTCAAAAATTGTTTTGGGGTCATTCCTATTTCTTTTTTAAAAAAAGTATTGAACGCCGTTTTAGAATTAAAGCCACTTTCATAAGCCAAACCTAATAAGGAAAGGTGCGCATTTTTTGGTTGCTGTGCTAACGTTTTGAATGTTTCTACTCGGAAGTGATTGATGTACTCCGAAAAGTTTTTTCCCATTTGCTCATTTAATAATTCTGATAAATAATTAGGATGGAGGTCAATCAGTTCTGCCAATTGACGAAGGGTTAAATTTCCTTGGAGGTAGGGCTTTTCCTCCGCCATATATTCTTCTAAAATTGCGTAATATTTTTGAGCCTCCTCTTTTTTCAAGGAAGATTTTTTATATTTCTTTTTAACTAAATTGGATGTATTATTTTTTTCAAAAATTTGTGCCTTCAATTCTTGAAAGCGAGTAATAGAATGAAGCGGCTTGAGAATTGGTTCAGTAAAAACCAACAGGGCTAAAGGTAATTTGTAACCTATGGCTTGTTCTATGAGTTTCATTACTTCATCGTGTTTCCCTTCAATAGTTTTGACAAGGATTAAAAACTTCATCGCACTCCCCATCGAATCTGATTGCAAAGCGGCTTCTAATTTTGCAATACCTTCTGCTATTTTTTGGCTATTATTTAAGGAGGCATAAGCCATCGTTGTTCCTCCTAATTTAGTTAAATCTCCTCCTTCGTTTTCTGGAAGGTTTTGGAAAAAAGCTAATCCTTCTTCTGCTCGTCCTTCGAGCAATGGAATTCCACCTAAATAAACATGTGGAAATGGTAAGTCAGCTTTTAATTGCAAACTCTTTTTAAAGTATGGAACTGCTTCATTATATTTTTCTTCAAGATAAAATAAAAATCCTTTATAATGATGATTCATTGCAGAGAGCGGATCAAGTTGAAGCGCCTTATCAATATAGTTGTGAGCAGAATCTAATTTCCCTTCGATCGTTAATGTATTTGACATGGTCAGATATATTTCATCGGAAGGTCGAAGCTCAATCGCTTTACTCAGGTGCTCATAAGTACTTTTGAAATCCCAATTTTGCCAGCAAGCAATCCAAGCCAAATTCAATTGAGACTCTGGCAGATCAGGATTTAGTTCTAATGCTTTTTCCAAAAATGGTTTGGCCTTCGCAAAAGATTCTGGCGCAGGCATCAACCCCATCGTTCCAAGAAATGCATATCCTTGATTGATCGCTAAATAAGGTAAAGCAAAATCAGGTTGTGTTGCGATGACTTCTTGAAAAATAGAAATAGCTTTTTCAGTTCCCGCCACATTCAACTTCATTAAATAGTATCGACCTTTTAAATATTTTTTATAAGATTCAATCGGAATATTCAGATTATCAACCAACTGACTTCCTAACTCAAAGTGCCCCAAATGTTCTCGCAACCGATCAGCGATTAATAAACTAATTTCATCTTGTACCGCAAAAACATCATCAATCGACCGATCAAAAGTTTCTGACCAAAAATGAAAATCATCTTTTACATTAATCAACTGTGCGGTGATGCGCATTTTATTTCCAGACAAACGAATGCTGCCTTCTAAAATCGTCGCCACATTTAATTCTTGTCCAATCTGACGGAGTGGAATATTTTTATTTTTAAAAAAGAAAGAAGAGGTTCGGGAAGTAACTTTTAATCCTTTTATTTTTGCCAACGCATTAATAATTTCTTCGGTCATTCCATCGCTAAAATATTCATTATCAGCATCAGAACTCATATTGACCAAAGGAAGAACCGCAATGGTTTTGGTTAGTTCCGTTTGTTTCCCTTTGAGCTCTGAACGTTTTGGAATTTTTATACCTTCATTTGTTACTGCAAAAACTTCAATAGGATTGTCGATATTCTTCAGTCCAAAACGTCCTAAAGATTGCGTTGAAATTTGCTGTTGATTTTTGAGTTCATCATTTAGTTTTTCAGAAAGTAAAATTGCACCTGCGACTCCCATGCTTTCAATTCGAGAAGCTAAATTGACACCATCGCCATATATATCTGTTCCATCAAAAACAATATCTCCCATGTGCAAACCAATTCGCAATGGAACAGGTTCTCCTTTTTTCAAAGCTCGTTGAATGGCAATCGCACACTCTACCGCTTCTACTCCACTTTGAAAAACGCTCAATGTTCCATCTCCAAAATATTGCAAGATTTCACCATTGTACTTTTGATGATATTGTTCGAATTCTTCTCGATGGTGGGCTCTTTTATCTGCTGCTGCATTTTCATCTTTTTGCATCAAGGCAGTATATCCGACGATGTCGGTAAACATGATAGCAGCGAGTCGGCGAGTTTTTTGGTTTTTCATAGGGCGAAAAGCTTGGTATTTTTTTTTTAGATTTAAAGCTTTTATGTTTGTTTGTGATATTTTTTAAGATGTCAAAAATACGAAAACTTTGGAGTCAAAATTATTTTTTAGTCTTCTTAAAAACTGAGTTAGTCTCAAAAATAAGTTCTGATTTACAAATCGGAACGATGTCTTTTACTTGTCACTCTATCTTTGTAATATAAATATTACAAAATAAAATCTAATAAAAAGTAAATAATATGGCATCATGAAGAAGAAACAAATAAAAAAAATACTCAGAATAATATTTATTCTAGCAAGCATAAGTTCCCTCTACTTCGTTCCATGGATTTTGGTGAAGGCTTGGATTTTACCGCTACCTGATACAGTTCAGGAACAAGTAAATGAAGCTATTGATCATGGATTTGACGGAACGATTGTCTATGTAGATGAAGCAGGCAAACCACCAGCATTTTATACCGCTGGCTGGCATGATCGCAAAAATAAAATACCTGCCCACTCAAAAGCTTTATTCAAGATTGCCAGTATCGGTAAATTATATGTCGCTGTTGCTATTACTAAATTAGTCCATGACAAACGTTTGTCTTTGGATAAAACACTCGCTGATTACTTTCCTGAACTGGTGGGAAAAATTGAGCATGCAAAAAAAATCACTTTGAGATTGATGGTGCAACATCGGAGTGGTATTCCCAATTACTTCGATCACCCTACTTTTTGGGAAAACCAACCATATAGTAATGAAGAAGCGCTGGAACTTGCTTTTGAAATGCCAGCTAGTTTTGAACCAGGTAAAGATTATGGATATTCCAACACCAATTATTTATTGCTTCGTGAACTCATAAACAAGGTGGTGGGATATAACAACCACCAATATATCAAGGAGGAAATTTTGATACCACTCAAACTCAACAATACTTTTGGTTCGCTTAGTGAAGTTGATACAGCCGATGTGATGAGTGGTTATTATGTTGGGCTTGAGGACGATTTTAAAACTGAGGACCAGGGAATGTTAGCTACTGCAGAGGATGTGGGTATATTCTTGAGAGCATTAAATGATGGTTCCGTCTTTGATAAAGGAGAACAGGAAATCTATTCCTCAATTTACGTTTACGAACATACAGGCCTGGTTCTTGGCTATCAGAGTATTGCAAAATACCACAAAGACATCGACGCGATTGTCATTCAATTTGTGAACACAACTAATTTTAATGGATACAATTGGAATACAATGGAAATCGTATATAATCGTATTGTAAAAATATTAAGAAGAAAAAAAAGTTCATAATATTAGAGTCTGATAGTCGTGGAACTTTTCACTAAATTTATTTACGCTAAAAAAACACCCATTGGAAAACATTTCCCAATAGGTGTTTTTTTTTAGCGTAAAAATTCTATGGGTGATTATTGATTAAAATTATTTTTTTAAATATTTAGCAGGTATCGGTGTCTCCTCCGTTTCTTGCGTCCAATAAATATTGATTATCCACCAGCGATTACCATCGTTTAATAATTGAATACTATTGATGCCTCGCATAAAAGGGGCTTCATCTGATTCTGATTTAAAAGATTCGTAGGTACTAAAAACTTGAGTGATATTCCCGAAGGTTTCCGTTTTTCGAAAAATCTCTTTTTCAAAAAATCCATTTCCAACCAACCACTTTCCAGAGGATTTAATATAGTCATCGGGAGTCATAAATCTACACCCGATTTTTCCTCCTTTGTTTTTCCCTGAAGGAATTAATTTAGCATCGGGTTTAAATAAATAACGAAACAAATCCCAATCGCGAACTTCTCCTTTTTTACCTGAAATTACTCCGTATAAATTTTCAAGAGTCGAGTCGAGTGTTTTTACTTTTTCCAAATATTTTTTATCTAAAGCAGTTGGGTCTAACTTTTTCTCCTCTTGTTTTTTGTTCGCTAATTTTTCAAAATCAGCAGCAGTTACCTTTCTTCCATTCACATCATCAGTATCCCAATCTTGCGCAATTTTCCATTGCTCATTTTGCTTTTTTAACACCACATGAAAACGTCCATAATGAGCTCGTTCATTTCCATCTTTTTCAATTGTTGCAGATTTATAATAACCTACTTCATACGCCAAACCATCTTTATAAATCCGATGTTCAAATTGAAAACTGATAGAACGTATTGGAGGATTTTCTCTAGAAAAAGATTCAATCGTTTTTTCTCTAAAAGTTGGTCCATATTTAATTCCCCATGGAGTTACTCTTAGGACATCAGTAGTATGTATTCCAATATATTTTTCGGCATCGTAACTAGACCATGCTTCTTGAAATACTTTCCAAACTTGTTCATCGATTTGTTGAGTAGTTTTATTCTCCATTTCACTTTGCGCAAAAATAGAAAGCGCATTTAAAATCAGAAAAAGAAGTAGGGAGATATTTTTCATAATAGTTTGATTTTTAGAATTTGACCTAGAACACCGCTATACCGACTGCTAAACCTTCATGTTTTGCAGCTTCCTTTATTGCTTCAATTTCACCTGCATCCAACCATACACCTTTACATTCTGGGCAGCGGTCAATAATAATTTCATTATTATGTTCCTTGACTAAAGTAGCACCATCTACTGGACAAATACGACTTGGCTCTCTGTCCAATAAAATTTTTGTTTGGCATTCTCCACAAGTGGGTTGATTTTCAAAATCACGTTTTGTTTTATTTTTATTACAATGTACACACGTCTTTTTCTTTTTAAACCAATTCATAAATAATTATTTACTTTGTTTTAGCCAAAAACGGCATTTACTATTCTAACGTCAATTCCTTAAATCAAATCAATATTGGATTGAGTAAAGTTTTAAGAGAGTTAGATTTTGACAGTAAACTTAAGATTAAAGTAAATATTTATTTAACAGTATAGACCAATAGGGAATATTAGAAGACAGATAGAATTGTATAACCAGATTTAATGTAATGATGAGTCTTAAATTTTCCTTTAAGACTCATCATATGATTTTTTTAGTTTTTAAAATCTCCTCCCTTCACTATTTCCTTATCTAATCTAAGTTCTTCCACATCAAAATCATCAAACTGAAAATCAGAAATAATTAATTGATGAAGGTTTTTCTTCTTTTTCTTTCTCAATTTAAAGCCATAGACCGTATGTTCATGAGGAATTAAAATACCATCTATATTTTTAAACTCCCCATATTCAACAGCGCCAGCTATTGCTCTTGATCCTGGCATTTTCAAATAGTTTTCGCGAAGTGTATATTGAGTGTAATCCATCAAACCGGTCTCCTTATTTATCCATGCAATATATTGATCTGCTGCTTGGTGAGGTTTTTCTGTATGCCAACTCACAAATACTAAATCATATTTTTTACTTTTAAATTCTTTTTCTCCAGCATAAATAATGATAGGTGCATTTTTCAATCGGTCAATCATTTCTGTAAAATATTGATAGGCAGATACACCAAAGGTTATTCGCTTGTTTTGTTTTTTAAATTGAGTATCTTTTTTATCCGACACTTCATAATAATTCCAATTTTGCAAACCTGCTAACTCTTCTTTTCTTTTCCCATCAAGAAATGCAACCTGACCATCAAATGTGCCAATCTGATATTTAAAACTCATTTCAGATTTCCTATCAGGCCATACTTTTCCAACTCGTCCCAACATTCCTTTCCAAGTATCTTTTCCTGTAAATGAATAAACTTGGTGGTTTTTAATTTTGTCAAAACCTTGCGCTTTCCATGATCGCTCTAAAATCGCTTTTCCTTTTTTGGTATTTTCAATCGTGATTCCTTCTTTCTTAATCGACTTCGTTCGTAAGTCAGCCATGCAACTTTGAAGAAATAGAAAAGAAAAAACTAATAACCCTGAAATTTTAATGATTTGATTATTCATGATATCTATTTTAATGATTGTAATATTTTAATACTACAAAGATCAAATAGATCGATTAGAAGACTTTCTTAATTTGGGTCAAGAACTAATCATTTTGGGTCAAACGATATTCGGAGGGAGATTTTCCAAAATAATTTTTAAAAATCCGATTGAAAGTTGCTAGGGAATCAAAACCACAATCATAAGCGATATCAGAAATTCGATTTCCTTTAATCAACAAAAGTTGACTCGCTTTTTTCATTTTCATTTTGGAAAAATACTTTTTAGGGGTCTCTTTATAAATTTCTTTGAACTTACGTTTAAAAGTCGAAACACTCATCGCACATAATTTAGCAAATTCCTCCACCGACAAATTGGAGTACAAATTATTATTTATCGAAGTTCTAAAATCTGTAACATTGGGCTGAAACATCGCTGCAAGAAAGTCTAACTCGGAAGGAGCATTCTCTGATTTACTGAGCAGCAAGACAAATTCTTTTAGTTTAGTTTTTATCAAAGTTTCGTCAGCCAATTCAGGATTGTCCAAAAGGATGTTGATACTTTCTTTAAAATTTAAAAGCAAGGCATCGACCTGAAGTTGTTTGACATTAAAATCAACTTTATAATTGGAAGTAGAAAGATCAAACTGAAATAATTCTTCCATCATAGATTGATGAAGAATTACACCGAGCAATTCAAGATTATCACTACTTGCTTGTTGCGCTTTATTGGTTTCAAAAAAATAATCAAAACACTTTGCTAGCAAACCCTTTCCTTTTTTTAAAGAAAGAAACTCATCAGGTGTCCTTACCGAAAACTCACCTTTATTAATAAACATAAAACAAGCCTCGTTCTTCTCGAACAGTTTAGGAATGCGTTGAAAATAAGGCATCGCTATTTTTTCAAAAACGACTCTTCCATTAATCGTCAATACTTTTTGTTCTAAAAACATGAAGGTTAATTTTTTATCTAATTCCCAAATTTATTCAAAAGTCCTAAGTTCTTTTGACAACACAATTAGATTAAGATTTTGTTCATTTGTAGAAATCATTTTTCGATAGAATAATAAAAAAAGCATATCTTCCACCGAAAAAAAAGAGTTTAAATAAAAATAAAAAATCATGAATAAAATAGGGCAAATATTTTTTGTGCTTTTACTTTTTGCAAGTTGTGCAAATGATTCCAATAATAAAAATGAAAAAACAACTGCTAAAGAACAAGAAATTAATTGGTCTTCTCTTATTGGAAAATGGAAATTAACTGATGGTAATCCTCTTTTAGAAGGTACGATAATAAGTGAATACTTTACCAATAACACCTTCCAACAAGATGGAGTAATTACTTCCTTTCAACCAAATTACACTTGCCAAATGACATCCAACGGCACATTCTCGACTTCCGGCAATGTCTTATCTTATTCTTATCTCGCAGAAAAAATGTTTGATTGTAAACCTAAAGAATATCAACTCATGGTTAATTCTTACATGCATGACAAGCAACTCGAAACTAGTCAAAACAAAATATTAAAGCTTGATGACCAAGTGATGATTCAAGAAAATATATTCACTAAAAAGCAGCTTACGTTTACGAGAGTAATTGAATAATAACGAGGTCAGTTATTTTGGAAAATTATAGACATGGAATGCTATCCTCATGAAGCAACCAAATCTTACTATTAATTGTCATTCAATTTATAGCATTAAGTTTTTCTACTTTCCAAAACAAAACCATTATGTTTCGAACCAAACTAAAACTAGCCTTCCGTAATCTCAAAAAAAATAAGTCATTTTCTCTAATCAATATTCTTGGATTGTCACTTGGAATGGCTTGCTTTTTTTTGATCATTTTATATTGCTGGCATGAATTCAATTATGATAGTTTCCAAAAAAATGCTGACCAAATATATCGAGTAGAATACTCCACCACAAGAGGTGGCACGAATCAGACGATGGCTCGAACCCCCTCTCCAGTTGCTCCAGTTTTAAAAGATTACTTTCCAGAAATTGCAGAAGTCAGTCGTTTTTACCCACGAGAATTAAGTGTTGAGTTACCCGAATCTCGACGACAGTTTGAAGTAAAAGATGTTTTCTTTTCAGACTCTTCCGCACTTGATGTTTTCCATTTTGATTTTTTACATGGTGATGCAGAAAGAGCATTGCACCAACCCGAAGCAGTTGTCATCAATGAAACGACTGCCAAATTATTTTTTGGAAAAACCAATGTGATTGGAGAATCTTTAAAATTAGCAGGTGAAAAAGGTTTTCGTGTTTCAGGTGTTGTAAAAGACTGGCCTGACAATTCACATTTAAGTTTCAACATGTTGTTGCCTTTCGAAACGATGATAAAAGTTGAACCAGAACATGCCAGAGAAGGGTTAAAACATTTTATGGAAAACAATTGGTCGGCTACTCATGCTTACACTTATGTCAAATTAAATCCCAATCAAGATCCTAAAAAAGTAGATGCTCGTTTCAAAACTTTTATTCAAGAAAAAATGAATGAGCGAGTTCGAGACATCATGACTTTTACTTTAATGCCTATCAAAGATATTCATCTTTATGCCGAAAGTGCAGGGCCAAAATCAGAGGGCAATTTGAATTATCTCTATCTATTTTTATTGGTAGGTGGATTAACTTTACTGATTGCTTGCATTAATTTTATTAATCTTTCGACGGCAAGTTCGATGACCCGAGCTAAAGAGATTGGCGTCCGAAAAGTATTAGGAGCGCAACGGTCTGCTTTGATTTCTCAATTTCTAACAGAGTCCATTTTATTAAGTTTTTTCTCTTTTATCATTTCGTTGGGAATTACTTTGTTGGCTTTGCCATCTTTGAATAATTTGACGGGCATCGAAATTCCATATACTGCGATGTTAAATCCTATTATTTTAAGTTTGTTTTTTGGCATTTTTTTATTGACAGGATTTTTAGCAGGATTGTATCCAGCTTTTTTTGTCACTCGATTCAAACCGGTGGCAGTTATGAAAGGTGCATTAGGTGGCAATAAAAAAGCAGGAAACGAATGGCTGCGAAAAGGATTAATCACCATGCAATTTTTAGCAGCTATTGTATTTATTGCAGGTTCTATAACATTATATTTACAAATTCAATTCCTAAGTAATCAACCCCTTGGATTTAACCAAAATTTAGTTTTGAGTCTTCCTTTGGATAGTGGAAATAACCTCAATGCAATTTTGCGTCCAGGCGATGCGACGCTTCGGCAACGCATGAATACTTTTGATAAAAATTTATTAACCAACCCTAATATCAAAGCAGTTACTCAATGTTCTCGCTTGCCTGGATTGAGTGCAATTAGCCGAAATGTTTCTACAGATAGTATTCCACCTTCTGATAATATTATTTCCAAAACACTTTCTGTCGATTATGATTTTAGTGAAACCTTTGAGTTAGAATTAGTCACAGGTCGAGACTTCGATGCTTCTCATGGAACGGATCACACTAGCGCATTCCTTATCAATGAAAAAGCAGTCAAACATTTATCTTGGAAAAATCCAGAAAATGCACTCGGTCAAAAAATGACGATGGATGGCAAAACAGGTTTAGTCGTTGGCGTGTTAAAAGATTTTCACTTTGAAAGTTTGCACGATGAAATTGTTCCTTTGGTCATGGAAGTTTCGCCTGGTGGATTTGGTTATTTTGCTTTGCGTATTGAGAATGCTAATATTCCTGCAACACTTAGTTTTATCGAAGACCAATGGAAAGATGCTTTTCCTAATAAAGGATTTGAATATACTTTTCTAAATGAAACTTTAAACGATACTTACTTGGCTGAAAAACAACTTTCGAGTATGATTGGCTACTTTGCTTTTATCGCGATTTTTGTTGCTTGCTTTGGTTTATTTGGTTTGGCAGCCTTGTTGACGCAACAACGATTTAAGGAAATTGGAATTCGAAAAGTGTTGGGCGCATCAGTCACTCAAATCTTACAATTGATTTCCAAAGACTTTATCAAACTAATTGGTTTTGCAATGATTTTAGCTGCACCGATGACTTGGTATTTGTTGAAAGATTGGTTGAATGGATTTGCTTACGGAATTGATTTCCCTTGGTGGACGACCATCGCAAGTGGTTTGGCGGTGATGTTGATTGCTTTTATAACAATAAGTTTACAATCTGTCAAAGCGGCGATTTCTAATCCTGTGGATGCGATTAGGGATGAGTGATTTTTAGAAAAATAATTATTAATAAAAAAAGAGGGTTGTAGATAGTAAGATATCTACAATCCTCTTTTTTAAATAATTGAAAAATCTTATTGTTTGATAAATCTTATTGAATTCAATTGATCTAAACTTAAGAAATACACACCAGGTTGTAAGCTTGATACATTAATAAACTCTCCATCTAAATTCCCTTCTCCCATTTTCTTTCCAGAAGTAGAAAAAATTTCATAGCTAGAGAAATCATTAATATTTTCCACTTCAATTTTCAATTGGTCATTTACTGGATTTGGAAAAACAGAAATAGCGTAATCTTTATTAATTGATAGATTTATATTTGACGTCAGAGTCGAAGTATTTTTCAAATAAAAAATTTGATTATCTCCATAACCATCATTATAAATTATATCTTTTTTCCCATCTCCATCAAAATCATACAAGCTTAAATTATTACTTACATAATTAAAATTTGGAAAAAAAAGTGAGCTTGCTCCTGCGAACATTTCAACTTCTACTGTCGCGTCAAAATTTAACTCTCCTTTATTTTCGATAGAATAAAGAGTAAAATTAATTGAATTATTTGATGCAACTAAGATATCAACATCTCCATCCATATCTAAATCAGCAATGCTAAAATAATCCGCATCTATAGCAGAGATCATTGTAGTAGAATTAGCGGTTTGAAAATTATCTGTATTCTCTACAATATATATATCATCAAAAGTACCAAGTGTAATAATATCTAAATCCATATCTCCATCAAAGTCAGCTAACTTAATTGTTGATCGAGTTGCACTAAAAAACACAGGAACAAAACTAGGTGTAAACACAGCAGCAGAATTAAATAAAATTGCTGCTTGGTTCGTAGCAAATTCAAGCAAAACTAAAATATCCACATCTCCATTACCATCAATATCTCCTACTTCTATATCTCCATAATCAAAGTCCGAATAAATCACTTCAGAGATAAATCCTCCTCCTACTTGGCCATAATGAATAATAAGTTCATCATTATCAAAAGTAATCGACTTGTGAGTTAATAAATCATTTATTCCATTATTATCAAAGTCGGCTACTTCTACAATATCTTCTTGAAAGTTAATATTTGGATTAAAAAAAGTAAAGCTATCAACCGACTCATACAAGTTGATATATCGCTCCATGATAACATCCATATCTCCATCATTATCAAAGTCCATCACCTTAAGTGGATTATGTGAGAAACCTTGATAAATATCAATTTGTTCGAATTGGTCACCTGCCATTCCTTTATAAATATATTGATCATTAAAGGTAGCACCAATAAAATCTGTCAGACCATCACTATTATAATCAAAAGGAATAAATGGATATCCTAAGCCAGCATTAGACGATGAAGGATGATCAAATAAAACTTCACTCGCCTCAAAACTAATTTGTGAAAAACAGAAAAAAGGAAAAAAGAATAAAGAGATAAATAAGTATTTTTTGTTCATTGTACTTTTTTTTTGAGAAAATATTTTTAAATAAACCACAAAGAAAATATTTTTCTCCAAACTTTCACCTTAAGTTTTATAAAAATAAGCCAATCATCAGTAACGATAATTGGCTTATTCTAAATATTGAAGTTTTTTAATATTTTATGCTAAGATCATAAAACAACTTTATTGTAACATTATATTTACAAAATCATTTTACTCCTTTAATTCATTAGTCACTTCTTCCAGAAAGTCAAACCACGTTTGATAAAAAGTAACTGTATTTTCTAGACCTTTGATCCCATGACCTTGTCCTTCGAAAGTGACCAGTTTTACATTTTTATTATATTTTTTCAAACTATCAGTCATCATCGTACTCCCTGCAATTGGTACCCGACTATCATTCGTTCCGTGAGTTAAAAGAAGATGACCTTTCATTTTGTCCGCATGATAAAGTGGAGAACGATCATTCAATTTTGCTGCTTCAGTTTTTGGGTCACCTGCTTCGAGTGTTACCCAATCTGGAATATTACAGTTTTCATAAAAATGAATGATGTCTGAAAACCCTGCATGACTTAATCCAAATCCCCAATCAAACTCAGCTTTATTCCCATTGATTTCACCAGGAAAAGTCAAGGTTCGCATCGTTGCATATCCTCCATGACTACCTCCGAATACACCAATATTTTTTGCTGGAATATTTAATTTTTCAGAAATATATTTAGCTGCATAAAATACATCAATGATTTCGTTACCACCTAGATCCTTATCATTTAGCGCTGAGAAATCTTTTCCAAATCCGCTACTCCCACGAGGAGAAGGACTCAAAACATAAATTCCAGCATCAGCTAAAATTTGATAACGAGTGCTAAAATTATTTCCGCCACCATAAAAAGATTGAATCATCACAATTTGATCTTTGGCTGGAAGTGGATTTTTAGGCTTATAAAGATAAGCATGAAGTTCTCGCGTTTTACCAGTCTTTTCATCTATGTCAAACGTAGGGTAAGTAATCCGTTCAGGAGTAGCATTATAAATTTTCTCCTTCAATTCTTTTGGAACATCAACTACTGTTTTTGAAACCAACTTATCTTTTGAAACAATCATTTCATCAATTCGAAACATCGAAGCATTTGAACCAGCAGACACCATCATTTTATCACCATCTGAATCATACACTCCAATTGACACATCACTTTTCTTTTGCATCACAATATCTCCAGAAGGTAAATCCAATAAATAAATTTGGGTTTCAATTGGAGAGGAAGTAGTGGCAAACATATATTTTTTCCCTTCAATCGTTACTATCTCAGATGTACCCAAATCCGTAGTGAATTTTGTCAACTGATTTGATTTTTTTGTTGAAATATTATAGCTATAAATATTTCTAAAACCATCCTCATTTGAAACGTACATAAAAGTATTACTGTCCAACCACTCTTTGAAAATGCCAGGAAAACTTCTTTTCTTCGAAGCATCCGTTAAAAGCGTTTGAGATTTTTCATCAAAATCAACATACACAATATTACCATAAGTTCGATCAGCATCTTTGAGTGCGGTAACCGCCACTCCTTTTCCATCTGGTTGCCAACTTGGCGTTCCCCAAGTGTATCTCATCTCAGCTTTGTCCTGAATAATTTTAGTTTCTTCATTTGTTTTTAAATCTAAAATCCTAAGTTCACTTAACCGATTTGCTTTGTCACCTAACCGAGCAATGTATGCGACTTTGGTTCCAGCTTCATTCCATTGGTATCCGAATATATAGGGAACGTCAGTCAATTTTTCCACCTTCCCTGTTTTAGGATTAAGACGTGTAAGGTTGATCACTTCATCATTAATTTCATCACCCGTCCAGTATAAATGGTTATCATTTTTATTGTATCTAATTCCCCAAACGTTTCGAGTGGCGTAATCAATATCAGATATTTTTTTACCTTTTGTCAAATCAGGATTCCCACTAAGATCAAGTTCAAGAAGATCGGTGGTCGCACCTCTTTTCATGTAATACAATTTTCCAGCAGCATAGTATGGATTGAATCCACTATAAGGAAATCCTTCCACATAAGGTGTCAAGTCAATGGTTCTTCCTTTAAAGGAAACCATTCGAGAGTTATCTTTTTCTGTAGTGGTTGGGGGATCACTTACAGCAGGTTCTGTTCCCCCTCCGCAGCTAAGTAATCCAACAAAGAAAAAATTGAGTAAAATGAATTTGAGTAGCTTCATGACGTGCTATTTTTTTTATAAGAAATTGGTTAAAAAAATTGGTTTCAAAATAAAGAGTAATTCAAAAATAGAAAGTTGCTTAAAGATAAGAATGCTGAATTGAATAAGTTATTTTTCATTTAATATTTCGATCATTAAAACTAGGATTAAGATATTCAATATCTAATTAAGTTCATCTAACTTTTACCAAAAAAAAATACTCCCCCAGTTTTCGGTTGCTCACCAATTTTCATTTTCTCATTTTTACAGAAAAAATAAAAAATGAATTTCAAAAAATTACACCAACAAAAAGAACCATTATTATTAGCCAATGTTTGGGGTGCCTCAAGTGCTCAAGTCGCAGAAAAATTAAACTTCAAAGCTATCGGAACTTCTAGTTCAGCGATCTCTAATTCCTTAGGTTATAACGATGGAGAAGAAATGAGTTTTGAAGAATTAGCATTTTTTGTAAAACGAATTTCCTCAAAAATAAACATTCCATTATCTGTTGATTTGGAAGCAGGCTACAGTCGAGATCCAAAAACCATTGCTGATCACATCAAACAATTAGCTCAACTTGGAGTCGTTGGAATTAACTTGGAAGATAGTATTGTCGAGGATGTAAGAGTATTGTTATCTGCCGAGGATTTTTCAAAAACTATTTCGAAAATAAAAAACATTTTAGAAAAAGAAGGCATCAATATTTTTCTAAATATTCGAACGGATACTTTTATTGTAAAAAATCAGAATCCAGTTGCAGAAACTTTTCGACGAATTCAACTTTATGAAAAAGCAGGTGCAGACGGTATTTTTGTACCTTGCATCACACAAGTGTCTGATATAAAATCCATGGTAGAAAATACTTCACTTCCCATCAATGTGATGTGCATGCCTAATCTACCTGACTTTCCAACACTTCAAAAATTGGGCGTCAAAAGAATCAGCATGGGGAATTTTCTTTACGACCAAATGAATAGTTTTCTTGAAAAAAATCTTAACACTATTATTCAACAAAATTCATTTCAACATATCTTCCAAAAATGATCATCAACGATAAAAATAAAATTGACACTTACTATCAAGCATTACTCGAAAGAGATCAAAGCTATGTTGGAATTTTTTATGTCGGCGTAAAAACAACTTCGGTTTTTTGTATTGCAACTTGTCGAGCAAGAAAACCAAAATTGAAAAATGTAGCATTTTATCCCAACTTCAAAGAAGCGTTAGATAATGGTTTTCGACCTTGCAAAATCTGTAAACCAACTCAAAATGCAAACCAAGCTCCTGAGCAAGTGGAACGTGCAATCGAGATGGTCAAAAAAAATCCAAAAGAGAAAATTACAGATTTTCGACTAAAAGAAAATAATATTAGTGCGGACTTAGTTCGAAGATGGTTTAACAAAAATTACGGTTTGACCTTTCATGCTTACCAGAGAATGTATCGAATCAATAATGCATTTATGGAATTGAAGCATGGAAAGAAAACAACTGAAACTGCCTTCGATACAAGTTACGAATCATTGAGCGGATTTGGATATACTTATAAAAAACTGTTAGGGAAGTCGCCAAAAAAAAGTGGGGAGAAAACGATTATTCTAATCAGTCGGTTGACTACCCCTTTGGGGCCAATGTTTGTTTGTGCGACAGAAAATGGAATTTGTTTATTAGAATTTGTTGATCGGAAAATGCTGGAAACAGAATTTAAAGATTTACAAAAATTACTCAATGCAAAAATCTTAGTAGGTGAAAATCAACACATCAAACAAGCTAAAAAAGAGATCGAAGAATATTTTGAGGGGAAACGTAAAAACTTTGAGGTCAATATAGAATTGGTCGGAACTGATTTTCAAAAATCAGTTTGGCGATCATTAATCAAAATTCCTTTTGGGAAAACATCAACTTACCAACTCCAAGCTAAAGCTATCGAAAAACCAAAAGCGATTCGAGCGATGGCATCAGCCAATGGCTACAACCGAATTTCCATCATGATTCCATGTCATCGAGTAATTGGAAGTAATGGTGAATTGCGAGGTTACGGAGGTGGGATAGAACGAAAGCGATGGCTTTTAGAGCATGAGCAGAAAATTTAAAACAAAAAATAATTATCAAAACATGAATCGATTAGGTATCGGATATCTTAAAGTTATCCGATACCTCTCATAATGATTACGTCTAGTTTTTTTCTTACAAAATATCCAACACCTGCAAATCTCTTCGCAATTGCTCTCCTGATTTAAAATGAATTCCTTGCATTCCATAATCTTCACACCCTTTAATATTTTTCAATGAATCATCAATAAAAACTGCCGTCGCAGGATTGATGTCAAATCTTTTGCAAGTCAAATCATAAATCTCTCGATTGGGTTTCATCATTTTTTCATCACCTGAAACTAAGATACCTTCGAACCATTGCAAAAAATCATAATCACGCAATGCAACTGGAAAAGTCTCCGCACTCCAATTCGTCAAAGCATAAACTCGGTGCGTTTGCGCTTCAATTAATTCTTCCAAAATTGCCACCGTTGGTAAAATAGCACCTCCTAACATCTCTTCCCAACGTCCATAAAATGCTTCAATCTGAGAAGTGTACTTTGGAAATTTGTCCACCAATATTTGAGTCGCATCAGCAAGAGGTCTTCCGCCATCTTGTTGCACATTCCAATCAGGTGTACAAATATTATTTAGGAAATATTCCATTTCCTCTTTATCATCAAATATCTTAGTGAATAAGCGACGAGGTTCCCAATCAATTAAAACACCTCCGAGGTCAAAAATTACTGTTTCAATTTGCATTTTTTTTTATTTTTTTGAAGAAAAAAACAAAGTTAAAATGTTGAGGGAAAAAATAGGTATTTAACGATCTAATTATTTTAAAACTCAAATACTGTTCTTTTACTCAAGTTCAAATAAATCTATGGTGGTTTTTGATATTAAAAACGTGGTTTTAAGAACATTTCAGTCCAATTATCCTTGATAACATTATGAATAAATATATTTCAAAGAATTCTCTATTTTCTATGTCAAATAACTAAATTTAGCGAAATTTGTAAGCCTCTTCTTGAGTGCTTTCCAAAATCCGAATCAATGTAACTTTTCTTATCCTGTTTCAGCTTATCCAAAAAATTAACTCTTACTGATTATTCAATAATCTTTTTTGAACTAGTCTGCCTTATGGTAGAAAGTTAAACGCAACTTATTAATACGATCAACATGAACTTTAAGCTCCCAATTCTTTTGATGCTACTTTTTAGCATAGGGTCAAATGCACAAGTAAATTATACTGCTAACGATGTAGTACCAGAATACAATGACTACTTTCGAATGGGAATCAACCCTGGAAGTTATAATCAATGGACAGATGAACAATTGGCCGATCTTTCCGCAGGTAATCCTTATCTCGGAATTCCAGGAATCGGAACCAATGCTATTCGTCCAAGTCTTCCCGAAGTTTTTTTAGATACTTATGGATATGATGTTCGATTAGGAGCATTTCAATATTATCAAGATTTGGGAATGGAGGAGAATGTTTGCTTTATGGGTTACCCCAATTTACAGCATCGAGATACTACGGTTTATTGCCAAGGTGCTTCGATAGGACATTTATTTTCCAATATGTATTTGCCGATTTGGGATGGAGGTTTGAATGGAACGCCTTACAATGATGATAATTATCTCGCAGCTTACACTTATGAAATGGTCACGCTTTACAAAGACTATGTTCGCTTTTGGGAAATCTGGAATGAGCCAAGTTTGGATAAATCAAATTACCGTGCGACACTTCCACCAGGTCATCCTGAAAGTTGGTGGGATAATGATCCTGACCCTTGCGATCTAGATATTCAAGCACCGGTGTATCATTATATCAGAATGTTGCGTGTGACTTACGATGTAATAAAGACAGTTGACCCTGATGCTTACGTGACACTTGGTGGAGTTGGATATTATAGTTTTTTTGATGTGCTCTGTAGAAATACAGACAACCCGGTGGATGGAAGTGTTACTCCTGAATATCCTTTGGCAGGAGGAGCATATTTTGATGCCGTTGGGATTCATACTTATCCGCACTTTGATGGAAGTACGATCTTTTTAAATAATGGCCAGTTAGTTTATGAGCGTCATTCTGATGCAGCAGCAGATGGAATTGTTTTGGCAAAAAATGGTCGCCAAGCCATCATGGAAGGTTACGGTTATGACGGAGTTACTTTTCCAAAAAAGGAATTTCTGATCACCGAAATAAATGTCCCTCGATTGTCTTTTGAAACATTTATGGGTTCAGCAGAATCGCAAAGAAATTTTATTACCAAGGCATTAATCACTTCGATGTCAAATGGAATTAATCAATTACATTTTTATAATTTAGGAGATATAGAAGAAGAAGCGGATGCAGATTCCTGGTTTGATGTGATGGGTTTTTATGGAAACTTAGAAGCTACCCCACCCTACAATCAAGAGAGAAATGAATCAGGAGTTGCTTACAAAACAGCCAACGATGTTTTATTTAAAACAGAGTGGGATTCCTTACGGTCAGCTCAATTAAATTTACCTCCCGATATACGAGGTGGTGCAGTTATAGATGAAGCAGGCGAATACACTTATGTCCTTTGGGCGAAGACAACGATAGATAGTTCGGAGGCAGCTAGTGCTGTTTATAATTTTCCAGTTTCGCTAAATATCTCAAATTTATATAAAAAAGAATGGGACTATTGTGAGACACTTTTTGAAGACTATATTGGTTCTCAAGGCATTGCATTAGATGCGACACCAACTTTCTTTTCAGTCAATCCAACAGTACTTGACACAACGGATTATGACATTTCAGATTGTACAGAAACAGTTGATGGATTCAACTATATCGGTCAATTTTTAGGACATAAATATTTCCGTTCTAACAGCGCTCTTACTTGGGAAGAAGCGAAAATATATTGCGAAGATAGAGGTGGATATTTAGTTGAAATAAATAGCTATTCAGAAAATGATTTTGTTAAAAATCAACTATCAGCTCCCGTATTCATTGGATTGAGCGATGGTGAAGTCGAAGGAACTTTGACTTGGGCCAATGGCGAACCTTTAAGTTTTAACAATATTGACAATTGTAGTATTTGCACTCCCAACTCAGAAGAAAATGATTATTTGATGTTGCATTCTTGGGATGGAAAATGGAGCTACAATGCATCTTATGTAGCTAAAAATTTCGTCATGGAATTGGATTGCTCCAATACAACTCCTCCGAATAATGGCGGTGGCGGAATGGCTAATTGTGATGATCCAGTTCCTGGTTTTTCTCTACTAGGAGAACTCGGAGGAAAACAATATTTCATCTCTGATGGAGCTAATAATTGGAACGATTCCCGAGCACTTGCACAAATGCAAGGCGGCGATATTATTGTCATCAATGATGAAGTAGAAAACCTTTTTATCCAAAGTAAAATAAATGAAATGGTTCATATCGGTTTGTCCGATAACGAAGTCGAAGGAACTTTAAAGTGGGTAGATGGTACTGACGTTTCTTACGAAAATTATGATATTTGTAGTTTTTGCCAAGGTAATACAGAAGATAATGATAACCTTGTAATGCACTCTTGGAATGGTGGTTGGAGTTACTCTACTAACATTCAAAGTTTTAGATCTATCATGGAAAGAGAGTGCGATCCCATGAATGGTGGTGGCGGTGGAAATACTGGAAATAACTGTGAGGTTAATTTTGCACTTAACCAAACCGTAACTCAATCTGGAACGCAAGTAAATGCCGAAGCATCTAGAGCAGTTGATGGAAATACCGATGGTAATTTCTGGGGAGGAAATTCTACTTCTTTGACTAATTGGGTCGCTCAACCTTATTTAGAAATTGATCTTGGAGAAGTGAAAGATATTGAAAAAATCGAAGTGTGGAATCGAGAAGATTGCTGCATGGATTTGTTATCTAATTATCATATTTTAGTTTCTAACAATCCTTTTACAAATTCTGATTTAAATGCCACGATCAATCAAGTTGGCGTAACAAATTATTTTCAAGCAACTACCGCAGCTCGACCAACAACTCAAAGTGTTGGTATCTCTGGACGATATATTCGACTTCAGTTAGCTGGTGTTTCCTTCTTGGCGGTTTCTGAAATAAAAGTAATTGGATGTGAAGGTGGTGGAACTGGAGGTGGTTGTCCTGATGCCGGAACGCCATGCGATGACAATGACTCAACTACATTGAATGATGTTGAAGATGGAAATTGTAATTGTGCAGGAACTCCTGACACAGGAAATATGGGTTGTATCACGACCAGTAATTTAGCATTAAATCAACCAACTAGTCAATCTTCTACATTGACTGCAGGAGGAATCGAAGGTGCGTCAAGTAAAGGGGTGGATGGAAATACCAATGGAATATATTTTACAGGGCAACCATCTGAATCTTCTGTTTCTGCTACGCAAAATACATTTCAACCTTGGTGGGAAGTAAACTTGGAAGGCAATTTTTTGATTGAAAATATTAACTTTTTTAATCGAACTGACGGAAATGATCGTACTCAGAATTGCTACGTACTTATTTCTAATAATCCTTTTACATCTGACAATTTAGATGTAGCTAGAACGGAAGCAACCTACGAATATTATATTTCAGGCTTAGTTGGTTCACCTACCGAAATTTTTCCAAACGTAGAAGGACAATATATTCGAATTCAAATGGAAGGATCAGGTTATCTATTGGTAGCAGAGTTAGAAGCCTTCGGATGCCAAGCTACGAATGTTTCAACTTTTGTAGTACCAAATCTTTTAATATTTAATGCAGGAAAAACAGGACAATCATCAGATATAAATTGGACAATGTTTAAAGATGAATTTGTGGAGAAATACGAAGTGGAAGTAGCTTCTACTCAAGATGACTTCACTCATTTAGAAACCATCGAATCACTTAGTTCTGACAATTCTAGCCAATATCAACTCTTCGATCGAAAACCTTCAGAAGGGCAAAATTTCTACCGACTTAAAGTGATTAAAAAAGATGGAGATTTTTATTATTCGACTGCTCGACAAGTTAATTTTAATTTCGATTTTAAATCCATCTATTTATTTCCTAATCCAACGAATAATGTAATTTACTTGACGATGCGAGATTTTGCTGGACAAAAAGCAACCGTCGAAATTTATAATAATATTGGACAAAAGATGGATAGTCGCGATTATGAATCTTTCCCGTTGGAACCTTCTATGTTTGATGTAAGTAATTACGTAAATGGAATTTATTCAATTGTGGTTAAGTTAGAGAATAAAAGAAGTGTGGCGAAAAAGTTTGTGATAGGAAAATTGTAAACATACAATTAATTGTATATTTAGGGCTGTTAGTGCTTGACGCACTAACAGCCCTTTTTTATAAAAAGAATTATTTAAGATTTTTAAGGTGACTAATGTTTTTGAGCTTAGTCTTATTATTAGTCAAAAAAAAAATTAAATTTACGATTCACCAAAACCCATAATTCAATGAGTTCTGAAAATGAAAATCCAAAAGAAGAAAAAGATCCTAAAGTGGACGATAAAAATATGTTTGAAGAAGCAGCTGATTCTTTAAGCAAAGGATACGAAGAGAAAAAAGATGCCGTTAGTAAATCAATTACCGATACTAAAGATTCAGTTAGTAAATCAATTGATTCAGGTGTCAAAAAAACGAAAAGCTTTTTCCGTAAAGTTTTTATCTTTTCCTTAATCAGTTTAGTTCTCGCAGGCGTAGGTTATATGCTTTGGGCCAATTGGACTTATAGCGAAGGTACTCGGACTGGTTATATGATGAAAATTTCGAAGAAAGGGTATGTCTTTAAAACCTATGAAGGGCAACTGAATTTAGGTGGATTACAGGAAGATAATTCTAGTGTTTTAGGTAATGTTTGGAGTTTTTCTCTTGAAGAAGATTACCTTTCTAAAAAACTAGAAGAGATGGAAGGAAAAAAAGTTCAGGTTCGTTATAAAGAAATCAATAAGGCAATGCCTTGGCAAGGTGAGACAAATTATTATGTCTACGATATAGTGGAGAAATGATAAATATCGAATATTCAACAAGGAATATCCAATTTTCAACATTGGTGATTGGATATTCTTTGTTCGATATTAGATAATCTCCTCCTACCCTACTATTATTTTTCTCTAAAAAATAAGCTCCCGTTTTTAACTCTTGTAATTTTATTGTTATAAAATTTCCATTCACTTGCTGGTTGCTGTTTTCCAAAAATAAAAGTTCTCGCAAGTCATAAATTTTCACTAATGCATTTTCTCAAATCAATTTTAATTCTTTGAAAACTGGATTTATTTTCGCGATCGAAGGATAATGTAATTGTATTGTTATAAAAACTGGTAACTGCACTCAAATCAGTGATATTTTATGATTAGGAAGGTGAACTACTCCGAAACTCCTTCTTCGAAATACGGCACAAAAAAAGCACTTTCCAAATTAATGAAAAGTGCCTTTTTAATATATCTATACTTAGTTTTTAACCTTTTTCAATCGCTTCCATGTATCGAGCCAATTGTTTTTTAACAACTGGATATAGTAAGAATAATCCTACCATATTCGGGAATACCATTGCAAAAATCATTGCATCTGAGAATGCCCAGATCGAACTCATATTTGCAGAAGCACCAATAACGATAAACAAACAGAAAATTATTTTGTAAAGCATATCAGCAGCTTTTCCTCTTCCAAATAAAAATTTCCAAGATTGTAATCCATAGTAAGACCATGAAATCATAGTCGATACCGCAAATAGAACAACTGCAATAGTCAAGAATATATCAGAGTAAGGAATATAAGCTGCAAATGCTTGAGAAGTAATTCCAGCACCTTCATAAGCAACTCCATCAATCATAACTTGTCCATCAGCACCACCATATTCGAATGCTCCTCCTGAGTTAAAAATGATAATTACCAAAGCAGTCATCGTACAAATAACAACTGTATCAATAAATGGCTCTAACAATGCAACTAATCCTTCCGATGCAGAATACTTTGTTTTTACAGCGGAGTGTGCAATTGATGCAGAACCTGCACCTGCTTCATTTGAAAAGGCAGCTCTTTTAAATCCAATTAATAATACTCCGATCATTGCTCCGACACTCGCTCGTGGAGTGAATGCTTCAGAGAAGATTTGTCCAAATGCATCATCAACTAAGGTGATATTTGAACCAATAATATACAAGCATGCTACCATGTAAAGACCAGCCATCAATGGCACAACCTTCTCAGTAACAGAAGCAATTCTTTTGATTCCACCAATAATAATGATACCTACTAGAATTGCTAAAACAACTCCAATTCCAAAACCTGCACTTGCACTTTCTAAGCCCATCAAATCTTTTAATACAATAGTTGCTTGGTTAGATTGTGCAGCGTTTCCACCACCAAATGATCCTCCAATACAGAAAATAGCAAACAAGACTGCTCCTATTTTTCCTAAAGTTTCAAATCCTCTTTCTTTTAATCCTTTACTTAAGTAGTACATTGGTCCACCGTAAACTGTTCCATCTGGTCCAATGTCTCGATATTGAACACCTAATGTACATTCAACAAATTTTGTTGACATTCCTAAAAGTCCACAGAGTATCATCCAAAATGTTGCTCCTGGTCCACCAAGCGCAATTGCCAAAGCAACTCCCGCAATGTTTCCATTTCCAACTGTTCCAGAGACTGCTGTTGCTAATGCTTGAAAGTGAGTCACCTCTCCATCTTTTGATTCATCACCAATCGTATCGACAATATCTCCGCCCGCAACGTTTACTTGTGCTCCTGGTTCTACACTATGATGATCGATGTGGTCATATTTTCCACGAACCACATTGATGGCTGTTCCGAATTTTCTAATATTGATAAAGCCAAACATTATCGTAAAGAATGCCGCTGCAAAAACCAACAACATCAATACAAATGGGATTCCTCCAATATTGAAAAATATAATTGCGGAAAAGAAATCAGAGACCGGTTGGAATGCCTCATCAATCATTTGATCAATTCCTTTTTCGGCGGTCTCTTGTGCAAAAGTGAAAATTGGCAATAGAAAAACTGCCATTAGAAGTAGTAATCTTTTTTTCATATGTAAATAAATTTGGTTAAACGTTGTGTAGAAAATACACACTCCAATAAATGACGTTTCAATTAATTGATTTGCACGCCATCTATTATTTTTTGTAAAAAATAAATAAGCAATCTTTGAATCCTTAAAATTCAGCACGTTAAAGTAGCACCTTATTTTTAGTTATCAAAAAAATGGATAAGAATTGTTGGACGCACTACTATTAAAGTACTGATTATGAACGTTTTATATTTTCAAAAAATGCTTTTATATCTTTTTCTTTTCGGAAAATAAATATCTGTTTTTCCTTCTTCCAGCCTTCTAATTTTTTCAAATTAGATTTTCTTCTGGTCATATTATAGATCAAAACATAATGATAAAATTGTAAATCAAATCGCTCGGGACAATCATCTGGCATATCTGCTCTAGTTTTTCCATAGTTGGCAATTATTCTTTTCGTCACTCGGTAGAGGCAAACATAAGTGGGTTGATCCAAAAAAATAATGGTATCAGCTCGTGGAATTCGGAGATCCCAAGTACCGCTATAATTTCCATCCATGATCCATTGATCTTCTTTTACAATTTCCGAAATCGTATTTCGCCAATCCTCTTTCGATGATTCTATCCAATTGGGTTTCCAATATTTTTGATCTAAATGGACGAGAGGAATTTGAGTTAGCTCATTTAGTTTTCTAGAAAAAGTAGATTTTCCAGAACCACTACAGCCGATAATCATGATGCGTTTCATGTTTTTTATTTATTCTTTGACAAAAGGAAAAACCGTAATTGGATTTGTTTCCAATAACGGCAATTTCTCTGTTAATCTAGATTTAAAAAAATAAGAGAAATAGAAAAGTATATTTCTTTTCAAAATTTAATCTTCCATCCTTCCTTATTTCCTTATTTCCTTCTTATTTCGTGTATTTTACTTGATGCACTATTACTTTATCAGGATTTAATAACAATACATTCCCGCCTGAATTCGACAGCGTAAATTTAGTACCAAGTTTGACCATTCTTATTTCACCAGCTTTTAAAGTAAACTTCAATTCTTCTTGTTTTCTTATCCCATCAGTCAATTTACAATTTTTGAAATTCACCGATTGGTTGATTGAATTTAGCAAAGTAATCTTTTCATTTCTTCTTTCTCTACTTGTTGGATTGGCCATCGCACTTAAAATATAAATACCTTTGGACAGACCTTAACGTAGTCACATTTTAATTCCTTTTTTTAAAATAATGTTCACTCTTGCCTGATTTTTGTATTTAAGAAAGTAACAATTGCTATCTAGCAAAACCATTCAACATAACCTACCAACATTTTTTTTACAAAATCTTATATTTTACTAAACACAACACTTAATGAGAAAATTAATCGCAATTGGCTTGACTGCCCTTTCACCAATTTTGATGTTTGCTAATTTTAATAATTGGCCTGCGAATAACGAAAATTATACTTACCAATCTTCATTAGAAAATGACTCTACCGCTATAGTTCATTCAGATTGTCCCTTGCTAAAACGGAACTGTTCTGGCAAAATAAAATGGGCAGATGGAACTATCTACGTAGGTGATTTTAAATTTGGAAAACCTCATGGAGAGGGAAAAATCACTTACTCGAACGGAGAATTTTATAAAGGTGAATTCGTTCGTGGATATCCTGAAGGCCTTGGTATCATGGAATATAACGATCGAAGTTTTTATGAAGGCGAATGGTCTAATGGAATAAAAGAAGGAGAAGGTATTTACACTTTCCCAGGAGGGCATGAATATACTGGAGAGTTTGAAAACGATGTAATGAATGGTTTTGGAAAAATAAAATTGATGACTGGCGAAATATACGAAGGTGATTGGAAAAATGGTTTGGCTGATGGGAATGGGAAATTCACTAGAAAAGATGGTAGTCGTTTTATTGGAAAAAGCGAGAACGGAACTCGAAATGGAGAAGGGTTAATTGTTTGGGAAAGTGGAGATACATTAATGGGGAATTGGGAAGATGGAATAATGGTTGAAGAGGCTACCTATGTTTTTGCTGATGGTACTCAAATGATTAGTTTCTGGGAAAATGGAGAATTACAAAATGATTTAACATATATAGATTCTCAAGGGAATGAGCTAATGGGAAGTCTTGAATTAGTGTCACATATTACAACTCAAACGGACTCCAAATTCCTTGCTTCTGCTAGTGAAAAATTACCGTTAGTCTTTTATGGTTTCGCCATGGAATTCCATGCGATGCAAAATTATGACCTAGCAGAAAAGCATTTGGATATGGCTTACTTGATTGATTCGCCAGCCAACGATACACCTTATCGAGAGATGGTGGTTCAGTTGACAGCAAATATTAATTCGGAACGAGTGAACAAGATTTTAGGGAAAGGAAATGTTTTGTTTCGATTCTAAATGAGAAGATGATTATATAAATGGATATGTAAAAAGCGGTAACCTTGATGATTGGGGTTATCGCTTTTTTATTGCAAAAAAAAACGGTTGTCGAATCTCTTCGACAACCGCTTCATTTGTTAACTAAACTATTATTCCAAAAACTATTCTGTAATCTTAATTACCCGTTCTACATCTTTTCGGTAGTCATTATATCGTACCCAAATCAAGTAAGAACCTGCTGGTAAATCTGCTAAACTAACTCTGTAAGTTCTAAAACCATCTGATACTACTTGAGTAGAAAGAACTCTTCCTGTAATATCTACTACTTCGATAGTTGCGTCCTCTCTTAATTCTGTAAGGAATTCAACGTAAGTGTAATCAATAACTGGATTTGGATATACATGAATATCTCTAGTACCATTATCAAATACAACTACTTCAACCTTAGTATAAGTCGTTTGACCGTTAGCAGCAACATATTTGATTCGGTAGTAGTTTACTCCGTAATATGGCTCAGCATGAACAGCTTGGTAACTGTTGATTTCTTGAGCACTTCCATTAGCATTTCTCATTTCGAATGATTGGAAATCATCACCATTCTTAGAATGCTCTAAGAAGTAACGACTTTCATTTACTTCGTACTGAGTTGTCCAATCTAGTAAAACTTCTGTTCCACTTGGTTCAGGTTGTACTGCGAAACTCGTGAATACAAAACCGTTTAAGCAGTCGGTCACTTCAAATTCGTGAGTTGTTGAAATTGAACAACCCATATTTTCAACTGTCAAAGTAACGGTCTTGGTTCCAGTAGAACTGTAAGTCAAGTTGTACACATTTCTTTGTGTTGAAGTTTGAACTGAAGCACCTGCTCCGAAATCCCATAAGTAAGTTGCGGTTGCACCTGCGTAAGCTGCTTGGAAACTTGTTGATTCACTTAAACAAAGACTTGATGGAGCTTGCTCTATTTCGATACTAGGTAAAGGAGTTACCAAAATCGAAACAATGTTACTCTCTCCAGTATAGTCTGTACATCCTGATCTTCTTGCACATCGTACAAAGTATGTATTCGAGTAAACCTGACCAGGCTGATAGAATTCATTTGTCGCACCTTGGATTAGAGTCCAAGTAGGATCTGTATTAGAGAATGGACTTCCTGTTGTATTCATCAACCAGATATATTCCAAATCACCACCACCACCTGTTGGGTAAACACTATTCACTAATAAGTCTGGAGTTTCTCCTGCGCAAATAGTTTGCGTAGTTAAGATTGCTCCACCTGTAGTAACATTGTTACATTCTGGATGAACACCTGCGTCAAAACTTAGGTCATCCACTTGTCCTGATACAACAGTAAATGTTGATGTTCTACCTGTCAATGGATTAGGGTCACTATCCAAATAGTTATCCATTCCTTGGTTCGCCAATGTGATCATATAATCATTTGGTAAACTACTTAGCATGAATTCAATTTGGTAAGTTCCTGCTACTACATTTTCAAATAAGTAGTAACCTGCAGCTGTATTCGATGGATTATTAGATGTCGTTTCAGTAGCAACGATTTCATCATCTAATGTTCCGAAGATTCCATCTTGACCTGCTGTCAATAACTTCACCATCACATTATTGAATCCTACTTCGTCAGTATCTTGAATTCCATTTCGGTTCGTATCAAACCAAACGTAATCTCCGATATTTACATCTCCTGTTGGAGTCGAAGCATTTACATCTACTTGATCTGTTGCAAAACATCCATTACCATCAACCACCGTTACAGAATAATTACCTACTGATAGTCCCGTTGCAGTTTGAGTCATTTGACCATTACTCCAAACATATTGGTAAGGAAGTGTTCCTCCTGTAGGAGTTACCGTTGCCGTTCCATCATTTCCGATTGGAGTTACTTCTGTCGAAACAGTAGTCAATTGTAATTCTGGAGGAGAGATGATTTGGATAGTTTGAGTACCTATACATCCAGCTCCATCAGTAATTGTTACCGTGTAACTTCCAGCTTCTAAGTTGATGATCATGGCATTTGTTTCGCCATTACTCCATAAGTAAGTATAATTAGGTTGTCCACCAACAACACTTGCTGTTGCCGTTCCATCTGTATCTAAGTAACAACTTACATCAGTTTTATCAATCGAAACGATTAAGTTAGAACTTGAAGAAATTATTACTTCATCTTCAATGGTACAACCATTATTATCTGTAATAACTACGGTATAAGTTCCTTCATCTAAATTACTGATCGTTGATGTTGTCTGACCATTAGACCAAGCATACTGGTAAGGCATTGTTCCTCCATCAACATTTGCAGTTGCTGAACCAGCTCCACCTGCACATCCTCCACCATCAGAATCAATTGTTACTAACAATTCTTGTGGTTGATTAACATTCGCACCTGTTGAGACTGAACATCCACTTGCATCAGTAATCGTTACATTATAAGAACCTGCTGTTAAGTTAGTTGGATTTGAAATATTTCCAATTCCACCTGTCCAATCGTATGTGAATGGAGCTAAACCACTCACCATCGTAACATTAATACCTCCATCATTTCCTTCGAAACAATTTACAGCAGTTGCTGAAATATCAGCTTGCAATGCACCTGTTCCTAAAATCTCTATTGATAAGTTAGCAGCACATCCAGTTCCGTCAGTAACTGTTACTTCATAAATTCCTGGAGCAAGACCAGATTGATCTTCGATGTTACCTGTTCCATTTGACCAAACAAATGTAATTGGTGCAACTCCACTTGATACAGTCAAATCAATGCTTCCATTGTTTTCACCACAAGATGCATTAGCATGAGTTTCCGTAACATTTAATCCTCCGATCACTTCAATTGTTTGCGTAGCAGAAATTGTATTTCCACAATCGTCTGTCGCAGTCCAAGTTCTTTCTAGTGTATAAGAACAACCACTTCCTGTTTGATTTTCTTCAAATGTAATGTCTACATCTGTATCACAATTATCTGTTCCAACAATAATTGGAGCAGTTGGAATAGTTTGTCCTAAAGTCAAATCAATGGTCAAGTTATTTGGTACTCCAATCAAAGTTGGATCTGTAATATCTTGAACAAAGATTGTTTGAACTGCTTCTGTCGTGTTTCCACAATCATCAGTTGCAGTCCATGTTCGAGTCAATGTGTAAGAATCTGCACATGCACCTGGCGTGTTCGTTTCACTAAATGAAATTTCCACATCTGCATCGCAATTGTCTGTAGCTATTGGATTATTTGCAACCGCTGGAATATCGTTACACTCAACAGTTAAGTTAGCAGGTACACCTGCAACTACTGGAGGAGTATCATCTCCTACGTTAATAGTTTGCGTAGCAGAAGCTGAGTTTCCACAATTATCTGTCGCTGTCCATGTTCGAGTCAAGATGTAACCACATGAAGCAGGAGTTTCCACTTCATTAAATGTAATGTCAACATCTGTATCACAGTTATCTGTTCCTGTTACGATTGGAGCCGTTGGAATCATTCCGCAATCTACATTCACATCAGCAGGTACTCCAATCAAAGTTGGATTAGTTGTATCTTCAACTGTTACCAATTGAGTATGAGAAACTCCATTACCACATCCACTTCCTACACTCCATGTTCTCTCTATTGTATATGCATTTTCACAATCTCCTGTAATAATGTTTTCTACAAAATCCACTACTATTGGATTTCCTGTACAACCATCGAAAGCAGAAATATCAGCTGCAACTGGAATGTTAGAACATTCAACTGTAATATCAGCAGGCATTGCTGAAAGTGTCGCTGGATCAGCATTAACTGTGATCGCTTGACTTTCAGAAACTTCATTTCCACAATCATCAATTGCTGTCCATGTTCGAGTAATGATTGTTTGACAACCATCAACAGCTGAAGTTTCAGAGAAAGAAACCTCTACTTCATCATCGCAATTATCAGTTGCAGTTACCGTTGCTGGATTTGGAACAGTTCCACAATTCACCGTTTCGTCAGTAGGTACTCCTATCAAAATTGGATCTTCTGTATCTTCAACTGTAATCGTTTGTGACGCAAAAGTTTCGTTTCCACAATTATCAGTTGCTGTCCATGTTCGAACTAATTCATAACCACATGCTAATGGATTTTCAATTTCATTGAATGAAATATCTACATCCGTATCACAATTATCTGTCGCTACTGGATTAGCAGGTGCTGGAACATTTCCACAAGCCACATTTAAGTTAGCAGGAACTCCTGCCAAAATTGGAGACTGTGTATCTTCAACTGTAATCAATTGAGTATGAGAAATTCCATTTCCACATCCACTAGCTACACTCCATGTTCTTTCTATCGTGTAATTATTTTCACAACTTCCAGCGATGATGTTTTCTACAAAATCAACTTGAGTTGTTCCTGCGCAATCAGACTGCGCAGTTACAGTTCCTGCTACTGGAATATTATTACATTCAACAGTAACATCAGCTGGTGTAGTTGAAAAGATCGGTGCATCAGTTGATACAGTAATCGTTTGTGATGCTTCAGTCGCATTTCCACAATTATCAGTTGCTGTCCATGTTCGCGTCAAAATATATCCACATCCATCTGCTACTGAAACTTCATCAAAAGTAACATCAACATCTGTATCACAATTATCAGTTGCAACTGGCTGAGCTACCGTAGGTACATTGTTACAATCAACTGTTAAGTCAGTTGGAATACCTGCCAAGACTGGTGATTGAGTATCTTCAACAGTAATGTATTGCGAATCAGAAATTGTATTTCCACAATTATCTGACGCAGTCCATGTTCGAACGATCGTATAATTATCAGCGCAATCTCCTGCGATATAACTTTCTACAAAATCTAAAGTTGCACTCGGATCACAATTATCTAACACTCCAACTCCTTGGTCAATCGCTGGAATATTTCCACACTCAACAGTTAAGTCAGCAGGGATTTCCCAAAGTGATGGAACTTCTGAGTCAGTAACTGTTACTTCTTGAGTCCCAGTTATTTCATTTCCACACTCATCAATTGCTGTCCATGTTCTAGTAATTAAATATCCACAAGCTAATGGAGTTTCAACTTCCGTTAAAATTGCTTCCACATCGAAATCACAATTATCTGACGCTCCAACATAAGGTGCTCCTGGAATAGAAGAACATTCAACTGTAGTATTCGCAGGAACATCAATCAAAGTTGGAGGCGTGTTGTCTCCTACTGTAATATTTTGCGAAGCAGAAACTGTATTTCCACAATCATCCGTTGCAGTCCATGTTCGTGTTAAAATATAACCACAAGCTAATGGAGTTGTCGTTTCTGCAAAATCAATTGAAATAGTTGTTGTGCAATTATCCGTTACTGTAACATTTGCAGCTACTAGAGGAATGTTATCGCAGTTTGCCGTTTCGTCAGCAGGTACTCCTATCAAAACTGGGTCTTCTGTATCTTCAACGATAATAGTTTGTGAAGCAGAAGTTTCATTTCCACAATTATCTGTTGCTGTCCATGTTCGAACTAATTCATATCCACATGATAAAGGTGTTTGAACTTCATTATAAATGATGTCCACATCTGTATCACAATTATCTGTTGCAACTGGTTGAGCAGGTGTTGGTACATTTCCACAACCAACATTTACATTCGCAGGAACTCCCGCTAAAATTGGTGACTGTGTATCTTCTACTGTAACTGTCTGAGTATGAGAAATAGTAGTTCCACATGCTGAACTTGCATCAATTGACCAAGTTCTTTCTATCGTGTAACTATTTTCACAAGCTCCTGGAATTATGTTTTCTACAAAATCCACTTGAACTGTTCCTGCACAATTTGATTGAGCAGTCAAAGTAGTTGCTGTTGGAACATTATTACATTCAACGGTAAGGTCAGCAGGAAGGCTAGAGAAAACTGGCTCATCTCCACCAACAGTTATCGTTTGTGAAACAACAACTGTGTTTCCACAATTATCTGTTGCAGTCCATGTTCGAGTAATAATAAATCCACATCCATCAACTACTGAAGTCTCGCTGAAATCTATATCAACATCCGTATCACAATTATCATTTGCAATCGGTGTTGCTGGTGCTGGAACTAGATTACAATCAACCGTTACATCTGCAGGAATTCCTGCAAGAATTGGGTCTTGTGTATCTTCAACTGTGATGATTTGAGATTGTGAAATCTCATTTCCACATGCATCAGTTGCTGTCCAT
>CALJOK010000043.1 GCA_937981555.1 uncultured Saprospiraceae bacterium
TCGAGCACAAATTTATTACAATGTGAGATCAACACCTTCTATGTTTATTTTAAATAAAGATAAAGAGATCATTATGAAAGGAATTGGAGCAGATCAATTAGACGAAGTGATGGATGAAATAATCAAAAGGGATCAACAGAAAAACGCACCAAAGAGATAATTTTTATTATATTTATGACAGGTAAAAAAGTCATCATCAATTCAGCAATGATCGATGATGACTTTTTTTTGCCTTATAGTTGTTTACCTATAAGCTAATAAAATTAAAATATTATTTCCCCTAAAATTTAATAAATGATGGAGGTTATCACCCTTGATAAAATTCCTATTTCAGATTTAACGGTCTGCTTCAATCAAGCTTTCTCAGATTATTTTGTGAAATTTAGTGCAACTGAATCCTATCTCGAAGAGCGTTGGAAGGGAGCAGGAATTGATTTTTCATTATCCTCAGGAGTTATGGATGAAGGTAAATTGGTAGGATTTATCGTCAATGGAGTTCGAGATTGGAATGGTCTAAAGACTGCTTTCAATTCTGGAACTGGAGTTATTCCAACTCATCGAGGAAATGGATTGACTGAAAAGATGTATCAATCTTTAAAATCTAAGTTTATCGAAAATGGGATTCAATCACTTGCATTAGAGGTGATTCAAGAAAATATTAAAGCGATCCATGTTTATGAAAAAGCAGGATTAAAAATCAGAAGAGGTTTCCATTGTTTTGGAGGTGAAATAAAGATTGACTCCACAAAATTGGCTCAAGGCTTAGTTATTAAAGAAATAAAAAATCCAAAATGGGAGTCCTTCAAATCCTTTTATGATTTTGAACCAGCTTGGGAAAATAATAATGAGGCGATCAAAACATGTGAGGAACTTTACTCTTTTTGGGGAGTTGAAAATAAAAATAAACTGATTGCATATGCAATTGTAAAAAATAAAAATGGGGATATTCCTCAATTTGGTGTCCTTCCTGAATTTCGTAGTCAAGGTGTTGGTAAGTTTTTATTTTCACATATTTCTACTCTTCATTCTTCCATAAGATCTAATAATATTGACGCTTCTGCACTTAGTGTATTAAAATTTTTGGAAACCATTGGATTGAAGAATACAGTAAACCAATACGAAATGGTATCATATTTGTAATAAATAAATATGTAAATGGTTTGCTAGTAATTTATTACGCATTCCATAATTATTTATTTTATAATTAAATTTTATTTACACTATGAAATTTGAAGTTTTTCAAAGTCCAAAAGACAAAAAACACTATTTCCGATTAAGAAATAACAAAGGCGATATCGTAATGAAAAGCCAAGGTTATTCTACAAAAAGAACTTGCATCAATGGCATCGAATCTGTACGAAAGAACAGTCAAGTGCCTGAACGTTTTGATGCTAAAGTTGCAAAGAATGGTAAACACCATTTTAACATCGTGGCTCGAAACGGTCAAGTTGTAGCAACTAGCTCTAGATGGGATGTTCAAAAAGCATGCAAAACTACAATGACTTCTGTTAAGAAATCAGCAGTTAAAGCAAAAGTTGAAATGGTAGCAAAATAATATTTTGCCCTAATACTGAAATAAAAAAACCTTTCCAACTCATTAGAGGAGGAAGGGTTTTTTCGTTTTGGTGGAGGTCTCTTCCTAAAATAATGATACCTAAATATATCAGAAAGATGAAAAGTCAAATTAGTAAAGGCAGCTGCTAACCAAAAGTTAGCAGCTGCCTTACGGTATGTATATTGTACTAAAATTATACGCTGGTGTACACTTAATATAGTTGAATATACGCCTTATTTTAAAACTATTTCTACTCGTCTGTTAAGTGCTCTACCTTCCTCTGTTGTATTTATTGAAAGCGGTGATAATTGTCCAACCCCATGTGCTGAAACCTGAACAAGTGGAATTTTATATTGAGTGGTTAATGCTTTTAAAACTGCTTTAGCTCTTCTCTGAGAAAGCGTTTGGTTGGTAGCTAAAGAGCCCACATTATCGGTATGACCGACGATATAATACTTTTGGGTTGGATTAACTTTTAAATATTTTGATAAGGTTTCAATGATTACGTAGGAGTCTTGAGTAAGGTTATCGCTACCAAAATCGAATAGAATATTATGAAAGACCTCTTTACCTTCATTTTTAATTTTCTCCTCAATGGATGCTGTCGTAACCTGTCCTGTTTCCATATCTTCTTTCTCTACGATTTGAGACAGGACAAAAATATTATCTTTTAATCCTTCCCATGAGGTTCTATTGAAATGAATGAATATGGCTATTGTATATATTTTACCACCACGTTTTCCCTTAGCTACAAAATAGGCATTATCTTTATCTATATTGTTGTTATGAGATGACATTGAAAATCTAAAGTAACTTTTAGGTTTCAAATATTGATATTCTGCAATTACTTTTCCATCACCGAAGGTTTCGTAAACATCTTGAATCTTGTAATGTCCACCTATTTTCTTTTGACCAAAAGCAGAATATAGTATTTCAAAATTTCCATTTTTTAAGGCTTGTTCGTAATTTCTTTGTACTTCAAGTACCGTTGCTCTTTCATTATTTTCGATACCATAAATTAAATTGATGATTTTTCCTTCTTCAGTTATTTCTTTAGAGGCACCTTCTAGTGAAGTTATTTTTGATAGGGGAAAAGTTACTGCATTGAACTTAGATTCTGAATAGGCAACAATACAACTGTTCTTATATTTTTCCAATAAAGGATGATTAATGGCACCTGCTACATCGGGACATATAGTACGTTCTTGAGCTATAGCAATACAAGAAATGCATGCGAATAAAAAAGAAAAAATAAATTTCATGTTGTGAATTTTTTACTATAAAAATAGAACTTGCTAGTTTTATTAATGACTTCCAATATTTTGATAATCAGTTGAATTAATTTTAAAATTTGATTTTTCAATCGATAAGCAATTCATAATGATGGTATGTGATTTTCTTTTGGAGGTATCTATCATGATCATTTCCATAGCCCATCCATCTAAATCCTTCATCCATTCCTGATTATTGTTTTTGTTTTGTTTTACGTTATAAAAAGTACTTGGAAAACGAATGTCCACCTCTTTGGTTACCCAGATAGTAGCAGTTATGTCTTCTCCTGTTACTTTATATTCTTTGCAGTTGTAGCCTATTATGTTTTTAGTATTTCCTGTAGCTTTAATATCAAAAGAGGTTTTGTTTGAAGTATCGTCAATAGTTTCATCTAGTTTAAAATCTATTGCCATCTTCATTTTCTTACCTTCACTTTCCATGAAGGTAAACATGGCTTCTTTGTCAATATCAAAAACAGTAAAATGATCTTCCTTAATTTTCTTATCCTTAATTTGAACACATAAAAAGTTACCAGAAATTGGTAGGAAATAATCAACATCAATCACCTCTTTTCCAGATTTCATTTGTATTTCCACTCTATGATTAAATACATAACTTTCAGCAGGGATTGCTTTTGATAGACCAGGGACTCCCGTTTCTCTTTTGTTTTTTTTCTTTTTGTTAAATGTAGAATCGAAAACTTTCTCAGTCTCTTTCTTAGTTTTTTGTTCTGCTTTTCGCTCCACCGTTTTTTCTGCAGCTCTGCTAATTCTCTTTCCTAATTTCTTTAGTAGTTGAGCCTGTACAGATCCTGAAAAACAAATAATTAGAGCAGTAAATAAAGTTATCTTTTTCATACGTTTACGTTTAAATTATAAAATTCAAAGGTAGGATGAATAACTATGCAGAACACTAATTAAGGGGAGTGATTAGTTGACTTGTTGCGTCATTTCGCGAATTGACTTCCTGTAAAGAGTTGATAATCAGTCGGTTATTCGCAAGATGACTTTGTAAGGTGTTTCATTGTATTTCGCTAAGAATACTCTTTCAAAACTTTTTTTAGACCCAAAACCACTTTCTTTGGCTATTTCTTCAATTCTATAGTTTCGAAATTTACTGTCATTTTGAATACGATTATAAGCATATTCGATTCTCAAATCATTAACAAAAATGGAGAATGATTTTTTGTATTCGGTATTGATATAATGACTTAGATATCGTTCAGATTTTATTTTATGATTAATACAAAACGACTTTCTCGTAATTTTGGGAGTTAAAAATAATTGTTCGCTGGTCAGCAGATGGATGGCTTTTTTTATTTTTTCAATTTCAAAATCACTTATTACAATTTTTTTGGCTGGAGCTTTTTTAAGAATATCCAATGACTCATTTTTTAAATTTTTCTTTTTGAAAAAATAATAAATACCAAATGAAAATACCAAAAGAAAACTCAAACCAATCAATAGATAATTTCTTGAATTTTTAGTTTTAGCAATATTTAATTCTCTTTCTTTTTCAACATTGTATAAGTCTCTATATTTTTCAATGGAGAAACTCAAAGAATCGCTTACCGCTTCATTATAGATTTTATGATAAGTATTTGCCTTTTCCTGAATGCCTAGTTTTTCATAAACGTCAATTAGTTTTTTCGCTGCAATTTTAACTTGCTCTGGGTCATTTGTTTTAAAAGTAAGCTTTAGAAAATCTTCCAAATATTTAGTTGCTTCTAACAGAGAATCTTGTTTAATCAAACAATCTCCTATCATCGAGAAGGCATAACTTTTAGTATTTAAGAAACTAGAAGTGTCTTGGATTATTTTCAAATTTTGTTGTTTGCAAAGCTCATAGTTTTGACTGAAAAAATTGTACTGTATGGAAACATGATTTTTAAGAGGATCATCTGAATTTGAAAGCGACGTAATGTTGTAAGCTGCAGTTAGTGATTTCCGAGCATTCGTAGAATCGTTTAATTCTAAATGAAGTTCAGAAGCTAGCAAATGCGTTTTTACCAACAAAGAGGAGTCTTTACTACCTTTGGCTACTAGATCGAAATATTCAATAGATTTGCCATAGTCTTTAATGGCAGAGTAAATACAACCAATTATAAAATTAAATTTTACACTTAGCTGTTTATCATCTATTTGGTCAAGTGAATTAAATGCTTGCTTTAAAGCTTCATTATAATTTGATTGAATAAAAAGAACCTTTACTAATTGGTAATTAAGTGAACCGATATTTTTCGCTTGATTTATATCATTTAACTTTGTTTGAATATAAATTTTGGCTGAATCAAATTCAGCTGTCGAGATATAGTAATCTATTTTTTGTTGAATAGAGTCTGGATTGGCAAAAGCAATATTTGCTAGAAAACTAAAGAATGATAATAGTATAAATTTAAATTTTGTCATCGGGAACAAAAGTCGTATTACTTGTCCATTTATCAAATTTTAAAAGGACTTTAAAATCAAAATAATAATAGAATTACTTGTAAAAAGCGCTTCTGTTGTATTTAAATTATGTCCCTTTTCCAAATGAAAAGACGACGATTAGCTTATAGAGGTAGATACTTTTCTTCCAAAAGCTTTTCTAATAACAATACATTTACAAGTCAAAAATAAAATATGAAGAGGATTAAGATATTAATTTTTTTGGGTATCTTTCAGAGATGGATTTAATTTACTTAACATTTTAAGTTAATCATATGAAAAAAAGTAGACGAGAATTTCTAGAAATAAGTTTGGCTTTAGGATTAACACCTATCATAAATTCCGAACCAATACAAAGCTTCTTTGATGCAAAAGAGGATGAAAAGAAATTAAAAATTCTAATTCTTGGAGGTACTAGTTTTTTAGGGCCACATCAAATTGCCTATGCTTTAGAAAGAGGGCATGAAGTATCTATTTTTACTAGAGGAAAAACGATCCCTAAAATTCATCAAGAACTTTTTTCTAAAGTTGAAAAATTGGTGGGAGACAGAGAGGATAATTTGGAAGCTTTAAAAAATAGAAAATGGGATGTAGTTATAGACAACTCTGGTCGCAAAACCAAATGGACGGAAGACACCGCTCAACTATTAAAAGATCAAGTTGATTTGTATATGTACACCTCTTCTATTAGTGTTTATTATCCTTATACGGGGAAGGATTTTTCAGAAAGTCGACCTTTGGTTACAGCTGTACCCGAAGGAACACCTGAGGAAGATAAACCAGTCTATGAATATGGAGTAATGAAAGCTACATCAGAATTAGCTACTATTAATGCTTTTGGAAAAGAGAAATCTATTATCGTGAGACCAGCTTTAATAGTTGGACCTGGTGATCGTACCGATCGCTTTCCTTATTGGTTGGCTAGATTAGAAAAAGGGGGAGACATAATTATTCCTGGGAAAAAGGATGAAGTCATACAGTATATTGATGTTAGAGATCTGGCTGAATGGATGATAAGATTACTCGAAAATAAAACAACAGGTATCTACAATGGTTCAGGTCCAGGTTTTGATATGACGACCAATGCCTTTGTTCATGGAATTCATGCTAGCTATAATTCGCCAGTCAATTATATACAGATTGATGATCTTACTTTCTTAAAAGAAAATGAAATTATCGGTATTCAACCATGGGTTATTCAATTGCCACAATATGCTGGGATGTCTCAAAGTGAAAATAGCAAAGCCATAGCGGCCGGTCTCCAATTTAGAACATTATCCGAAACAGTTATGGCGACTAAGGAGTGGTGGAATTCAGATGCTGTTACTCAAGAAAGACGAGACAATATATTAACAGGTGAGGGATCATTTATGAAAAGAGAAAAAGATATTTTAGCAAAGTGGAATGATAGAAAAGGGTAGGGGAATAATAGAGTCAACTACTTTCTTTGTTGTGCGATACTGTCTCAAGAGAAAAAAAAGTAATGAGAGATTATGATTTAGAATTCATTTTTGCATTTATTAAGCGAGCGGGTATGTACACCGGTTCACATGTAGATTGTGGTTATGATGGGATAGGTAAATTTTTGTCTGCATATCAAATGGGATCAAATGGTAAGTGTACTTTTATTCAATCCTTATCAAGGAGAATTGAGCGTAAATATAATATCAAAATTCCTAGTCAAGGATTAGAGCAACAATTAAAATTGGCAGCGAAAGAAATGGATCTTGAATGGTATGAATTATTTAAACAAGAGGGAAAAGAAACTCTAATTGAAATTTCTGATTCGTCAGGACAAAATCGATTTGTTTCAATAATCAGAAAAAACATTATTGCTAAACTTGAACAGATTGGAGATCAAATAAATTCGAGTTGGATCATTAATTGGAATCATACCTTGGATCAAGTTAATGATTGGGAAGGTGTAAATCTTACAACAGCCGAAAAAGAATTATTTTTTAATTTACTAGAGTTATTAAAATTAGAAACACTTAATAATGGTGATGATAAAATAACAATTAGCATAAAATCAAAAACTAAGATAGTCAGTTTGATTAAGCTCTTGAAAGAAAAAAATGAAAGATCATGATTAATCTAATTATCGTTTGTGTCACACTTTACCATATCAAATGAAATACTATTTTTTATTGCTTATTATCATATTGGTAATCAGTTGTTTACCTAATTCAAAACCAATAGGGCAGGGGGTATTGGATTCTCCAGAGATATTATACCTGAATCATTTCAACGCTGATGATACTATTTTTTGGGTTGGTAATGATGGGATGAACTATGGAGAGTTGGACAAGGGCTTCTACTATTATTTAGCAAAAAGAGTTATTACATTTCCCAACTTGAATAATATAAATACTTACGAAGCGGAAGTAAAGGATATAAAGAAGAAGGAAAAGTATATTAACCAACTGATTCTTAGAATCGAAAATACAATTAATCCTTAAGTTGTAAATACATAAAGCCTTTTGTATTTAGTTAAGTAAAAAAAGAATTCAATAAATAATACTATTCGAGATAATGAAAAAACAAGAAAATTTACCCGCTGGTTTTATATCAGAATTTATTCCTTGCAATGGAATTACCCTTCATGTTATTCATAATGGTTCAGCTTACCAAGGTTCACCGATTCAAGATGACCGCAAACCAATATTGTGTCTTCACGGCTTTCCAGAATTTTGGATTAGTTGGGAAATGGTGATGAAAGAATTGGGAGATGAATATTTTATGGTGGTGCCTGACCAACGAGGTTGCAATAAAAGTGATGCACCTAAGGGTAGTGAAAATTATACAGCCAAGACGTTGGTAGCTGACATGATGACTTTAGCCAACTTGTTTTTTGGTTCTCGCAAATTTAATTTAGCTGGACATGATTTTGGTGCATCGGTCGCATATGCTTTGGTTTTTAAATTTCCAGAGGTGATTAATAAATTTATTATTGTAAATGGTGCTCATCCAATTTGTCTTCAAGAAGCATTAATTGACGACCCAGCACAAGCGGTGGCTAGCCAGTATTTTCATAATCTAAGAGAAGAGGGTGCAGGACTGAAGGCAGCAGCAGATGATTTTAAAAATTCCTTCGAAGTAATTACGGGACACAATACTGCCAACTGGATGACGGAAGAAGTCAAACAAAGGTTTCGTGATGCTTGGGATGGAGGAGAAAGATTGCAAGCCATGTTCAACTGGTATAAATCATCTCCGGTAATAGTTCCTGTGATAGGCCAACCTTTACCTGAAGCTCCTTTATATGGAGCATCAAGAGATAACTTTAGAGTGACCGTTCCACACTTATTAATTTGGGGTATGAATGATACTGCTTTGTTACCCGAAGTTCGAAAATCCATTGTTGAATTTTGTGATGATTTGGTTGTCAAAGAAGTTGAAAATGCAGACCATTGGATTTTGCATACACATGCAGAATTAGCGACGGGTTATATTCGAGAGTATTTGAAGGATTAGAATAAAGATTGTTTTATTAGAGATTTTTTTTGCCTCAAAATAGTACAAATATGAAGCTACAAAAATTAAACACTTTTGCATTATTTCTATTTTTTATCCTTTTTAATAGTTCCACTTTAATTGCTCAAAAAACTACAATCCAAGGTCGTGTTTTATTGGATGGGGGAGAAAATGCGCAAGGTGCATTAATCACATTACAAGACAGTTTATATGATGTAGTAAATGAAAATGGCGAATATTTTTATGAACTCGATGTGCGATTAAAATCGTATCATTTTTTTATTTCGTATTTGGGTTATGAAGTTTTAGATACGACTATTTCAAATAATTCACCCAACAGTTTAACATTCGACTTTTCCTTAAAAAAGAAAATCAACGAAGCTCCTGAGGTTATCGTAACCGAAAAGAGGGAACTAAATTTATTTAAAAAAAATAACTGGACGATCTTAGATATGGTTCTGTTCGAAGGATCTTTTTTTTTGATAGCTATTGAAAAGGGAAAGCGATATTTATTTAGATATGATAAAGAGGGGATGTTTTTGGAAAAACAAAAAATGAAGAAAATTAATTCTTTTGATATTAGTTGTTTTGGGAGTTTATATGTGATGGCTAAGGTGAGTTGCTTTCAACTGAAAATAGAGGAAGAAATAAAAGTAGAAACAGAAATGCCTATTTCCGAATTTAACGAAAAGTTGAAACCATGTATCGCATTTTATGATTCTAATGTGATTTTCAAATCTTTATCGAGACATAATAAAATGAAAAGATATGTTCGAATTTGGAATAAAGGAGAACGAAAAACTATTGCAAGAATCATTGATGAGCAAGCTGCAAAATTAGCTAGAACTAGTTATTATAAAATCATAGGCGCTTATAACCAAGCTATCGCTTACCCAGATGAAAATAGTATAAACTATGCGTATGGATCTGAACCAGTTAACATCGTAGCGGATGGGACATGGGATGGTGATCTTACTCGATTAATAGTTAGTAATGCCCTTCAGCAGATGGTATCTAATTTTTTAAATGTTCAATCTAGGCCGATTCATGTGTTGGATTTTTTTTATGAAGGAAAATTATATCTGGTTGATTATGTGAATCAAGAGTTTTTAAGTTTTGATGCAAGAAATGAATTTTTAAAAGAAAAAATAAACTTTGATTTTGATTGGCAAATTAAGTTAGAGGTGTTGTCTTCCAAATCAAATGAAACCGTTTTTTTCTATGCAAAAAATGATATTTATGAATTTGAAATGATTGATGTTGGACTTCAACTTGTTAAAGTTGCTTCTATCCCAGATGAGCTTTATTTTAATAAAATAGTGGGTGTTGATGACGATTTTGCTTATGTACTTGGGCAAGAAGATAGGATTAATCCAAAAATGGTGGTGAGGAGATATGCTTTGGATTGATAAGGTCAATCATGAATAGCATATTTAAGACTCATTTGTATCAGACTTTGAAAAGTTTAATAAAGATTGATCGTAACACTTAATAGTTTTTTCCAATCATAAATACTATGTTTTTTTCTTTAATAAAAACAATCTCCTTTTCTCATTGTTATGTACTTTTACCTGATCATAATTTTTTATAAAAGATAAATCCGTAAACATTTTACATAGAATGAAGCAAGCAAAAACATTAGGAGAACTTAAGGCGACTAAATACCAACCTAAATCAATCAAGGAAGAATTGAGAGCTAACTTGATTAAAAAATTGCAAAAGAAAGATACCATTTTTGAAGGGATCCTTGGGTTTGAGGATACTGTTTTGCCAGATTTGGAAAGAGCAATTTTATCCAAACATAATATTTTATTGCTAGGATTGAGAGGTCAAGCGAAAACTCGATTGGCTCGGTTGATGGTAAAATTGCTCGATGAATATGTACCTGTTGTGGCGGGAAGTGAATTGAATGATGATCCATTGGCGCCAATTTCAAGATTTGCTTTTAATCTTATTGCCGAAAAAGGAGATGATACTCCGATCGAGTGGTTGCACAGAGAAGATAGATATGTGGAAAAATTAGCAACGCCAGATGTAAGTATTGCTGATTTGGTCGGTGATGTTGATCCAATTAAAGCAGCGACGTTGAAATTACCTTATTCAGACGAGCGAGTAATTCATTTTGGATTGATTCCACGTTCGCACCGATGTATTTTCGTGATCAATGAGTTGCCTGATTTGCAAGCGCGAATTCAAGTTTCGTTATTTAATATTTTGCAAGAAGGGGATATGCAGATTCGAGGATTTAAGTTGAGATTACCTTTGGAAGTGCAATTTGTTTTTACTGCCAATCCAGAAGATTATACTAATCGAGGAAGTATTATCACACCGTTGAAAGATAGAATTGAAAGTCAAATTTTGACGCACTATCCAAAGACAATGGAAATTGCTCGAACGATTACCAGTCAAGAAGCTAACCTAGCAGAAGAGCAAGAGAAAAAAATTGAAGTACCTGAAATGATGAAAATGTTGATGGAAAGAATTTCATTTAAAGCTCGGGAAAGTGAATACATTGATGAGAAAAGTGGAGTCTCTGCTCGATTGAGTATTTCAGGTTACGAAAATTTAGTGAGTACTGCCGAGCGACGGATGTTGATTAATAATGATAAAAAAACTAGGGTACGAATATCTGATTTTTGGGGCGTGGTGCCGGCGATTACAGGAAAGGTGGAATTGGTTTATGAAGGCGAACAAGAAGGGCCATATAATGTAGCAATGAAATTAATGTCTGCTGCGATCAAAGATGAATTTGTGGTTACTTTTCCTAATCCAGAGACATTAAAAAAGGGTCAAACGACTGATCCTTATGGCACTATTCGAGCTTGGTTTTCAGGAGGGAATGAAGTGGACTTTCTAAATGATATGGGAGAAAAAGAATTTAAAAAAGAAATAGAAAAAGTAGCCGGATTGAAAAAATTCGTGGAGCAATTTGGTTTGCCCAAAGAGGATCTTTATACCTACATGGAATTGGTTTTACATGGTTTAGCTGCGTTTAATATTTTGAGTAAAGATTACTTGGAATCGAGAATGTCCTTTACTGATCCATTGGCGAGTATGTTTGATGATGACGAGGATGGTGAGGATAATCCATTTGGTAATTTTAACTAATCTTTTTAAAAGACAGATAAACCAGAAGGTTGGTAATTAAAAAAAGCTCAGGAATATTATTCCTGAGCTTTTTTTGAGGGATTCAAATTTTGAATTACAATATTTATTAATTAGCAATTTATCAATTCATATCGTCAGTCTGTCCTCTGACAGGGAGTGGAACGATCGATCTGTCTTCTGACAGCAAAGCGGTCTTCTTCCTCCTTGACCATCCAAATATTAATAATCCAAAAATAATAACTCCTCCTCCAACCAGCTGAATTGGAGTAACTATTTCCCCAAAAGGAAAAGCAGTCAGAACTGTAAAAAGTGGAATCAAATTCATATACAAAGAAGATTTAGTTGCACCCAAAACTACCACACCTTTATAAAAGAAAGCATAAGCGACACCAGTACCTAAAATTCCCATAAATAAGATACTTCCCCAAAATGCAAAATCTGTTGGAACTTCTGTTGAAATTAATTCAGGCAGGGAGCTTAATATAAATAGAACCAAAGCAATCAAAGAGGCAAACGAAGTTGTCACAATTGAATCCACGTGCGATAAATTCTTTTCAATAATTACTTGAGAAAGTGAAAAAACAATTGCCATCATCAAAATATAAAAGTCTCCTTCTGCAATTTTTAAATCGAGTAATTGAGCCAAATTACCTTTGACTAAAATAATCGCCACACCCAAAAAACTAATCAAAATGGCTAACCATTGAAGTTTAACTAATTTTTTTCCCATCCATAAAAAAGCTAAGATGGCAGTAAGAATCGTACTTGTTGCAATAATCAAAGAACTATTGATCGCACTCGTCGTGGTAAGTCCTTTGTTGAAAAAATAGATGGTGAGAAAGAAACCAAAGAAACCCGTTAAAAAAATATTCCACCAATCTGTCTTGGAAAACTTTGTAGGAAGTTTAGGTGATTTATATTGAACCCACATGATTGGGAAAAGTATTAGTACTCCAAAGAAAAATCGAATGGCAGCAACAGCCATAGGGGAGTAGTACTCCAAGGCAATTTTAGCCATATGAAAATTGACTGCCCAAAAAAGCATGGTAAAAATTACGAGGAGTGTAATGATTTTTTTATTCATTTATTACGATATTTGGATGTCCTTTTTCTCCAATGAAATAAGTGTTAAACCTACAAAATCCTTTTATGTTTTTTCTAAAAAAAAAAAATGGAAATAGGAGAAACAACACTACCTAATTTGTAAATTATTTTTTATGAAAAATACGATCTTGTTTTTAGCTCTGGCATTTTTGATGTCATGTAATTCAAACTCCAACTCGAGTTCCACTCAAAAAAAACCTCCTGCAAAAGAGGAAGAAAAAACGCCTATCGAGCAACCAACCACCAAGCCAACTCCTATAAAAACGGATCGCATTTTTGAAGGAATGTATTCCTACATGGCTGATGCGAACATGTTTGTTTCTTGTGATCAAAAAATAAAAATGCCTGTAGAAATGAAAGGCAAATATTTGAATTTGGAGAGGCAATATTTACGTACAGTAGATGGAGGAATTGAAGTATATGTAAAGTTAAAAGGTTATGTCAAAAAAGTTCCAGCCATGGAAGGCGACAAAAAGATAGATGCCTTCATCCTAGAAGAAATATTGGAATTGACGAAAGATAAAAAATGTCCTTAAAAATAGAGAGACTATTGATATGAAAATCAATAGCCTCTTTTATCTATAAATGATTTGCTTTCCAGCTAATCATTTTTATTACATCATACCAGGCATTCCACCACCCATTCCTCCATGAGAATGTCCTCCAGCATCAGCAGCTTCTGGTTTGTCATTAATTACACATTCAGTAGTCAAGACCATACCTGCGATAGAAGCAGCATTTTCCAAAGCAATACGAGTTACTTTAGTTGGGTCAATTACACCTGCTTTTTTCAAATCTTCGTATTGGTCAGTTCGTGCATTATATCCGTAAGCACCTTTTTTCTTGCGTACTTCCATCAATACTACTGAACCTTCAACACCTGCATTTTCAGCGATAGTTCGCAATGGAGCTTCCAAAGCTTTTCTTACGATAGAAATACCGATATTTTCATCTTCATTCACACCTTCCAATTTATCCAAAGCTGAGATTGCTCTGATCAAGGCAACACCTCCACCAGGAACAATTCCTTCTTCGATAGCTGCACGAGTTGCATGCAAAGCATCATCTACTCGATCTTTCTTTTCTTTCATTTCGATCTCCGAAGGAGCTCCGATGTAAAGCACCGCAACACCACCTGATAACTTAGCTAATCGCTCTTGCAATTTTTCTTTATCGTAATCAGAAGTAGTTGTTTCGATTTGTTGTTTGATTTGGTTGATTCTAGAAAGGATCGCTTTCTTCTTACCATTACCATTAACAACAGTTGTGTTGTCTTTATCGACAGTAATCTTTTCACAAGTTCCTAAGTGAGATAAATCTACTTGATCCAACTTGTATCCTTGCTCTTCAGAGATAACAGTTCCTCCAGTTAAAATCGCAATATCTTCCAACATCGCTTTTCTTCTATCTCCAAAACCTGGAGCTTTAACTGCAACAACTTTTAAGTTTCCTCTTAATCTATTCACTACCAAAACTCCCAATGCTTGAGAATCAATATCTTCTGCAATAATCAAAAGTGGACGACCAGCACCTACTGCTTTTTCCAAAATAGGCACGATGTCTTGCATGTTAGAAATCTTCTTATCGTGAATCAAAATCAAAGGCTGCTCATATTCAGCTACCATTGTTTCTGCATTAGTTACGAAGTAAGGAGACAAATAACCTCGGTCAAATTGCATACCCATTACTTCTTCCACATAAGTTTCGATTCCTCTTGCTTCTTCCACAGTAATTACTCCGTCTTTTCCAACTTTTTTCATCGCTTCAGCAATCAACTCACCAATTTCAAGATCATTGTTTGCAGAGATAGAAGCTACTTGAGTAATCTTCTTAAGATCGTTTCCAATGATTTCAGTTTGTTTTTTAAGGTTAGCGATAATTGCTTTTGAAGCTTTATCGATTCCTCTTTTCAAATCCATTGGATTAGCACCAGCAGTTACATTTTTCATACCTGCCTTTACGATAGCTTGAGCCAAAACAGTTGCAGTTGTAGTTCCGTCACCTGCCAAGTCAGCAGTTCGAGAAGCCACTTCTTTTACCATTTGAGCACCCATATTTTCTACGGCATCTTCTAATTCAATTTCTTTTGCTACAGTAACTCCATCTTTAGTGATGGTCGGCGCACCAAAACTTTTTTGAATAACTACGTTTCTTCCTTTAGGTCCGAGAGTTACTTTTACCGCATTGGCTAAAGCGTCAATTCCGTTTTTTAGTTTTTCTCTAGCATCAGAGTTAAAGCTAATTTGCTTAGACATATCTAATTTCTTTTTTTGATTTTAATTAAAAATAAATGATCGCAACAATTTTTTGAAAATAGACAATCTCCATTTTCATTTAATTGTTTTTACAAAATGACTAAAATGTCATCTTCTCTCATGATCAAATAATCTTTTCCTTCGTGGCTGATTTCTTGGCCTGAATATTTTCCATAAAGGACAACATCACCTTTTTTTACCGTCATTTTGTGATCCTCTTTTCCAGGACCTACAGAAATAACTTTTCCACGTTGTGGTTTTTCTTTAGCGGTGTCAGGAACGATAATTCCTCCTTTAGTAACTTCTTCAGCAGGAGCTGGTTGAACTACTACTCTGTCGTTAATTGGTTTCATACTACAGTAATATGTTTAGTTTAGAAAAATTGTTTAATGCGATGAAACATAAAGTTTCATGGTTACGTGTACCCTTTATCAGATAGTGTACCATTTGGAATTTACTGCCAAAATTGCTGATTTGAAAAGCCAAAATTTCGGGTTTGGATTTTCAAAAAGAACTACCTGACGAAAAGGCACGCAAAAGTAGTTTTTTTTTAGGAGAAAGAAGGATTGAATACTTATTTTTACAATGGATTTAAACTTTAATAATTGTAAATTGTAAAAGAAAAATGAGGAATATTTTAGTGTTATTTTTTACTGTATCTAATTCAATTTTAAGCTTTTGTCAAAATCCAATTGAAGGAACTTGGGTAAATCAAAATTTATTTCAGGTTGAAATAAACCCAAAAGAAAATAATTTCACCATTTCAACTAATCAAGTTTATAAAGGAGCTGTTCTTGGATTAAATTTAGTTTTGTTAGATTCTACTTCAAATGGAATATATCAATTTACCATCAATAAAATCACAAAAGATTCTATTCTTCTTTCGCCTCAAAATATATCCACCGATCTAATTTGGGGTAATCAGAAGTTTTATAAAAAATCCTTTCTCGAAAATCAATTTGAGGATTTTGAGAAACTTACGATGATATATCAATCACATAATTCTTGTCCGACTTGCTCAGAGGAAATATTTGAGATAAGTAATGATGGAATGTTTAGAATAAAATTCAGATCAGCTGGGACAGGTTTGATAAAAGTAGTGGAAGGGAAATTACATGATTTAGATTTAAAGACATTCAAAAAGTTAGCTCAAAAAAGCCTTATTCATAAATATCCTCTTTTTGATTTATCGAATCGATTTGTTTTTACAGATTCAGATATTTATTATTTTTCAATTCATGTGAATGGTGCAAATCGAGAAAGTGGATTCCAAGGAATTCCTCCAAATAGTAAGGAGTTAATTTATTTTCTTTTGAATATTGGAGAACTTGCTGAGCTTAAAACGATTGATGAAAATTATCTATTTGAAATAAGGTAGGAATTTCGAATATTAGATTTTACAAAAAGAAACTATACTAGTTCCCGCCTGATTCTAAACCAGAAGGAATAGCTCCACCGCCACCTGTAATTAATGTAGCAACTAGGGCTAGAGGCCATTCCACCGTTCATGTTTTTTCAATGGAGGCGGTTCCAGCGGGAGGCAATCCCTCCACCCTTTACTTATCATTACCAGAGTTCAAAGATGAATTCCTTTGAATGGTTAGGAAAAAACTTTTTCTATAACTTGATCCAATTGGAAGTGACTTGTTTTGGATTACCAACGAATTACCATCAATTAAATCTATTTGGTTGATGTTGATAATATAAGATTTATGAATTCGAATAAACTGATTGGAGGGTAGATTTTCCTCTAATGTTTTTAAATTTTGTAAAGTGATAATTTTTTCTTCTTTGCAAAAAAATTGAACGTAATTTTTCAATCCTTCGATGTATAAAATATCATTTATAAGTAGCCTGTGAAATTTATTTTTAGCATCACCTTTTAGAAAGATATGGTCGGGAATATTTTGTTGAACCTGTTCTTCTTTTGAAATAAAACTAGGAATGGAAATTTGTTTTTGTTGAACTTTGGTAACAGCTTTTAAAAAGCGATCGAAGGAATAGGGTTTTAATAAATAATCTTCCACTTGATAATCATAACCATCCAAAGCGAATTCTGAATACGCAGTCGTTAAAATAACAGGACATTTTTTTCCAATAATCTCAAGTAGCTGCAAACCCGTTAGGCCATCCATTTGAATATCTAGGAATAGAATATCTACAGGTTCACTCAGCAATATTTCCAATGCTTCCCAGGGTGAGGTGGTTGCTTTTTTTAATTCTAAAAAAGGTGTTTTTTCAATATAGAGATTTAATATTTTTAAGGCATGAGGTTCATCATCAACAGCTAAGCATTGTAAAATATTTGAAGACTGATTCATAATTGTATTTTCATTGTTACATGAAATCTATTGTTGGTTTCCGTAATATTCAATTCATGTTTTGATGGGTATAATAATTCTAAACGTCGTTTGACATTTTGTAAACCAATTCCACTTCCTGGGTCTTTTTTATGTTGATTAATAATATTGTTGGAGTGGAATTCTAAATGCTTATCTTCTACTTTTAATAGAATAATTAATGGGTTGTTTTTGTCAGAAACGACACCATGTTTAAATGCATTTTCAATAAATGGAATTAAGAGTAGTGGTTCAATTTTTTGATTTAATGCATGCCCTTCCACTTTCATATCAACAAAACATTTTCCCTCAAAACGATTGTTAAAAATACTGATATAATTTTGCAAAAGCTTAATTTCTTCTGCGATAGTTTTTGATTCGTCTTTTGAACTTTGAAGAGAGTATCTTAAAATATCCGAAAGTGTTAAAATATTATTTGCCAAATTTTGATCTACAATAAATGCTTCGGTATATAGATAACTCAAGGTGTTAAAAAGGAAATGTGGATTTAATTGACTGCGTAAAAAATCCAATTCAGCTTTCTTTTTTTCTTGTTGCAATTCTGCTCTTTGACGATCCAATTCATTTTTGTTTTCAATTAAAAAAACGATTGCACTTGTTGCAATTGGTGGAATCGCTCTATAGTAATTATCGTTTACATAAAAATTAAAATCTTTTATTTTATAATTATCAATACCTAGTGTTATTTCTAATAAAATTTCTTGAACAAAAAAACGAAAACCAATAAAAAAAGCAACTCCTAACAATATGAAAACAATAAATAAAATAAAATCTTTCCGTTGCAAAACCTTTTCCCAAACTAAAAAATAGAACAAATAAAAAACTGTTGCTGATATTAGAATGAATGAAGTATTTAAGATAATGGATTCATAGACATAATCCTTTTCAGAATATGAACCCCAACCATAATAGATGAAATAAAGTATCCAACCGAGAAAATGAAAGAATAATTTTTTATCCATTTTTTTTATTTGAAAAGGTACAAAAACCTTTTAATTACTATTTTTTTTTTACACAAATCTATCATTTTGTTACACGAACTATTGATTATATGGGATGACTTTGCCATTCCTTTTGATGGCTCATGTTGTCCTTTTTTCGAAGGTGGTTGTCCTATTTTTTTTTTCAATATGCAAAAACACTTCATCTTGCTGACATATTTAACGAATCATATTTTTGTAAACTTAAAAATAGATAAAATGAAAAATTTAAAAGTAATTATTATTGCAAGTTTGTTTTTTATAACAATACAATCACATGCTCAGGAACTAAGTGTTCGACTACTCGGAAGTGTACACGGGATTTCAGAATTAGATCAAACTTATATGAGCCCAGGGCTAAGCATTGAAGGTAAAATGGGTAAGAAATTTACGGTAGGAATCGATGCTACTCATACTATAAAACAACCGATTAAAATGCTAACGGTCAATCCAAATGTGAAATTTTATTTTAATGAAAGTTTCCAAGGATTTTTTATTGGAGTTGGAATGGCAACTTTTAGATTTAAAAATGAAGTAGTGAATGAATTGGATGATAATTTTTCACAAGGAGATGGTTCATTTACTCCTGGTGTTGGGGTAGAAGCAATGATTGGTATAAATACAGTATTACAAGATGATATTTCTATTGGCTTTAAAGTTGGAGCTGGCCAGTTAATGAGTCCTGATGATTCACTTCTTTTCAATGGAAATGTTTCTATTGGGTTTATGTTTTAATAAAAAGAATTCCCCGATGCTTGCGTCGGGTGCAGAGAACAAAAGAATAGAAATTAGGTACTAGTATTTTAGACGCTGACTTTTTAAGACTTTATGATGTTTTTTTTGCTAGCAAAAAATGGCTAGGATAGTGGTAAAAATAAAAGATCATAAAAAGTCAACGTCTAAAAAAACATTAAGCGGTATCTTCTTTCTCAGCTGAAATTTTAATTCCTCGTCAGCTTGCTGCGAGGTAGTTTAATGAATTATAAATTTTCCTTCATTAACATATTTATTTTCAATAGTTAATTTATAGAAATATATTCCACTAGTGAGATCCCTTTTAGTTATTTCAAATTCATGATTATAAAAGTTGGTTTCTAACACTTTTTTTCCCATCAAATCATATACTTCAAAAACTCCAAAACGAACCGCTAGATTCTTAATTTGTATAGTTGCTTTTGTCGAAAAAGGATTAGGAGTAATTAAGACAGTTGCATGATCAAATGCAACAAAATTATTTTTTAATGGATTTACCAAAATATTGACACTAACAATACTATCACATCCAAATTGATCAATATAATTTTCTATTAGGGTAGTGTCTACTACATATAAAATATCATTGTATAAATCTCCAAGGGGAATTATGGTATCGATTGATGTTTGCAAGCTAGGAATAATTTCAATATTGATATTATGTACCGTTTCCACAACACCAAAACTTGTAGTATCTCCAAGAGTGGTATTTTGAGTATAAACAACTCCCTCATAGTTTTCTCCTTCGCAAAGGATTACATATTCGTTTGTGAAGAAAGTATGAGTCCCAATTTTATGATGTGTTGCATTGGTAATGATCGCTTCATTAAAGTCGAAATAAATAGCTGCTGAATTTAGAAATTCAGAACCTGCAGGTAAATCTGGATTTTGTCTAATACTAAAAGAAACAAATCCATTGGAAGCAAGTTGGTTTATATTGCTATCAGGTAGCATAATATTTTCAAATGTGAATTGAATTATATTTCCATTGAATACTTCCATATGATAGGGATGGCTAGAGGCTCCTAATTCAATCGAAGTGGCATTTAAATTTTCGGGGAGCGTATCTAAAATGACTACTAGAAAAGCAGTATCGTTTCCAGTATTTTGAAATCGGATATTATAATCAAGACGAGAATTAGCTTCAATAAAATGTTCATCTCCACACCCTAATGGGAAACCTCGTTTATCATTAGGGTCATAGCTCCCAGTAATTTCTTTGCAAAAACGTTCAAAAGCATGGGCGTAATCTTCCGTCGGAAATTGAAGAAAGTATCCTGTAGAAAAGAATTCATTTCCATCTTTACAACCTTCAACAGTTACCCCAGGAGAAGTAATCAATGGATGTTCTGATACTTGATCTGTTTCTAGTCGATAAGTGTATCCATCTTTTGGGAAATATAAATTAAAAACCTCATTAGCTAATAACTGAAAAGAACCCTCTTCAAAAGGAACAGCATCTCGAAACACTCGGTAACTTGAAGGCAAAGTCATATTTCCCGTTCCTTTATTTTCAATTGAAAAATTTACCTCTGTAGGATTGCACTCTCCTTTTACAAAGATATCTGCTTTGGACCAAGACTGGGAAGGATTGGTACAAATTGTATCAGGAAAAATATTAGCAGTTATACATAATGTTTGACCGGTTACTGCATCACAATCTACAAATGCTTCAAAAGTAAAACTTCCACAATCACCATAAGCCACATCACCCAATTCAAAAATTAATATATTATCACCATCATTAGTAAAGGGTAATGAAGAATTGGTAATATTTAGAAATGGATGTAAATATATTGTTACAAAAGCATCAGTTGCATCTATAGTACCTTCATTACAATAGTCGATCACATAATTTGTTTCTGTACATCTTCTAATTGGGGTAGAGTTTATACCAACATTCATCAATGGGCAATCTATTAAGGCTTGCGCAATTAAATCTAATTGGATAGTATCATAGGAAGAATCAATAAGGTAAGCTTGGTTATTAGAACAAGTATTCCACAATTCATTAGGAGAAATAAGGCTTAGAGAAAATTCACCGGTATCTACATTTAATATATAATTTCCGTTATGGTCAGAAAAAGTGATTTTTTCATATTCAGCAGAAGTAGCTTTAATTTTCCAACCTTCAAGAGTTGGCTCACCAAGATTTGGTAAACAAAAATCCTCTTCGTCTCTAATTATACTTCCAGTAAAAGTACTGAACCCACAATAGTCGGTAAATGAATCGGTAGGATTATTACAGCCTTCCATATTATTGTTGATAGAAATAGGTTTGTTAGCCAATAAATGACGACAAATATAATTAACATGGCAAGTAGCTAATAATGGATTACCAGTTACTGCTATACTATTTTCGATGGTTGTCAGTTGATCCATTCCATCAATGTTTTGGATAACATCATTATTTAGGATTCTAAAACTTTGCCCGATCGTTTCTAAGTTTCTAAAACCATTGATCTTGTGTAATACATCATTATTATTTATAGTAATGTGACCACCAACAAAATTTAATTTATTGAGGCCTCGAATATCATTCATAGAAGGATTGTTTTGAATGGACAGACTTCCTCCTACATGGTTTAGATTCCTTAATAATTTTAAATTTTTTAAAGCATCATTTTCATTAAGATTAAAATCTCCACCTACGGTTTCCAGTAAATGCAAGCCATTTAAATTTATCAGAGATTTATTTTCGCAAATTTTTAGTTCCTCTGGAATATGGGTGATTTTATTTAAACCAACTAAATTTTTGAGACTATCGTTATTTGAAATAGTGAGACTGGTTCCTATGGTGGCTAGATTTTGTAATTCGTTTAAATCGTTTAAGGTTTGGTTATTCTCAATGTATAAATATTGATCAAGTGCAGTTAGATTTTCCAAACCAGTAAGGCTTTCAAGTGCATCATTATTTCCTATATAAATTCCTCCTGCTTCAGTCAATTCGGATAATTGGGAAATATCGGACAACAACTCATTGTCGAATATGGATAAAATTTCAATAGAATTATAGTTGGTAAAACCTGATAGAGAGGTCAATGAATTGTTATCAAAAATATTAAATCGACCTGTAATACTAGTCGAGCCATTTAACCCATTTAGATTAGTAAGATTTTCATTATCATTAATCCAAAAGTAAAGTACCTCTTCCAAACCACCTAAACCAGTTAAATCTTCCAGAGCATCACTTCGGGTAATATGAAAACTACTTCCCACCTCTTTTAAATTGGACAATGCTGAAAGATCAGTTAGTGTATGGTTATCTTTCATCAAAAAATTAAAACCAACCTTCTTTAAATTATTTAATCCGTTCAGAGATTCTAAGACTGAATTCTTTGTAAAGCCAATAGTAGTTACGGAATCTAAACTCTCTAATCCGGTCAAACTAGTTAACTGGGAATTGTAAAATGATATACCATCAGCATAATGTAAATTGTCTAATCCAGTTAAATCTTCCAGTATCGGGTTGCCATCATCTGATGTTGCACTAATAGATCCGAATGCAATGGCTCCTGCCGTCTCTAAATTGTTTAATCCTTGGAGAGTAGAAAGACTATCATTGTTTTTTATAGAGAGGCCTTCAATACTAGTTAGTCCTTCCAATCCGATTAGGTTTTTTAATCTGCCTGCATACAAAATGGAAAGTGTATGAACGTCAGTCAAATTGGATAAAGCTTGAATGTTTTCTAATTTACTATTTCTTTCAATCAAGAATTCATCACTAACACTAGTCAGTCCTTCCAAGCCAGTTAAGCTTACTAAATTATAGTTTTCATAAATTTCTAAAACGGTTGCACTCGACAAATTTTGTAATCCATCCAAATTTTGTAAATCATAATTATGAGCAATCCGAACAAATGAACCACCCGCAGTATGAAGATTATTAAGTCCTGTCAAATCTATCAAGTTTGCATTCTTCTGAATGATGATCACACCAGTCACTTCTTCCAAACCCATCAAACCTGAAATATCTGAAATATCACAGGAATTTCCGACACCGCTATTTTTACCAATAACTAAAGACCCTTCGATTTTTGTGCAGCCTCCCCATTGTGCTACCCAATCATCTACTTCTGCTTGAGTTGCCAAATTTACACTCCCGATTGGGCAATTAAAATTATTTCCCTCTGGATGGTTATAATCTTTAGCTGAATAATAAAAACCAAAATTTAAGATGAGAACAGGTAGGAGAAGGAGGAGGTAAATAGATTGTTTAGATTTCATTTCGTTATTTTTGTTGTTTAGTTAAAGGAAGTTTTTTAGAATGATTTTTTTTCTTGATCATCTAATCGATTAAAAAAACTTCCATCTTCCAAATATAAAAAATAATTAAGGAAAATAAACTACTACGGTAGAATTCAACATCAAGCGTTTCTATGTTGAGTAGGTAAGAGTCCAATACCATTAAATTAAGGAAAGCGATGATGATTTTTTTGGGAAACGTACCGCTGAGTTCACCGCTCCATCTCCAAGAAAATAATAGAGTACAGGCGAATTTACTCGCCTTTCTGATAGGCGAATGAATTCGCTTTTACTCTAGCCAACCGCTCGCTAACACTACCCAAAATTTAAAAAAAAACGGATGTGTCATTACAACACATCCGTTTTTTTTATAGAATGGAAATTTAACTATCCTGCTGATTCCAAACCAGAAGAAACTGGTCCACCACCACCTGCAACAATTGCAGCAATGATACAAAGAACGAACAAAGCGACAGCTAAGCCCCAAGTTAATTTCTCAACAAAATCGGTAGATTTAGCTGCTCCAAAGATTTGGTTAGAAGCGTTTCCACCAAAAGTTGCATCAACTCCTCCTCCTTTCGGATTCTGGATTAATACTACTCCCATAAGCATAATACAAACAAGAGCGGTTAATACTGTAATACCTGATAACATATTGAATTATTTTTTAAGTTTCGCAATTTTTTTTGCAAAGAAACTGCTTTTTTTAGGAAAAATCAAACTTAATCGTTTATACATCTGAATTGCTTTTTTGTGGCTGCCTTGTTTGGCCAGTAATTTTGCCAAAGTTTCTGATACGACATCATCACTTTGTTGAACACTTTTATTGGCTTCAGCTACCACTTTAGCTTTTTTCTTTTTGGTCTCTTTCTTTTCTTTTTTCTCTTTCTTCTCTTTCTTTGCCTTTTTCTTCATTTTTATTTTGGACATGAGTTTCTTCTTTTTCTTTTTCTTTTTAGATTTTTTCTTTTTGATGAACATCAATTCTACTTCTTCCTCGATTGCTTCATCAATCGCATTTGCCAACTCCTTTTCTTCTTCTACTTCTTCGATAAATCCAGCAGGTGGGTGAAATTCATCCAAGTAACTTTTAAACGAAGTTTTAGGTGTAGGGGCAGATGCTTCCAAAGGTTGTACGGAATCTTCACTTTTTGTTTCCTCTTTTGAATCTAAATATCCTAAATCTTCATCAATTAACTCCTCCTCCTCCGATTGATTGGCCTTTTGCATTAAGGCATCCATTTCTTTATCCGTTTTGTTAGTTATTTCAAAAAGAACTTCTTTCCCAAACCTTGTGGTTTCTTTAATTGGGGTCAAATCTTTAAAGTCATTTTCGATAGGAGTGGGAGGAGACTCTAGCTCATCCTCTAGGTTGATTATATTTTCAGAAGTCAAAGAAATGATTTTGCCTTCTTGTTTTGAATCGTTTTCTTTTCCCACAAGTTGATCAATGACCGATTTACTTTTTTTAGGTTTCTTCATGTAGGAGATCAAGTCTGGCTCATCTGAAAGATTATCTGCGACTTCATCTGCTGTTGAATCTTCAGGAAGAGAAGAGGTAGGAATTTCCGAGTCAGATGATTTTTTTAATTCTAATTCACCATCAACTTCTTCCTCGTCGTCGTCATCTATATTATCATCAGATATTTCATTGATTGCTTCTTGTGGAATGTTCGATTCAACTAATGAGGAGGTAGATTCAACTCCAAGGTTAGATAATTCTAAAGCATCCTCTTGAGGGTTAATCTCTTCTAGGTTCGCTACAAGAGACAACTCATTCTTCTCTTCACCATCAGTTGAAAGATCTTTTAATTCTAAAAAATCCTCATTTAATACGAAGCTTTCAGCACTCTCCTCATTTTCTTTTTGGTGAACTAGTTGGTATAAATAACTTCGATCAACGTGGTAGGTAGCCGCAAGTGCTAAATCATTTTGATACTCTTCTGAGTTGTCAAGTTGACTTTTGGTTAGTAATAAATATCTTAGGTTTTGACAGTACGGATATTGCACTACCAAGCTCTTTAATTCTTGATAAGACACTCGATACAAGTGTCCTGGGTTTTTTAAATAATATGAAAAATTCTCCGCTGTCATTGAATGTTTTTTTCTACTAGTCTGCTAATCTTTTGCTCTTCAATGTATGTTTATTCAAACTCAAAGATAAATAAAAAGTTGTTAAGAAAACAGTTGTTAATATTTATATATGATTAAGTTTTTTTATTGTCTACTGACGAAATAATTCTACCAATCATTAAATGCTTTATTAAAAATTTTCTCAATCATCTCCTCTTGAATCGCATCAATTAAATCATCTTGCACATCAATAAGATTGACACTACTTCCAAAATCAGAGAATGATCTAAAGTTCTCTTTCCAATTTTTTTTCTCATCCAAATGATAAATATACTCTACAGAAAGAGTAATGGTCAAACGGTTAAATGCAGTCGTTTCACCTGCTTGAGGTGCTTCCGAACTCACATAATAATCGGTAACTACCCCCTTGAATTCAATGTCAGGATCGGTTTCAGTTTGATTTAAATTGGATTCTGCTCGGATTTTATCTTTGAGCGCTTCCGATAAAGTTTGACCTAAAGTGGGAATTGCATTGCTTGATCTAACATCAAATCTTTCTACAAAATAAGAATCCACTTCAGCTGGAATACTAGTTCCTTTAAAAGAGTAAAAGAAGCAGCCCGAAAATGAAATCGAGACTCCGATAAGAATAAGAAGTATTAGAAATTTATTATTCATGATTTTGGTTTGATAGTTCACCACACATTACACGGATTTGTTCGCAAAAAAAAGAACCTGTGAAAATCCGTGTAATCTGTAGTGAGAAAAATAAGATCATAGTTTCGAGCATAAAAACGAAAAAAATCAACTTCTCGTTGTTAAAAATTAAGTTAAAATACGGCAAAAAAAAACTGATAGCATGTTAAATACTATCAGTTTTTTTTTCAAAAAGTTAAAATCCGGAATTAAGCATGCAAAGTAGCTTGTCGAGCCAAAAGAACTTCTTCCGTTTCTTCTCGATCAGGATCAGGAACACAACAATCTACCGGACAAACCGCCGCGCATTGAGGTTCTTCGTGAAAACCCATGCATTCCGTACATTTGTCAGGTGTGATAAAATAGTAATCTTCTTCGACAGGTGCATTTGAATCATCCGCCGCTACTTCTTTACCACCTTCGAGTGTATATTTTCCAGTTATGGTCGTTCCTTCCGAAATGGTCCATTCCACGCCTCCTTCATAAATTGCATTGTTTGGACACTCCGGTTCGCAAGCACCACAATTAATACATTCATCAGTAATTATAATTGCCATTATTTATTTTATTATTGTAAAAAATTAGGATCGACTTGTTTTAATGGTCAATCGTCTATTAAAACGGCAAAAATATCAGAAAGTTTAATCAAATACAAATCGAATTAATGAATAAAAAATTTTCTATTTCAACTCCAACAGATTTCAACTTTAAGGAATGTCTAAGATTCTTGCAAAGATCAGATTCGGAATGTCTGTTTCGAGTAGAAAATGAGGTGGTTCAATTTGCTTTAGAAGTAGAAGATCAAATTTTTCTAATTCAAGTTTTTTGGGAAAAAGATAAACTGCAAGTCGAAATTTTAAAAGGTGAATTAACGACTAAATCCAAAAAAATCATTGCTAATTATATTTTAGAATGGTTTGATGTAAAACGGGATTTGACCGATTTTAATAAAATTTGTAAAAAAGATAAACTGTTAAAAAACATTTGCAAGCAAAATAAAGGACTTCGATTAATTGGGGTGCCGAGTTTTTTGGAGGCGATCAGTTGGGCGATTATTGGTCAACAAATTAATCTTACGTTTGCTTATTCTTTGAAAAAAAGGTTGGTAGAAAATTTTGGTCAAAAGATCGAATTCGAAGGAAAAGACTTTTTTCTATTTCCAACTGCAAAAGTGATTTCCAAATTAACGGAAGATGATCTTCGACCACATCAATTTAGTCGAAGCAAAATAAAATATTTAACTGGCGTTGCTAAAGCCATTGACTCAGGGGAGATTTCCAAAAAAATGCTTCTAGAACTTCCATATGAAGCGGCTAAAGTCAAATTAATTGAACATAAAGGTGTGGGAAATTGGACGGCTGATTATGTTTTGATGAAATGTTTGCGATACCCTGATGCTTTACCTATTACCGATGTTGGCGTTCATAATGCGATCAAAAAGGAATTGAACTTGGAACAAAAACCGAGTATTGAAAGTATAGAGGAGATGGCTAAAAATTGGAATGGTTGGAAATCTTATGCTACTTTTTATTTGTGGCATTCGTTGTTGGTAGATTAGTTTTTTTGGAATTTGATAACTTTCGAGTTGCCATCGCTTTAAGAGCTAAGAATTTTCCTCAAAAGACCTCACCAAAAAGGACGATTAAACCTTTATATTTTTTTCATTTCGAATGACAATATTTTTTTTTCAAGAAATTAAGAAATTCACATGTTTTTCCTACTTTTGCGGTTCACTAAAAAATCACATCAATGTCTAGAACTTTAGCTTTAAGAGATGCCATTCGAGAAGGAATGACGGAAGAAATGAGAAGAGATGATAGTGTCTTTCTCATGGGAGAAGAAGTGGCAGAATATAATGGAGCATACAAAGTAAGTAAAGGTATGCTTGACGAATTTGGAGCAAGAAGGGTAGTAGATACACCGATTGCAGAATTAGGTTTTGCAGGAATCGGAGTAGGTGCTGCCATGAATGGATTGCGTCCAATCGTGGAATTTATGACTTGGAATTTTGCTGTTTTGGCATTTGACCAAATCGTAAATAATGCGGCCAAAACACTTTCTCAATCAGCAGGTGAATTTAATTGCCCAATTGTTTTTCGTGGACCATCTGGAGCTGCCGGTCAATTGGCGCAGCAACACTCTCAAACTTTTGAGGCTTGGTTAGCGAATTGTCCAGGATTAAAAGTTATTTCTTGTATTGATCCAGCTGACGCTAAAGGTTTAATCAAATCTGCGATTAGAGATAATGATCCGATTTGTATGATGGAGTCGGAGCAATTTTATGCTTTGGAAGGTGAAGTGCCAGATGGAGAATATTTGACTCCAATTGGAAAAGCTGCCGTTCGAAGAGAAGGTACTGATGTAACGATTGTTTCTTTTAATAAAATGATGTTGGTAGCAAATGCTGCGGCTGATCAATTGGCGAAAGAAGGAATTTCAGCGGAGGTAATTGACTTACGAACGATTCGACCATTGGATCATGAAACGATTGTAAATTCTGTGAAAAAAACCAATCGAATTGTCGTTGTTGATGAGTCTTGGCCATACGCAGGAATTAGTTCAGAAATTACTTATCAGATTCAAAAACATGCTTTTGATTATTTGGATGCACCAGTAGTGAGAGTAAATGCTCCTGATGTTTCTTTACCTTATGCAGCTGCATATGTGGAAGCATACATGCCGAATCCTAAGAAAGTAATTGATGCAGTTAAATCTGTGATGTATAGATAATATTTAAAGAAAACCCTTTAAATATAAGATTTTAAGCCTGTTTCGTTTTTGTACGAAACAGGCTTAATTATTTGATTATCAACCTGTTGTAAAATATTTTTTATTCGTATTTGAATAATAAAAAGGTTTTGAAAAAATGTTAAATATTTTGTTTTTGGAAATCAACTTTCTACTTTAGTCCTGACATACTAAAAGAGAATCCAAAAACTTCCCATCTCCGTTGACACTCAATAACACTATTTTTCTACATTAAGTTGGGAGTCAATTCTCTAATATTACTAATTAGGTAGTCTGACTAGCTATCGCTTATTTTCCAAAAACTATTATGTTACTTGACGATCAATTACCGATTTATCGACACTATTCACCTACCAAAAAGGTGGATTGGTTGTTTAGCCTGACGGGCTTTTTCTTTATGTTTTTTTCACTTACCTGCATCTTCTTTTATCCCAAAAAAGTAGTTGGATTATTTTTAGATGGAAATTTAATTATTACCCCTTTTTATTATATTTGGCTGGGAGTGGCCATGGTCTTTTTTACTTTCGGGGGAGTATATGCATTTATCAATCGAGGACTCAAGATTAAGACTGATTACAAGATGGGTATCTTGCATTTGGTGTTTTCTCTGCTGACCGTAATTGTATTGTTGTGGAAAATTTCAGATGAGAGTTTGTTAATTGAATTTTCGATTTACGATGTATTTAATTCGATTGTCTCTTTGATGACGTTGCTGATTTTAGCGCAAATGATATTTTTTGTAAATGCGTTTTTGGGGATGATTCGGAGGTATGATTAATTTTATTTGACACATATCAAAAAGATAAGAAATTAAAAAGTGGTCTGTGAGTTCTGATCTGAGAGAAACGTGGTGGCCTGCTTTAGCTGACCTTAAAAAAAGGAAGAGCGAAGCGATATTTTTCAATTAATAATTTTTAGGAAATCGCTTCGCTCTTTTTTTAGGTCAGCTAAAGCAGACCGCCACGTTTCTCCCAGGTCAGAACTCATAAACCAAAACTCATTAAATATTTCTCATAGACCATTTTTTATAGATCAAATAATCTTTATTCCATCCTCAATTTTGACCTCATGAATTTTACATTTCAAGCCAGTCAATTCCAAATATTGCTTTTTGATATTGGCGAGTGCTACTGATTTATTTTCATTGGCGACTAAGTTAATCGTAGCTCCGCCAAAACCTCCACCCATTAACCTTGCTCCCAAAATGCCTGTTTCTTTTTTGGCTAAATCAACTAAAATATCCAATTCAGGAAGACTCACTTCATATTCCTTACTCAAACCATCATGACCTTGTAACAATATATTTCCAACTTCTTCCAATTCATTTTTCTCTAATAAATCAATCACTTGATGAACCCTTCTATTTTCTTTGATGACGTAGCTAACTCTTTGAAAATCAATAGGTTGTATTTCGTTTTTATATTTTTTTAAAAGAGAAAAGTCAACATTTCGAAGCGATTTTATTTTAGGGGAATTCTTTGAAATTAACTCTACTACTTTTTCGCAAGAAGTTCTTCTTACATTATATTCTGAGTCAACCGAAGCTAATTGATGTTCTATATTTGAGTTGATTAAAACGAGGGTGTGATTTTCTAATTGGAAAGGAATATATTTTATTTCTAAACTTTCGCAATCCAAGCAAAATACATGATCTTTTTTCCCAAACAAAACGGCGTACTGATCCATCAATCCACAATTGAGTCCAATTCGATGCTCCGCTGCTTGACCAATTTTGGCTATCTCTTCTTTCTTAATTTTTAAATCAAACAATTCCGAAAGCCCAAAAATAAAACCACAACAAAGTGCCGCCGAAGAAGAGAGTCCTGCTCCAATCGGAATGTCGCCTCCAAAAACACATTGAACACCTTGAATCGAAAATCCTTTTTCGTGTAGAATTTCTAGAATCGCCTTAAAGTATTTTCCCCAACTTGGCGTATCTAATTTCTCTAAATTTTTAAAAATGATAGACTCCTCATAATTGAAAGAATGAATTTCTAAAATTGAATTTCCATTTTTCCCAATGGCAAAATACATCGCATTGTCGATGGCTGCAGGCATCACAAATCCATTATTGTAATCAGTATGTTCTCCAATCAAATTGATTCGTCCAGGAGATTTGATTAGTAATGGTTCGCCTGAGAATTGAGTTAAAAATGATTGTTTGATTTCATTTACCATAGAGTAACTTTTTGGTAAAAATAATTAGAGTTTGGAGTTTTCCAATTGAACAGGGGAAAAAAAGAGAGAAATGATTTTTTTTTTAACAGAGTAAACAGAGTAAACAGAGTAAACATAGGAAGGACACAGAGATAACGGAAGTCTCTGTTTGCTTTTTGTCCTTCCTTTGTTTACTCTGTGGTTGAAAATACTTTTCTAACTTTGTCCTTTACTCAGAAGAATAGTAAAAAAAAAGTAAAATGAATAAAGAGACTTTTTTACGAAATTTTATGGAAGAGGTTTGGAACAAGAAGAATTTTGAAGAGGTGGAAAGATACGTTCATGAGGAGTATAAAATTCATTTAGATAATGCCGATCCTTGGGAAGGAAAAATATTATCACTTCCAGAATTTAAGGAACGTTTAAAATTTTCATTTGGTAGTTTTCCAGATATTCATTTTGAAATAACCAGCGCGATTCATGATGACAACCAAGTAGCCATAACTTGGATAATGACTGGGACGAACCTTGGAAAAATTGGAGATTTTCCACCGACCAATCGAAAGATAAAAACTAATGGGATGACTATTTACCATTTTTATAACAATAAAATTGCAGGACATTCTCAAGTGTTTGATCGATTAACAATTATGAAACAATTAGGATTTGTTTAGGTTAGAAAAAATAAATATTTTACATCAAATCAGTATTGGCGTTTTTGTCAATTTATTCTTTTAGGAAATAGAAAAATTGAAATAATAAAATAAAACAAAACATGAAAAACCTAATTGTAATTTTTGCTTGTCTACTTTTTTTATTTGGATGTGAATCTTCCGATAAACAAGTTGATACTTCGAGCGTTGAAGAATGGTCTCAACTCTTTAATGGAAAAGATATGGACGGTTGGACTCCTAAGTTAGCAGGTTACAAAGTGGGTGACAATTTCAATAATACCTTCCGAGTGACGGATGGAAATTTGCAAGCGAACTACTCAGAATATGATACTTTTCGAAATGAGTTTGGACATCTTTTTTATCAAGAAAAATTTTCTCATTATCGACTTCGAGCAGAATATCGAGCTGTAGGAAAACAAATTAACGGAGGAGCAGGTTGGGCGGTGGCCAATAATGGTTTGATGTTGCATTGTCAGTCAGTAGAGTCGATGACATTGGATCAAGGATTTCCATTGTCGATTGAATTTCAATTGTTGGCAGGAAATGGAAAGGACGAACGACCAACTGGAAATCTCTGTACACCAGGTAGTCATGTGACTTTGAAGGGAGAATTATTCGAACCACATTGCGTGAATTCAAATAGTAAAACGTACCACGGTGAACAATGGGTAACTGCCGAAGCGATCGTTTATGGCGATTCAATAATCCATCATGTGATCGAAGGAGATACGGTGATGACTTATTCGAAACCTGTGATCGGAGGTGGGGAGAAAGGACTAGATACTTTGAAATTTCCTGCAGGAAAAAGAATGCTGGATGGTTATATTTCAATTCAAGCGGAGAGTCAAGGTTTTGATTTTAGGAAAATAGAAATACTTGATTTGTGTGGATGTATGGATAAGAAGGCGAAGAATTATAAGGAGTATTTTGTTTGTTCGAAAGGGGAGAGTTGTGTGTATGAATGAATGATAATGTATTAAAAAAATAAAAATGCAGGAAATAAAAAACACAACATTTTGGGCATTAGTAATTTCAATATTGTTAGTTGTTATTAATATTAAATTTTTATCAGGCAATGATAATATTGATGTACCATTTGATGTGAAATATGTTTCGTCATTACAAAGTAAATTGGATACTATAATTTTATCAGATTTAGATATTAATAAATCATACGAACTTAGCTTGAGGGCAATTAATAAAAATAGTGAAGTTTACAAAATAAATCCAATAGAGGAGTTTACGTTAAAAACGTATAATATTAATTCTAATACTTATATAGTGCCTTCAAGGATAACACAGGTTGGTATGTATAAATTGCCAAAGAATGTAGAATTTGAGAGATTAGAAAAAATAAAATTTTATTTGAATAAAGAGAATTTAATTAATTCAGAAGTCGAATTATGTTATCATACCAAAAGACCTACAGGTATTTATCTTGACCGTACATTATACAAAATTAATCGACAAGATATTTTTAAAAATCTTAAAAAGATCATAGTTGAAAATGATATTGATACATGTGAGTTCTGGCAGCCACCGAAATTTAGTCTGAATAATTATGACATAACTGTTTGTCGTTTGTTTGAATTTAAACATACTAACAATAAAATAATTGTGAGTATGAAACAAGATGATGAGTTTAATGAAAAACATTTTAATGGAAGAATTATGATTAAGGAGAAAGGTGATATTACAGATTCACTATGCGTAGAAGAACTTATTCTGAACAATTTTGGAATCATTGATATGTAAATTTTAATCACCAATTATCAACAAAACCAAATAGTGTAACACATTCACATTTTTATATACCTATTTTAAAAATCAGAAAACTTAAAAAAATAAATCACAAAATGGATTCAGGAAATTCCATCTTTTCGATTCTAGATCGAGAAGAACATATCGAAAAATTAAAAACCGAAACCTTTGACTTACTCGTCATTGGAGGAGGTGCAACTGGAGCAGGAATCGCACTAGACGCATCAGCACGAGGACTCAAAACAGCCTTAGTAGAAATGCGAGATTTCGCTTCAGGTACCAGTAGTAAATCCACCAAATTGATTCACGGTGGCTTGCGATATTTAAAACAATTAGACATTGCTTTAGTGCGAGAAACTGGTACCGAAAGAGCGATCGTTCATCGTTTAGCACCACATTTAGTTTTACCCGAAAAAATGTTGATGCCATTAATTAAAGGAGGAACTTATGGAAAATGGGCGACCTCTTTTGGCTTGATGGTCTACGATATTTTGGCAGGAGTAAAAGGTGATGATCGACGAAAAATGTTATCAAAAAAGCAAACCTTAGCACTCGAACCTTTGCTTGACGAAAATGGATTGAAGGGTGGCGGTTACTATGCAGAGTATCGAACTGATGATGCGCGACTAACGATTGAGTTATTAAAAACTGCAGTAACACATGGAGCAACTGCTTTGAATTATTGTAAGGTAAAAGATTTTACTTACGCCAATAATACGGTGAATGGAGTTAACTGTCGAGATGAAAATGATGAAACTGAATTTTCCATAAAAGCAAAAATGGTCGTCTCTGCAGGTGGGCCATGGGTAGATCGAATTCGGAAAAAAGATGGAGCGGTAACAGGCAAAAGATTGCATTTGACGAAAGGGGTACATGTCGTTTTTCCTCACGAAAAATTACCTTTGAATCACACTACATATTTTGATGGACCTGATGGACGAATGATTTTTGCCGTTCCAAGAGGTCGAGCAACTTATGTCGGAACCACCGATACTAATTATACTGGAGACCTTAATCGGGTTGTCTGCACGAAGAAAGATGCGGCGTATTGTTTGGCAGCTGTACATCATGCATTTCCGTCGATAAAAGTTTCGGAAGAAGACATTATTTCTAATTGGGCAGGCTTGCGACCGTTGATTCATGAAGATGGAAAATCACCTTCGGAACTATCCAGAAAGGATGAAATTTTTGTTTCCGAAAAAGGATTGATTTCCATCGCTGGTGGAAAGTTGACAGGCTATCGAAAGATGGGACAAAGAATTGTGGATTTGGTTTTGAAAAAAATGGAAGGTGTAACGAAGAAGAGTTTTAAGAAATGTAATACTCGAAAAATTCCTTTGACTCCAAAGCCTTTAGCCGATTACAAAGCGGTCGAAAAATATATCAAGAAGTTGGAAGAAGTAGTCGACTTTAAAGGTTTGGATAAATATTATGCTTGGTATTTGACGACTAATTATGGGACTCAAGCCGATTTGATTTTATTAAAAATGATTGAGTTTTCAGATGCTCCAGAAATTTCCTTAGCGCGAGCGGAGGCTTGGTTTGGAATGCATTATGAGATGGTGTCAAGTGCAGAAGATTTTTTAGTTAGACGAACGGGGAGATTATATTTTGACATAAAAAGTATTCCGATGATTCGTGAAAAAGTGATGGAGGATTTCAAAAATACTTTAAAATGGAGTGATGAAAAAACACTTGCGGAAAATAAAAAAATGGATGAATTGATTTATGATGCGACCCATTATTATGACAAAGAATTAGAAAGTGCAGCCAAAGAAAAATCAACCATGTAGTATTTTCTAAAATAGATAGACCAATACTTTTTTACAAACAAAACGAAAAAACAATTTTTATGAATCCAATTTCCAATATTGATATCGGAATTATCATAGCCTATTTTGCCCTTGTGATGGGAATTGGGTTTTATGTTTCGAGGAAAACGAAAACAAGTGATGATCTTTTTTTAGGAGGAAGATCTTTTACCTACGGACTCATCGGTTTATCACTTTTTGCTTCCAATATTTCAAGTGCTACTTTGGTTGGATTGTCAGGAGCTGCCTATAGCACGGGAGTTGTTCAATCTGTTTATGAATGGTTATCAGGAATTCCGTTGATCATTGCTGCTGTGATTTTTGTACCACTTTATTTGCGATCAAAAATTACGACGATTCCAGAATTTTTGGAAAAAAGATTTGATCGACGATCGCAAGTTTTCTTTTCTATCGTGACTATTTCCAGTAGTGTCTTAATCGAAATGGCTGGAGGATTATACGCCGGAAGTATAGTGTTACAAGCATTTTTTCCAGGATTAGTTTTATGGCAATCAGCACTTGGTTTGGCCATCGTTGCAGGAATTTATACGGCATTTGGAGGACTGAAAGCGGTCGTTATTACCGATGCGATTCAGTCCGTTATTTTGATTATTGGATGTACTGTGTTGACTTGGATTCTTTTTGGAAAATTAGATTACTCTTGGTCAAACGTAGTCGCAAGTGCACCCGAAGGACATTTTTCTATGATTCGACCGTTGGATGATGAGAGTATGCCGTGGTCAGGATTGTTCCTAGGGGTTCCGATTTTAGGATTTTGGTATTGGACCACGAATCAATATATCGTGCAAAGAGTGCTTGGTGCAAAAGATATTAAACATGCACGTTGGGGGATGATTTTCGCAGGATTTTTAAAAGTGATTCCATTGTTTGTGATGGTGATTCCGGGAGCGATGGCGATTAGTTTATTTCCAATTGAGCAATACCCAGAATTAGCGAATTCAGATAAAGTTTTCCCAACCATCGTTACGCAAGCATTACCAGTTGGAATGGTTGGAATCGTTTTAGCAGGTTTGATTTCGGCAATTATGTCGAGTGTAGATTCTACGTTGAATTCTGCTTCAACATTGGTGGTAGTAGATTTTGTCAAACCTAATAATCCAAATTTATCAGATCGAGACATTCTGAAATATGGTCGAATAACTACGATCGTTTTAATGTTGGTAGCTGCATTTTGGGCACCAAATATTGCGCATTTTGAAGGACTCTGGAGTTATTTACAAAAAATGTTTTCCATCCTAGTTCCTCCTATTGCAGTTATCTTTTTGGTTGGTGTTTTTTACAAAAGAGGAAATGGAGATGGTTCATTTTGGACATTGGTGATTGGAACGTTCTTAGGATTGTTATTATTTTTAGTAACCGATACTGCACCTTGGGAAGCGATAATGGGAGAGGGGACAGAGAAATTATTGAACCTTCACTATACTACTAATGTTGGAATTATGACTGCGTTGAGTACGGTGATTTTTGTAGTAATTAGTAAAATGACACCACCTCCAAATGCGGAACAAGTTGCGTTGATGACCTTCAGAAGAGAGTTGTTGAGTGATGGAATGGAGGGGTTGCCTTGGTATAAAGATTACCGATTCCACATGGTGTTATTGGTGATTTTAATGACGGTGATTATGATTTATTTTTGGTAATGTAAATGTGTTAGCGCTAGCGTTATAAATAAAAAGGTCATCGGATTAATTTTAGATGACCTTTTTATTTTGTTATTTTTAGGGAAAGTATGATTATGAAAAATGAAATTTTAGACGAAATTGAAAGAGAAATTATATTACCAAGCTTTGCATTAAAATCCTATGAGCAATTTTGGAAATCCATAATAATTTATATTGGAGTCCTCACCATATTATTTTTATTGGTTAGTTTGGAAATAAACATCCCCAATACTCTGGCTTTGTTAATTAGTTTAATTGTAGGAATGATAGGTTTCATTTTTAATTTTTTTGGAATTTTAAATTTCCAAAAGAGTGTACAGAACAAAGAATATTTTACATGGAAGCTATTAGTTGGAGGCTTCGGAAATCTACTATTTTTTCTTTCTTGGATTTGGATGTTGTTTATACGAGATAATTATGTTTCAGGATGTTTTTAAAGACTATCATTTTTTTATAGAAAAATAATTATGGAAAATGAAATTTTAGATGAAATTGAAGATCCTATTCAAGAAAGAATTGAAAAGGATGGCTCACCAATTTATGCGAATAAATCGTTTAATCAATTCTTATTTTCCATCCTAGTTTATATATTAATTCTCGTTAGTCAAATACCTGCATATGAATTTGTTGGAGGAAATTATCTTATAAATTTTATCCTTGGTATTGGCTTAGGTTTGGCAGCTTTTCTGCTTAATTTATTTGGGATGATCAATGCTTCAAAAAGTGAACGATTTCAAGAATTGACTACTTGGAAAAAATATGTTGGAGCTGTAGGGAACATGTTATTGTTTCTTCCTTCAGCTATCGGTATTTTAGGATTATCACTTAATGCAATCGTTGATATTCTTGAGTTATTTTAAATTATGAAAAATAATATTTTAGATGAGATGGAAAAAGAAATCGAACCACCAAAGTTCGCTCTAAAATCATTCGATCAATTTTGGTATTCAATAATCTGCTACATGATTGTACCGATCCTTTTTGAAATATTAAAAAGGTTTAACCTGTTTGATTTTAATACTATTTTATCAAGCTTGGGAGGTTTCCTTTTCCTAGCTACTTTATTTTTTGGAATGATTGGATTTGGATTTAATTTTTTTGGAATGCGAAATGCGCTTAAAAGTAGAAGGCAAAGTGAACACTTTAACTGGAAAGTTTTAGTCGGAGGGTTTGGAAATTTATTTTTATTTATTTTATGGATAGTATTAATGTATTACTACGTTTCTACCTTTTTAATTGCTGGTCGATTGTAAAAAATTATGATGGACGATACTTCTTTTGTATCCCATATAAAAAATTTCTTAAAAACTGATCCTTACAAAACCGAAATTGACTCTGCGTTGGCTTTCTAAAAAACGCATTAATTTCATGTTTACTAATTCTCATATCTACCAAATCAAAAATCTCCACCATCTCATCATCTCTAAGATTGAGTGCAATTTTTAATTTTCTAAGAATCAAATTATTATTTAAAGTCTTCTCCGGTTTAGGTTGTTCGCCTTCTCGTTTTCCTCTTTTTAGATTGATAAATCCATTGAGGAAGCTAGCCAAATCCTTATCATAGATTCCTTTGAAGAGAGGATCTTCATCTTTTTTTAACCATTCACTTATTTGCGCTCGAGTTACCTCCACCTCAGCCAGTTTAAAAATTTCAATCATTTTATCATCACTAAAATCAAAAGTGTATCGTACTCGTCGAATGACATCGTTATTATTCATATATATTTAGACTTAAGTTAGAGTTTGTTGTGCAATTAAAATAAGGATGGAAAATCATAACTATTTTCTTCCCCTGATTTTTCATTTTTTTATTAGCAATTGGAAAAAGCTATTTTATCAACTTTTCCAAAGCATTTAAATATCGCTAAAATTACTAAATTTCATTCGCATTTTAATTTGAAAAAAAATCAAATATGGTAAGTGGCTATTCTAAGAAATCGTCATTTATTATTGAACCATTCTTTAGACTCCATTAATTAAAAAGCTGGGGATTAAATAGAGGGGAGATGTAAAAGTTTGTGCGGTGGATAAGCTAGTTTGGTGAAAAGAAAATGGACTTTGAAAATAGAAAACATGAATTTTCACAAACCTTTTAGATATTTGAGTTTTGTGAAAATTCATGTTTAAAGTTTAGGAGGAATTAAAATCCAAAACCGAAACTTATCGAAGGAAAAGCATCAATAGAATCGTCATCAAAAAAATCACCAAAATAAAAATGTCCAGATACAGAAACCCCTTTGGTAGGATATCCTGTAAATGTTAATCTATATTTTAAGTCATCGAATCGTGTTTCGGATTCTAATGTTTTAAAGTCCTCTGTCTGAACGAGGCCAAAACTTATACTTCCACGTTTATTTGGCTTAAATCCTACTCCGTAGATGTTCGCCATTTCAGGTCTTTCTAAATCAGAATTATATTGATATAATTGTCCTAAAAATAAATAGGCCATACGTTTATTTTTTACACCAAAATTATATCCTAATCCAGTATTTATTTCATAAACAGGATTAGACTTAAAGAAACCGATAGTACCACCAATCACCAAACTAAATCGATTGGCAAATTTTACTTTTTCATATCCATCGACCAATTTACCTTTGGAATAAGAGTAGAAAAATTCATTACGAGGTGAGTTAATTTTTTGACGGAAATTTGCGCCTCTTTTTACTTTGGCAAAAGCGCTTTTTATCATGGAGTTGTAGTTTCTTGTTTGAAGATCTTCCAACTCATTTACATAAAAAATCACGTGTAAATTTTCTGTTAATAAATGAACTGTACTCTGATTATGAGCTTTGACCATTTCGCTATTTTTAACTTGGTATTTTACAATCCCTTTTACCTCTTCAACTTTTAAACTTTGATTTTTTATATATGTTATGGTGAAAATATCATATCTAGGAACTTGATTGATGACAGAACTTAGGTTGGTTTTAAAATCTGAAATCAAATTGTAAATGTCTGCTGAATGTTTAAGTTTTTGAATGTCAGAAGTACCAATTGTTATAAATAATTCATCTTGATTAAATATGTTTAAGGTGTCACCTAAGGTGTTTTGATTAGGAGAAAAAATTTGATTATATGCGTTTTCAATATAAAGATCCAAGTCTTGAGCTGTAGAATTGGGCAAGAGTATTCCAGCCCACAGAATAACTGTAGTGATTAAATATTTCATTTTATATTATTTTAATTTTTAATAGGAATCTTAATTAAACTGCTATTGGTTTTTATAGTTTTTTTAGCTACTTCATTTTCATTAATAATGATTAATCTATTTTGTTTAGTAGGTTTCTTTAATGGTTTTTTTCCAAAAACAAATTCTATTTTAGAAGGTAATTCTTTTTCATTTGGAGCTTCTTTTTTGTTTTCAAATTCTGTCATTTTAAAAGGTACTTTGACAGGAACCTCAATGAATACAGTATCTTTTACTATTTGAACCAACTGTTGCGGAGAAATATTTTGACGAATTAAAATAGTGTCATGTACCAAAACTATTTTTTCAATCACCTCTTTTTGACTAGGAGTAGAAGAAATTATTTTCTCATTTTCTGTTGATTTTGTTGGCTCCAGTTTTTCAGTTTGAGCAATTGTATTGATTTGGTCAAGTTGAAATTGAATAGAGGTTAATGAACTTTTCACCTCATCATAATCTTTTTGTAACTGTGAATAATTTAAATTTTCTTGATCTATTTTATTGGAAAAAAACCAAGCAGTTCCTCCCCACAGAAAGAATAAAATAACTGCGGCAATTTTCCAAAAGTGAAAATTATGTTTCCGTTCGGGCACGTCGATCTGATTCCAAATTCCTTTCATCGAAATTTTTTCCAAATCATTTAATTCAGCATTATCTTCCTCAATAATTTTTCTGAATAATTTATCCATTTCATTATGTTCCATATTCTTTTCCTTTATTAAGTTCTTGAATAATGAATTTTCTAGCTTTGAGTAGTTGTGATTTTGAAGTGTTTCTACTGATGTTTAAAATCTCTGCAATTTCGCTATGACTATATTCGTCAATGGCGTAGAGATTAAAAACGGTGCGATAACCTTTGGGCATTCGCTCTAAAATCTTATTCACTTTTTCGATATCCAAACTATGGTTTTCAAAAACAACTGGCTCATCAATAATTATCTCATCTTTGTAATGTATGACTCTAACTTTTTTTATTGCTTTGATACTTTCGTTGATCGTGATGGTATTTAACCATTTCTTTAAACTACCTGCGCCGCGATATTCAAAGTTCGAAATATTTTTTAGCGCTTTGTTAAATACGATGATGACGACATCTTCAGTTTCATGGTGGTCTACCAAATACCTTTTTGCCAATCGAAAAACCGATTTGTAGAAAGTCTCAAAAAATAGCTTTTGAGCTTTTCGATTTTGGTTGGAACAATCTTGTATTAATAGTTTTTCATCCATTGTCTAAAATAGGAATTGATTACGTTTATAAGGAAGAACCATGAAAAAGATGTTTTGGGTGTCTGGGTTTTAATTTTTTTTGAAAATAAATAAAAAGAAGTTCGGTACCGATTTTTTTTGACTAAACTTAATGAAAAACAATAATTGAATTTTATGAGAAGCATTTTGATTTTGTTGATTTTAGTTTTTTGTAATTGTATTGTTTTTTCTCAAAGTAAAAATACGAAAATGATAATTTATTATATACCTGGGCAAGGTGCCGATCACCGACTTTTTAATAATATTGAGTTGGGAGAAAATCATGAAGTGCGATTTGTGAAATATGAAATTCCAAAGCGAGGAGAAAAAATGGAAGCCTATGCTCGAAGGTTAGCGACTCAAATTGATACGACTCAATCGTTTGTTTTGATGGGAACTTCGCTCGGTGGAATGTTAGCAACGGAGATGACCGATTTTTTAAATCCTGAAAAAACCATCATCATTTCGAGTGCAAAATGTCGGAAAGAATTACCTCAACGTTATCGTTTTCAAAGAGTGATTCCTTTGCATAAACTTGTTCCTAAAGGAATGATGAAATGGGGCGCAAAAGTAATGCAACCGATCGTCGAACCTGATCGAAATAAAGAGAAGGAAACGTTTAAAAGTATGCTGAACGATAAGGATAAACGATTTATGAAACGCTCGGTAAATATGATAATCAATTGGAAACGAGATAGTTATAATGAAAAAATAATTCATATACATGGAAATAAAGACAACACACTTCCCATCAAAAAAGTGAAATACGATTACTTAATCAAAGATGGTTCTCACATGATGACGCTGACGAGAGGAGAGGAATTGAGTAAACTTTTATTGAATATCTTAGCGGAATAATTTTTAAGAATTAGATGAATTCACTTAGAACCTGATTTTAATTACCCTAATTTTTTTGTACAAAATACATTTCCATTTTCCCTTTTCCTTTAACTTCTATTTGACCTCTATTTTCAAAAGTGAAATCAGCATTTTCCTGAAGCAATTGAAAAGTGTTCTGACTAATATTAACTTGATTAACATCACTATTGCTTTCCATTCTTGCAGCAATATTTACGGTATCTCCCCACAGGTCATATTGAAATTTTTTAACACCAACTACTCCAGCTACCACAGGGCCGGTATGAATACCCACTCTCATTTCAAAGGCTTCCTTACCTGCTGAATTCAATTTCTTTTTTCTATTAAATATAAATTCTTGCATTTCCAAAGCAGCTAATACTGTTCTTTTTACGCTTTCTTGAGAAGAAGTTTGTAACCCTCCGGCAGCCATATATGCATCACCAATGGTTTTAATTTTTTCAATTTGATATTTGTCTGTGATTTCATCGAAAGCCTCAAAACAAGTATTTACTTCTGAAACTAATTGTTGAGCATCCATTTGTTCTGCTGCATTGGTAAACTCCTTGAAGTCAGTAAAAAGAATTGATACCTTTTGAAAATCTTTAGCAACAGTTTTTCCATTTCTCTTTAATTCTTGTGCTACTTCATAAGGTAAAATATTCAATAACAAACTTTCTGAACGATCTCGCTCTGCTTGCATTTTAGCACGAGATTTTCGAATGTATCGTAGGCGGGAATAAAAACCAAGGGTAATCATTAAAAAGAATATTCCTAGAATTATCAAATTTCTTTGATTCGATTTTCTTCTTTCTTTACTAAGAGCAATTTGCAGTTGAACTTCTTCATCGATTTTTTCCATCTCATATTGGGCAACTACATTTTTATTATTGGCATTGGATATGGAATCCGAAAGCATGATATATTGCGAGGAGTATTTCTTTGAGTTTTCATAATCTTTTCTTTGGTCATAGAAATGAGAAAGTTCTTTTTAATACTTTTTTGTTAATGGACCGTTTTCAATTTTAATAGCTTTGTTTAGTGCTTCGTTTAATTTTGATTCTGCAATTTCAAAATTTCCGAGTTGGTTATGGTAACGATAATAAGCGTAGTCAATTTCATATTCTGTAAAACTTCCACGAATTTTTAGACTTAAAGAGTCTCCTAGTTTTTTTGCTTTTTTAAGATATGGAAGGCTCTTTATAGGATTTCTTTTTTCCAAATGAATTTGTCCGAATTCTAATATAGTGAGTACTTCCAATTCTAGTAAATAATTATCTTGAAGACCAACTCTTTCTATTATTTTTAGATTTTCAGCTAAACTAGCAAAAGCTTTACTATATTCTTTTTGCTTTTTATACAACTGGGCAAGAGATATTCTTGAAAAACATAAAATTTCATAAAATTTCACTTTTTCTAATATTGGGATAGCTTGATTAGAATAGAATAATGCTTTGGAAGAATTTCCCCATCTCCCATAGAGATATCCAACAACTGCTAATTCATTACCATAGGCAACTGGTGAAAATTCTTTAAATATTTCTGCTGATTTAAGAAAATAACCAATGGCTGTATTATAGTTTCCTTTGCCGAAATAATATCCTCCTAGACGATGGTAGCATGCCCCCAAATTTTCATATGGCCCATTCTCTTGATAGTATTGTAGTTTATCTGAATAATATTGAAGTCTTTCCTCAAGTGAACTTTGGGTAGAAGTAATTAATACCAGCGGGCTTTGTAAACCCATGACAGCTTTTACTTTATCTTGTTCGTTAATATATTTTTTAAAATATTCATTGGCTTGTGGTTTGTTTCCAGCAAGAAAAGATTCAACACCTATTTTGAGAATATGGTATTTTTGCAAATCATCTCTGTCGTAATTTTCAATTTCATTTAAAACCTTTAATAATGTGTCCATCACTCCAACCGTTGTTACAGCTGTTTTTAATACTTGTAATCTTTCTTCTCCCTCAAGAGGTAATGCCAATAATTGGTATGTAGAATCAGGAGAGCATCCAGGGCAATAATATTGTTGGGAAAAACTAAAAAAGGAAAATAATAGGAAAGATATAAGTAAGAGGAGGTGTTTCATGTTTAGGTGTTTTCATTTTAGTAAGATTTTATAGCGACAAATTGGTTTGCTAAAATCTTAGATTTTTGGTTTTTACTTTTCCAAAATAGGCATAAGATTAAATATCTCATAATGTTTGAGAGGGAAAAGATTGAAGTGAATTTTTGAAAACTATTTTTGAGTAATTTTCCTAACTTCATTTCTTGCCAACTGATCTACCACTCGATTATAATTAATTTCTGTAGTCGCTTTTTGATGCGCTTTTATTTTTGTAAAAATAAGTGGAAGCGTTTCGATTCGTTCAATTAGTTTTTTTACTAAATCAACATTTCGAATGGGATTATTTTTTTTAGTCAAAAAATTATTTGCCTTTAGTTTTTCTTTTCTTTCTAAAATTCTCACCACATATTGACTGTCGGAAACAATTTCTATTTTTGTAAAAGTATTGTTATATTCTTTTTCTAAAAAATCTAATGCCTTAAGCACCGCTAAAATTTCCATCGCATTGTGAGTAGTATCTTTCACAAAACCTTTAATTTCAATATTTTTTTCTTTTCCTAAGATAATTGCAGCCCAACCTCCAATTCTTTCTTGAGTATGACAACTGCCGTCTGTATAAATTTGAATCTGCATTTTTGATGAATATTTTAAACCGTTTTTTTATCTTGCCCAAAACTAACAAATTATGGAAAAGAAAATCAACAGAAGGAATTTTATTACTACCTCTGCTTTGGCAGGTGCAGGATTAGGTTTGCCAATTAGCGCTGCAGGAGAAGCTCCCAGTTTTTTGCAAAGAAAGGATGATCGGAAAGTGAATATAGGAGTGATTGGATTGGGGGAACGAGGGACTGGTTTGACAGGTTTATTATTGCGAAGAGACGATTGTAATGTTGTCGCACTTTGTGATATTCATCCACCTTCTTTACAGCGAGCGAAAGATCGAGTCGTGAAAGCTGGACAAAAAGCACCTACGACTTTTGGCGATGGAGAAGAAGCTTATCTTAAAATGTTGGAAATGCCAGAAGTTGATGCAGTATTGATTGCAACACCTTGGACATGGCATGTTCCGATGGCGGTGGCTGCGATGCGTGCTGGGAAATTTGCGGCGACAGAAGTTTGTGGAGCAACTGATATTCAAGAATGTTGGGACTTGGTGAATGCTTATGAAGAGACAGGAGTGCCTTGTATGTTTTTGGAAAATGTATGTTACCGACGAGATGTGATGGCTATATTAAATATGGTTCGGAAAGGAATGTTTGGGGAAATGATTCATTTGGAAGGTGGCTATCAGCATGATTTACGACATGTGAAATTTAATGATGGGAAAACACCTTATGGCTCAGGAGTTGAATTTGGGGAAACTGGTTTTAGTGAATCAAAATGGCGAACGAATCATTCCGTTTATCGAGATGGAGATTTATATCCGACTCATGGAATTGGACCAGTAGCGATGTATACGAATATTAATCGTGGAAATCGGTTTATGCATTTGACTTCAACTTCTTCAAAAGCAAGAGGTTTGCATAACTATGTAGCAGATCATCCAAAAGGTGGGAAGGATCATCCTAATGCTAAAGTGGAATTTAAGTTAGGTGATGTAACGACGACGGTGATTAAAACTTTTAAAGGAGAGTCGATTATTTTGAGTCATGATACCAATTTACCAAGGCCATATTCGTTAGGTTTTAGAGTGCAAGGGACAAAAGGAATTTGGATGGCGGTAAATAAATCTTTGTACCTCGAAGGCGTGAGTCCAAATCCACATCGATGGGATGAGGCCAAACCTTATTTGGAAAAATATGATCATCCGCTTTGGAAAAAATTCGAAAGCCAAGCTGCTGGAGCTGGACATGGAGGAATGGATTTTTTCGTGATTAATGATTTTGTGGAGTCAGTAAAAAATAAAAAGAATCCACCGATTGACGTATATGACGCAGCTTCATGGATGGCGATTACTTGCTTGTCTGAGCAGAGTATTGCGACGGGAAGTCAGCCGATGAATTTCCCAGATTTTACTAGAGGGAAATGGATGAAGCGGAAGCCTGATTTTGCGATGATTTAAATAGGATGAAGGTATCGGTAACCTTAAAGGTATCCGATACCTGACCTGTTTTTTCACTTAAAACGTATAATCTCCTCGGAGCGTAAAACTTCGTGGCGCTTCCAAAGTTCCAGGACGAACCATATATTCGTTATTCAAGACATTCTTAGTTATCAATGCTAATTTGAAGTTTTTGCTAAATGAATAACTAAACCTGAAATCCAGATTACCATACCCATTGTCATTTTCTTCTCTATATTGAGCAATTCCAAAAAGCGGTAATTGTAAAGCTCTGTCAATCGATTCCACATTGGAATTGTAAATATATCCAGTACCAACGATGAATTTTTTATATCGAAATTCGAGATCAAATTTAAAAGAATGTTTATTTCGATATTTAAGAATATTAGTTTCAGAACTTGATTGAACATCTATCGTGGTGTCTCTATATATTGGATCAATATATGTATAACCTGCTAAGAGGTAAGTGGTTACGTTTCCTATTTGCCCAAACCCATTGACACTTAATTCAGTACCAATAATTCGAGTATCACCAACATTTAGTGATTGGAAGGCAAAGAAACCAAGTGGGACTGATTGAAATTCCATCATGCCTTGATACTCTGACCAAAAGGCTGCAACATCTACATACCCATTCCAGTTCGCGATTTTGAAACCTTGTTTTATTCCAATTTCAGAAGACCAACCAGTCTCAGATTTTAAACTAGGATTTGGAAAAATATTTAATCCACCAGCATTAGTAAAAATAAATTGCTCAGCAATAGTAGGGTAGCGATAGCCTTGTCCCCAAGAGGCACGCAGAAATGTTGCTTCACTAAGTTGATAATTTGCTCCAATTCGAAAGACTGGTTTTCCTTCTGAAATTTTTCCATTAGGAATCGTATCTCTAAAATTTCCTGCAACTATTTCTTCAGGACTACGAGTTGTATTTTGTTCATACCTAGCTCCAAATGAAATATTTAATTTGTCAAAAAACTTTTTATCAACTTGAAGATAAGTGGCTAAATTTTGACTTCGATAAGTGGTATCTCCATATAACTCTGCTTCAACAAAAACAGAATTGGAAACCAAACCTGCCGACATAACTAAATCATGTTCTGACCATTTTTTCTGAAACTGGTATTCACCATAAAAAAGTTTAGACGTGTTAGATCGATTATCATTATTGTTGTTATTAGCATTGTACCATCTTCCTGTCAGCCGATGTCTGTTTCCTGAGTTATCAAAATAATTTATAAATGGATCAATGGTAAATCGAAATCTTTTTGAAGTACTAATGGAACCTCCTAAAGGAGAAGGTCTATATGCTCCTTCGTTTCCATTTTTCCACAAGAAAAAACTTGCACTTTCTCCAGGGTTAAAATTTGAATTAAGACCAATGGTCAAATTATCAGTTATTCGATAACGAGTCCCCAAAGAGAATCTTCCATATCTTGAGAATGTCTCTTTCCTAAAACTTGATCGATCAAGATAATTACCTCCCAAAACTAAATCTAGTTTATTAAACTTTTGGCGATGAGCAAAATTAAAACCGAATTCGAATGGTTGATCGGAAAATTTATTTGATTGTTTGCTATAGGTTGAGTCTTCCAAATTTAACTGAATACTATCCCACCAAATTTTTGAAATATCTTTTGGATCATCATACATTGTATAAAATGCAGATAGTTTAGTATAAGGTTTTGAAGTAGCGTAAGCAGTTCGCACATTGATAATTCCGTTTAGTGCAGACGAGCCATATAACGCAGAAGCGGCTCCTTTTACCACCTCGATTTGAGCAATATTTTCGACAGGAATATCATCCCATTGAGCTAAACCAGCATCAGCTTGCAAGGCAGGAATATCATCCAATAATAATAATACCCGACTACCAGCACCATAAGACCAACCTGAACCACCTCTAATATTAGGTTGATTGGATACCATGGTAACTCCAGGGATTTTCCCTAATAAGTCATCTACAGAGGTACTATTGGTACTTTCTAACAAACGAGGCTTGAGAACTTCAAGAGAAATAGTAGCTTCTGCTAATGGTTTTTCATATTTGCCACTAGTAACTGTGGCCGTTTGAAGGAGGTTAGTTTCGATTCCTAAATCAATATTTAGGACAAGAGTTTCGTCAGCGGAAAGATTTATTTCTTTAATTATTGTTTTGAATCCGACATAACTAAAAGAGATATTATTTTTCCCAGGAGATAACTTAAGCTCATAATTTCCATCCATGTCTGATGTAACACCATTACCATTTTGATCAGAAACGGTTGCAGAGATAAGAGGTTCATTTAGTTCTCTATCCATAATTACACCCTTGATGGTTGCCATTTGCGCAAAAACACTCAAAGTGGAGAGTAGGAGTAATGTGCTGATAATCAGCGACTTATAGGAGTTGTGATGCATGTTGTAAAAGATTTGAAAAATTAAGAATTAGATAAACGGATGTTCATGCTATAGGGTAGGATTTAGGTAATTAGAAAACAAAAGTAGAAGAAAATTTGAATTGTAAAATGTTTTTACCAAAAAAAAGTATCATTTATTTTTTTAATATTTTTTACTTGAACCAATTTTTTTAAAATAAATTGCCATTACACATCATATTTTTTTCTAACTTTGCGTTACTTATATTAGATTTACCTACCTAACTTCACCCAATACTATTTATTGGGCAACCCACATTACAAAATTTATCATCTCATAAATATATCTCCATAATAAAATGGGGTGTGTGTTTATTTTTTAATTCATTTATTTAAAAATCTTTAAACTATTCACATGAAAAAATTATTACTATTTAGTTTATTTTCATTCTTTTTGATGAACTCTACCAATGCGCAATCAGATGGTTGTGTGCCAAATGTACAATATCAAGATTCTACATTTGGAGTATATCCTGCTCCTTATCATGTGGATAACAATCCTGACGGAGGTATTCAAGATACAGCTTGTGTGAATACTCCTTACTATTTTACATGGACTATTAAGATTCCCGAGACGATTACTATTGCAGGATTTACTGCAACAATTGACTCTATCGTGGTAGCCGAAACTGGAGCAATCGTTAATTTGCCAGCTGGAATGGAGTATAGTTTTAATCCGACTTTGGGTGTATTTCTTCCTGCAGATTCTTTGGCATGTATCACTATATTTGGATCACCACAAGTAGTTGATCAATATGATTTAAAAATTACGATGACTATTTTTAGTCAAGATTTAGTATTGATTGGAAATCCACAAACGGTGACTTTACCTGATCCTTTATTTCCACAAGCAGATGGAAATTACTATTTAGAAGTAGTGGAAGAAGGTAATCCTAATTGTTTTGTTGATTCGGCTGATGATCTTTTGGCAGAATCATTTTCAATTCGAAACTTACCGAATCCATTTAGTGATTTTACAAATATTGAAATTACAGCTGAGAATTCAGATGAATTAATTTTCCGAGTTTTTGATTTAGTTGGAAATGAAATTCACCGAGAAGAAATTTTCGTAACTCAAGGAATTAATAACCATGAGTTTGATGGTGGTAGATTGGCGAATGGAATTTATATGTACACGATTGAGAAAAATGGTGCACTTGTTTCAGAGAAGATGATTATCAACCGATAAGATTATTAGAATTCAGGCGGTCAACCTGACCGCCTGAATTTTCAAAAGAAAAAAACCTAGCAACTTACCTTCCCTAATTTTTATTTCTTAAAAAATAAAAACCGTTTTATATGTTGCATAAATTTATACCCCCATATTTTTTCTTATTACTTTCTTTCATTTTTGCTTTTCCAATAACTTCACAAAGTCAATGTCCAGATTGTCAAATTTCGCTACCAGGAAATTTAGGGATAGATACTATTTATTTAGATACTGTTCCGACTGGTTCAGTTAATTTGGCGTACGCTGAAGATGTCAGTTTTAGATTACCTAAAACAACTACACCAGTTGCTGCGAATGATTCTACGATTCAAGGAGGAATTACTTTGGACGAAATTAGAATTTTATTTATTTCAAATTTACCACCAGGGTTGGAATGGGAAACAAACGAAGATGTTTATTTTCCAGCGGACGAAACTGATGGTTGTGTACGAATTTGTGGAACTCCTTTGGCACCTGGAACATATGTTTTGGATATCGTATTGGAAGTAAAAGTGTTATTTATTACGCAAGAATCTACCTTTCAAAGAACGATTGTAGTTTTACCAAGTACCACAGTTAATGATGGTTTTACTATGACCAATAGCGCAGGTTGTGGCGAGGTAACAGTTTCGTTTGAAAACAATGTTCCATCCAATGGGAATAGTGGGTTTTCTTACGACTGGGATTTTGGAAATGGAAATACTAGCAATAGTGAAAACCCAGCAGATCAGACCTATTCAACTCCGGGAACATATCCTATTGATTATCAGACTGTTATAGATACGTCTGGTTACGTTTTGACAAAAATTAGAGTGATTGAATCTGATTGTGCAGATATTTTTGGAGGTGCTCCAGATATTTATTTGGATATCATTGACCCAAATGGAAACTCGACAGTAACTGCTTCAATTGATAATACTGATCCACCAGTCGAATTTAATTTTAATATGCCATTGATTGATGGGAATTATACTTTGGTCGTCAAAGATGAAGATGGCGGACTAGGCGGACTTGATGATGAATGTGATTTCTATTCCTTTAATAAATTTTCTAATGGAATTTTGGTCAATGGAAGTTCTTCTGTTGAATTAAGCATCCTTCATCCTGTGGATACGATTCGGACGACGGATTCTGTTTATGTTTATCCTGTTCCAGATCAACCACAATTAAGTTATGAAGTGCCATTGGCTTGGTGTGAAGGAGAGAATGTATTTTTTAGTTCTTCCTACTCATCAGGTAATCAATGGATGTTAAATGGTGTGCCAATTAATGGAGCAACTGAGTCATTTTATCAAGCTTGGGAGACTGGTTCTTATTCTGTTGTTTACACGAATGGTTTTGGTTGTAAGGCAGAATCCGAGGTGGAAGAAATCATTTTGAATGCTTTGCCAGCAGTACCAACTTTTAATGATCAGGATAATATCTTAGAAGTGGTGGTGCCAGGAAATTTGCCAGCTGATTACTCCTTGCAATGGTATTATGAAAATACACTTTTGCCTGGTGAGACTGAATTGACTTATTGTATGACTCAATCAGGAAATTACATTTTGGAGGTGACAGATAATGAAACGGGTTGTACGAATTCATTTGCGAGTGATGAAATTTTTAATTCCGAGTATAATTGTGGTGTTTTAGGAATTGAAGATTTAAGTCAGGGGAGTTTGAAAATATTCCCAAATCCATTTAAGGAAAATATTTATATACAATTTGCTTTGACTGAAAAATCTGATTTTAAAATAACAGTAATTGATTTGTTGGGAAGAAGAATTGAATTAGATGCTAGATCAGAATTTGGTGGAGAATTTAAACAATCATATTCCTTTACAGATTGGAATGCAGGAGTTTATTTATTAGAAATCGATTTTGGCGATGATCGAATTTATCAAAAAATTGTGTTGCAAAAATAAATAGCCCTATAAGTAGGAAAGAACAATTGTCCTGAATTTTCATTTTGAAGATTCGGGACTTTTTTTTGACGAGATTGAAAAAGATCAGTTTATTCTAGATCGATGTTACGCAAATAAATTTTTTGAGGAGTTATGAATTACTAAGTAGAAATATACTGGCATGTGATTTGTTTTTGTTAGGTGTTACATCTTTCCCAAAAGAATTAATAATATCATGAAGCAACAATTATCCGCGTCTGTACATCCTGTCAATTCTAAAAAATCTAGAAGAGTATTTCTTTGGTTTTTATTGTCATTAGCTTTAGTAGCTATGCTTTCATTGCCTAGTTTTTCGAATCCGGAACTAACAGCTAGTTCTTCTATTTTGCCATTTTCCAAATCTACTTCCTTTGAAGCAACAACTATTAATTGTAAAATTAATAATACGATAGCAAAAGGTTTTTCATCAAAAGAAGCCAGTTTCTTTAAGATGGAACAATCAGAAGGTGTTTTTGCAAAAGTGCTAAATATGAGTTTAGAAGATGGAGATGGAAATTTATTTGCATTGAGTTTGACGGACTTAGAAAATGCGAAAATGGATTCTTGTTTGACTTCCAATATTTTTTATGGAAATGAACATGATAATAGTGATCTAAATTTTTCTAACGATATAGGCACTACTAATTTTACGAATAATAGTAGTTTGATTTTTGAGAAAAATGATGGAGTTTCATTTATTAGTCGAGATGGTTGGATAAAAATTAACCGTTGTGAAAATGGAAGAATATCAGGCAGTTTTAATTTTAAAATGGAGGAGGAGAAGTCAACTAAAGTACTAGAGGGAGATTTTGTAAATGTATTGTTAAATGTAGAGTAGAACTTACTCAACCATTACATTAATTGATATTGAACAGTCCAATTAATTTATAAAAAAAACATCCCGTATTTTTCGAAATGAAAAATCGGGATGTTTTTACTTTGATGATGATTATTAAAGTGTTCTGAATTTAGCTTTTTACAAATGCTCTCACATTTTGAGATTTCAATTTTCTTACGGTATTAGTAGCTGATGAACTTGATCTATATCTACTTACAACTACATGAAATAAATCACTACCACCAAGTTTTAGAATATCTGCATTATTGAATCCCAAGGCTCTCACTTCAATCAATCTTTTTTCTGCATTATCCATATTGGCAAATACTCCAGCAATAACTTTATAATTCCCTTCAGGATCATATTCATCATTTCCTTCATTCAAATCAATTTCGGTTGTTGAAGGATTACTTGGTGAAATATTGGTTTTATTTCTTCCAGTATATTTTGTAGAAGTAGGTGCTTCAGAAATATAGGAAGGAAGATTGTTGATAAATTTCACAGTAATCGGTGCATCCATTTTAGTGATTTTTACCTCAGTTCTACGATTGAATTGATGATCCTCTTCACTACAATTATTAAAATCATTACAAGTATTTCTAAGTTGAGATTCACCGTAACCTAATGGCACCATTCTATTTCGATCAACTCCTTTTTTGATTAAAAAGTCAACTGCATTTTCAGCACGTCTTTGAGAAAGTCGATTGTTATATCGATCATTTCCTCGAGAATCGGTATGTGAAATTAATTCTATTTCAGTTGCTGGATATTGGATTAAGAAATCAGCTAAAGAATTTAAATCAGTTTGTGCATCAGGTCGAATAGCAGCATCATTGAAATTATAATAAATATTTGGCAACTCGATAACTGTTCCTTCTTGAATAGTTGTTACGACTCCCTCTTCTCCAAATGCTTCTCCAGATGTTCCATTTCCATTGGAATTATTGTTTCCGCTTCCTGTCCCATTTCCATTATTACTTCCATCACTATTTCCGCTTCCATTGTTATTTCCATTTCCGTTATTATTTCCATTCCCAGTATTGGCTAGGGTAGGGTCATATTTGGAGAGAACGATAGAATATTCAAGGATGTCGCTTTGAGAATTTAACGCAATCTGTTTTGACTGCATTCCTGATTTCTCAACCTTTACAACATAACTTCCCCGATTAAGTCTAAGTGGAATTTGTCCATTAAAATCAGTTAAACCAGTTTTTGCATTTTCATCAATTGGTAACTTTAAGACTAAATCGTTTGGATCTCTTTCTTCCCCATTCGAATTTGAAATTCCAGTAATTGCTCTACCCAGAGTCAACTCATCCAATTTCATATAAGTTACAATTGCTTCTTCAATGATAGCTCCAGTTGCTTCATCTTTGACATTGATGGTAATGATTTTTTCAAAATCAGGAACTTCTTCCACATTTTTTTCCAAACCATTTAAAGCATAGAAACTATAGATATCATCACCTCCAATTCCTCCACCTCGGTTAGATGAAAAATATCCATTTCGTTTATCACGATCGATGATGATACCAAAATCGTCTTTTCCAGAATTGAAAGGAGCACCCATGTTTTCAGGAATTCCCCATTCGCCATTTACTTTTTTTACGGTAAAAAGATCAAGGTCAGCTTCTTTACCTGCTTCTTTGGATGAAAAATATAAGGTGCCATCTGCATGAATAAATGGAAAAACATCGTCTCCTTCAGTATTCACTTTTGGGCCTAAATTAATTGGTTCACCCCAAGTGTCACCAGACTTAATACTTACCCATAAATCCATTCCACCTTGTCCACCAGGACGATCAGATGAAAAATAAAGTTCATTATTTTCGACTGAGATACTTGGATGAGCAGCGTTGCTATTTTTATCATTGAAAGATAATTTCTCTACATTCTTCCAAACATTATCCATGCGCTGTGCTGAATAAATTTGAAGTTTGACGATCCCATCTTTTCCTTTGATTTGTTTTTTGCCTTTTAAATTATTTCTAGTGAAAAACATGTTTTCGGCAGTACGATCAAAAGTTAATGGGCCTTCGTGAACTGTTGATAACAATTCAATTGCAAATGGCACAGGCGCTTGAAGTTTACCTTCTTCATCTCTAGTTGATCGAAAAATTGACATAATATTTTTGTCAATTCGAGTATCTTTTACTTTGAATCTTTTATTGACAGGATTGGTAGAGATAAATAAAATACCATCCTCCAAAAAGGTAGGACTAAACTCCAAATGGTTAGAATTAATACTTACTTCATTGTTAACGAAAATATCATTATTTGGAGTAGGTACCTCTTGACCAAAAGTAGAAAACCAAGAAAGCAAAAATGTTAATTGTAAAATTGTATGCTTCATGAGAAAATTTTTACGGATACTTTTTTAGTGTATAAATCTTAATGTGTATTTTGAATGATTCATAATTTTTTTGAATGTCAAGCAAAACATATTATTTAAAACGATTTTTACGAAAAAAGAATTATTGGGAAATTATTTTTTTTTAAAAGAAAAATCTTGGGTTCGCAATATTTATTTGCTCCTTGACAAAATCATAAACCATAATAGCTTCAATACTTCCATTATTATAATCATTCAATTCTGACAACGTGTAATCGTATGCAATTCCAAGTCCAATATTATTAATTCTGTAATGCAACAAAAAGTCAACGGACTCTCCAATTCCATTTCCACCAAGTCGATAACTAGCACCAACGATAAAACTTTTATTGAAAACTAAACTAAGATTAAGGTCCAAATCGAAAGGTGCATTTTTGACCACCTTTGCTAAAGCAGATGGACGCAAAGCAATTTTGTCATTCGACAAAGGAATGAGTGCTCCAGCCATTACATAAAAGTGCGGAACCTCTACTGCAGCAAAAGAAGTTGTTTTATCAATTCCAATAGTGTTTGGAAAAAAATTAGGGACAGATGCTCCGAAGAACATTTGTTTGACATTCATAAAAATTCCAGCTCCAAAGTTGCCTAAGTATTTTTGATCAAGATCATTGTAAACGATAGACGGGTCTCCAGTTTGTCGGATTTGTTGATTTCTAAAATCAAGTCCGAAATATTTCATAGAACCTTGAATCCCTACTTGTATAGTAGTTTCTTCATCAATTTTTATTCGGTAGGCATAAGCCATAGATCCTGACCAAGCATTTGAAATTCCAATTTTATCATTAGAGATAGTTAATCCAAGTCCAACTCTTTTGCCAAGAGGTGTGTGGAAACTAATCAATTTACTGTCAGGAGCACCATCAAAACCAATCCATTGTTTTCGATAAAGTGCCAGTAGAGAAGGGTGCCCTTTTGATCCAGCAACGGCTGGATTGATGGACAAATTGTTATACATGAAGTGAGTATAGTGAGCTTCTTGTTGAGCCAACAATACTACAGAGAATGTCATGAAAATAAGTGTGAAAATTATATTTCTCATTTTTAAATATTTTAATTTTGAAAATTACTTTTTTTTAAAAAACTTAATTTATCTGTAAATGTTAACTGTTCCTTTGAATGGATTAGGATCATTTGCAGTTGTTTTGAAAATATAAAAGTAAGTTCCATCAGGTAGTTCTTCATTATTGTACGTGCCTTCCCAATCATTGTTGTAGGGGGCAGCCCGATATACTTCATCTCCCCATCGGTTTAAAATAACTACTTCGTTCTCTGGGCTATCTTTGATACAAGAGATTTCCCAAGTGTCATTCATTCCATCTCCATTAGGAGTAATTACAGTAGGGATGATGCATTCGTCCGTCTCAATTGAAAGGGTAACAATTGCCCACCGACAAACTTCTTGTCCGTCGCAATCCAAGCATATTTCATAAATAAACTGGTCGTCTCCAAGGAATCCATTATTTGGTGTGTAATCAAACGTTCCATCACCATTGTTGATTAAGATTCCATCGCTGACATCAGAAGTAACATTGATGGTGAAAATTCCAGGCAATGATCCAGGAATTGTTTCATTAGCAATTACTGAAAAGTCAGTTAAGGGAGTATTTAATTCAACTGTGAAAAAATCTGGTTCTACATTCGCTGGAGAGCTAACGATGACTCCTTCGCTTGAAGAACTTTCACAGCCATTTACGAAGACAGTATAGGTATAGAGATTAAATCCGTTTTGAGTAGGAGTGATGGTAATTTCGCTTTGGTTTACATTTGTAGGGAGTCCAGGTCCATTTCCAGTTGCTGTCCAAACCATAGAATCTACAGGCACAGAAACACCAGTTAAAGTACATGATTCTCCAACACAAACATGATCTCCACAAGTTGAAACGATAATTGGTGCAGTAGGGATATTAGTAATTTGAATAAACTCGCATATTTTGTTGGAACATCCATCAGCCTCAAATACTTCTACACAATATTGTCCTGAAGCAGAATCGGTTGCATTAAAAATTAAGGTATTTTGATCATTACTAAAAACTGTTCCCGCAGGATTTGTCCAAATAAAACTATCAACAGTTACTGCATTGGTTACTTGAACAGATAATGGAATATTGGTTGTTCCATCAACACAATTAGTAGTATTAGCAATCATGGCTAATTCTGGCCCTTGTGAAACGACAATCGCCACACTATCAATCGAAGTACAATTAGTTACTGGATTAGTTACTGTTACAATGTATGTTCCTGCATCTTCCAAAGTTAAATTGTCAAGAAGTGGATTTGCAATACAAGGAATCGTTCGATTAGGATTCGGACCAGTCCAACAAATAATTGCTCCAGGGACCGAAGTAAAAGGATCAGCAAAAAGCTGTGTGCTTCCTGCTGTACAAACTGTATCAGGAGTAGCGGTAACATTTAATCCTACAAATGAAGTAACTGTAATAGTGGTTTCGCAGAGAGTGGTACTCATATTTCCAGAATCATCCGTTGCGATGAATTGAATTGTATGTTGTCCAATTCCCAAAGTATCTCCACTTTCAATTATACCACTTGATGTGATTGTAGGAATACCACAATTATCATTACCTGCTGGGTTATTAAAAAAGACAATGACAGAGTCACATCCTAGAGGGGTTGTTGCTATTGGATCAATAAAATCAGATGAGTTAGGATCGATAATATCTCCATTGGTAGAAATTGTTACATCAATAGGACAAAACACACTTGGTGCTAAGGTATCCAAAACGGTTACATTAAAAGTACAAGTTGAAACATTTCCACTTGCATCAGTTGCAGTTATTTCTACAGGGAAAGTTCCTAATGAAAAAGTATTTCCTGAAGGAGGAATTGAAACAACTGTTGGATTTGCATCGCAATTGTCCATAACTGTTGGCATATCCCAAGTTATAGAAGCAGTACAGCCATATAAAATAGTATCAATTGGACAATCTGTCAAAACTGGTGCCTCAGTATCAGCTACTGTAATATCAAAAGAACAATTGGAAACATTTCCACTTGCATCAGTAGCGGTATAAGTTACGGTAGTTGTTCCTATCGTAAAGGCAGTTCCCAAAGGTGGAACAGCAACAATGTTTACATTATTATCACAATTATCAGTAATTGTTGGTTCTGTCCAAATTGCAACAGTATCACAATTAATACCTGAAGGAATAGTCATATCAGTAGGGCAAGTGGTAAATACTGGAACCTCTATATCACTAACTACAATATTAAATTTACAAGAATCAATATTTCCTGCATTATCTTCAGTATAGTAAGTAACTACTGTAGTTCCTAAAGGGAAAAAATCATTAGGAGCAAACGAACTCGTTACTTGAGGATTTGAATCACAGTTATCAATTGCTGTAGGAATCGTCCAAAAAACATTAGCTCCACAAATAGGAGAAGTAGTAGAAAATGTTGAAACGTCAGCAGGACAGGTTATAGTTGGTGCGGTAGTATCAATTACTGTAATGGTCTGATTTGCTGTAGCGATATTTCCTGCGACATCAATTGTAAACCAAGTTCGAGTTATAATAGAAGAACCTGGTATTGGCCCAGCAGCTACTGATTCACTTATTAAACTGACATTAGTTACACCATCACATTGATCCAATGCAGTTAGTGTTGCGACTGAAGGAACGTTATCACATTCCACCGTGGTGTCAGTTGGAATGTTAGATATTACTGGGCTCTCTTGATCAGTAATCGTTACATCAAATGAACAAGTTTCTGTAGCTCCAAAGTTATCTGTTACAGTATAAACAACTGTAGATGTTCCTAGGCTAAAAGCAAGATTTGAAATATTTCCAGTTCCAGATACCGGGCCACTTGTCCCAGTTATATTCCAAGAAATAGTATTTATATTATTTGGATCAGAAAGAATGGTCACAGGCAAATCTAAAGTTGCTGAACAAACATTTGCATCAGTACTTTGATTAATAGCCATTGGGCATTCAATCATCAATTGATCTTGAATTACCGTTACATTAAAACTACAACTAACACTATTTCCTCCTTCATCTGTAGCGGTGTAAGTAACCATGGTCGTACCTACAAAAAATGAATTACCACTTGCATCACCTGTTCCTACTGCTGGAGGTGTTCCTAAAATTACATAGCTGATTGCAGGTGTTCCACAATTATCTGTAGCGGTAGCTTCAATATTATTTACGACTACACTTGGAAGCCCACCTGAATTAACAGTTAAGTCAGCTGGACAAGTAAGTACAGGATCAGTATTATCTATGATTTCTATATTTCCTGGTTCTGAGATTGCATTGGGAACACTCCCCGGAAATGAAGATTGAGTAATTACGGAGTAAGGTGCTGGCGCAGGTATAAAATTAATATCATAATCATTGCCAGGAGTTTGGTCTAGAATATTAAATTCCAAAACTAAAATATTATCTCCATCATTAAAAGTAGTTGGATTACTAATGTCAAACCAAGAGAAGTTAAAACTTCCATTAGCTATTTGTCCTAACCCTGGAGTTCCATCCGGATCAAAATTATCTTCGACTATTGAAACAAATTCTATTTTCGTTGGATCCCATTCTAGTGTAAATTGAACACCAATTACATCGATGAAATTTTCGACAGGTAATCCAATAGTTGCTGTACCCGTTTCACAATTCACTTGAATACTATCAACAGTAACAGTAATTATTCCTGCCACTTGAACGGTAACATTAAAGTTACAAGTAGCAATATTTCCGCCAAAATCAGTTACGGTATATTCGACAATAGTTGTTCCGACTGGGAAGGTTGTACCACTCGCATCACCTGTTCCATTTCCAATATTATTCGAAGTAGCAAGATCAGTTAGAGTATATGTGGTATCCATGATTCCACAATTGTCAGTTGTAGTTGGAGCAATTCCATTGACCACTACATCAGTTCCGTTGGTCGAATTAACAGTTAAATCAACTGGACAGGTAATTACAGGATCAGAATTATCTATGATTTCTATATTTCCTGATTCTGAAATTGCATTGGGATCGTTCCCCGGAAATGAAGATTGAGTGATTACAGAATAAGGTGCTGGCGCAGGTATAAAATTAATATCATAATCATTGCCAGGAGTTTGGTCTAGAATATTAAATTCCAAAACTAAAATATTATCTCCATCGTTAAAAGTAGTTGGATTACTAATGTCAAACCAAGAGAAGTTAAAACTTCCAGTAGCTACTTGTCCTAACCCTGGAGTTCCATCTGGATCAAAATTATCTTCGACTATTGAAACAAATTCTATTTTCGTTGGATCCCACTCTAGTGTAAACTGAACACCAATTACATCTATAAAATTTTCGACAGGCAATCCAATGGTCGCTGTACCCGTTTCACAATTCACTTGAATACTATCAACGGCAACAGTAATCACCCCTGGAGTTTGGACAGTAACATCGAAATTACAAGTAGCAGAATTTCCGTCAAAATCAGTTACGGTATATTCAACATTAGTTGTTCCTAAAGGAAATGTTGTACCACTTGCATCACCTGTACCACTTCCTATATTATTTGAAGTTGCCACATCAGTTAAGGAATAAGTGGTATCCATGATTCCACAATTATCAGCTGTTGTTGGAGCAATTCCATTGACCATGGCATTAGTTCCATTAGTTGAATTAACGGTAACATCTGCCGGGCAAGTTATCGTTGGATCAACATTATCAAAAATATAAATTGATCCATTGACCATAGAATATAGAGAAGGATCAATAGGAAGAAATGGAAAAGTAGTTGAGGCATTATTAGTAAATTCATCTGACCCAGGTACAAATGTAATCGGGATACTCAATCCTGCAGAAGAACTTAAGTTGAATTCAATAGTAAATAGAATAGTACCATTTGGTAATGAAATTTCATCAGAATGGTTCCAAGAATAAACTAATTGACCATTGGAAATATTCGTTGTCCCAAATGCAGTATTCCCAACTGTAATAGCATAGTTAGAAGTATCAATATATTGTAAAGCAGATACTGGCCATGAAATAGTAAATTGACCACCTCGAATATTTTCAAATGCATCAGCATAAATATTAAAACTCACGGTATTGTCTTCACAATTTACTTGCAAATTATTATCCATGGAAATAGTCATCATGGTTGGAGCAGAGTTATTGGTCACAACAACATCAAAAGAGCATGTCTCAGTATTTCCGCCAAAATCATTAGCGGTATAAGTTACGGTTGTAGTTCCTATTTCAAAATCGATATTGCTGCTTACATCTCCAGTTCCAACTCCAACATTAGTTCCATTCATAGTTAATTCATAACTAATAAAATCTATATCGCAATTATCATTTGCCGTAGGCGCAGCACCAGTTATTTGAGTAGTAGTAGCACCACCAGTATCAAAAGTGAGCGGTCCAGTTGGGCAAGTGATAGTTGGATCAGTTGTATCAGTAATAGTAAATGATCCATCTGTTAAAGTATATTGAGTATCATCTAATGCCATTCCATATTGCGCAAGATTGATAAATGTAGGTATATCATCAAATGTGAATCCAGAGGTTTGGCTAGCATTTCCAATTAAATCGAAATTTAATGTTACCATTGCTCCATTTGCAACAGTAGTTCCTCCACTTGTTGAAAACCAAGAAAAGGTTAGACCACCAGTAGCAGCTCCATTTTGACCAATCACAACACTTGGGACTAACCCATTATCATCAATAGATGTCAATGTTAAAACTGTTGGATCCCAATGAAAAGAATAATCAAAGGCGTTCATTTGGATAAAATCAGTTACCTCAATATCAATGCTCAATGAATTGGTAGCACAATCAACCGTAGTAGATTGGGCAGTAAATTGAACAAAAGGTTGTGCAAAGGACTTTAAGGGCAAGGCAAAAAGCGCTAGCAATAGAAAGTATTGGAACTTCTTCATGTGTTGGAAAATTACCGATGAAATTATTTTTTTTGAAAACATGTTCGGTCGGGATTAATTTAATTAAAATAATGTCGAATATGATCGACAAGTTATACGTGAAAGGTTAAAGGTAGGTTAGCGCTTATTTGTTTTTTTTTGAAAAAAAAATCTAAGCTATCAAGGTTTCGTTTCAATTTTAAAAATGTGAAAAATAAGCATATTAAAAAATATGCCTATTTTTCACAAGTGTATTATTTAATGAAATTCTTATTCAAGAATAATCATTTTCTTAGTATCAATATGTTCAGCTGACTCTAGTTGATAATATAAAACGCCTGTTGAAGATAAATCGTTGCTTTGGATTCTTACTTCGTTGTATCCTTTAGCAAAATCACCTTCAATAACTTTTAAAGTTCGACCAGAAATATCTGAAATAGTCATTGTTGCAAAACCAGCAACCGGTAAGTTGAAACTAATTAAAGTTTCTCCATTAAACGGATTTGGTCTATTTTGATGTAATTCAAAATCAGTAGCTGTAGTTACAGTAGGAGAGAAGAAAGCTAAACTTACTTCGCCAGTTGCTCCGCTCATTAATGAACTTTGAGACTGAACTGTTCGTGAAGTAACGTCAATCAAACCACTCAATGCATCTGCATCATCTAAAGCTGTAAATTGAAGCGTAAATAATACGTCATCAGAATTTACGGAATTAGGAGTTCCATACCAAACAGCTCCAATGATTCCTTCTTCTACTGCATTCAAACCTAATTTATTTTCTTCAAAACCTTCGATTACACCTGGAACAATACCTTCGTAAGCCAAGTAGTTCTCGTCAAATTCTAAAGTAAATTGCCAAGCAATAAATGCCGCATAATCTTTTGCATAAACTGGAATTGAAATCAATTCGCCATTACTTACTTTTTGATTTTCAACACTCATCACAAAGTTTTCACCTGTTCGAGAGTCAACATCATTAGTCGTTAATGTACTTGTATTTAATGCTCCGAAAATTTGTCCAACTTTTACAGCAATCCAATCTACATTAGCCATTGGTAAAACCGCTGGATTATTATAAATGTTCTGCGCACTTGCAGGAACTATAGGTGCAGATGGCTGTGAAGGTAATGAAATAGAAGGATCTAAATCATAAGGATCAAGAGTCATTTCGGCATAATCACGTTGGATAAATCTCCAAGGATTATATGCATCAATCACAGATGATGGAATTGGTGAAATTTCAGGGTTTACAATAACATCCTGAATCAATACCAAATCAAGTGTAGTAATAGTTCCACTTTGATTTACATCAGCTGCGATATAATCATAAATAGAATTAAGTGGAATATTATTCACAATATGCTGTTGAATAAAGAATAAGTCACTAGAGTTTACATCTCCATTGTTTAACCAGTTTGGATTGTTCTTTCTAGGAGTTAAGTCGATTGCAACTCCTCCTACAACATTAGCAACTTGAACAGAATAATCTCCATTCACATCAGTCATATCAAAATCGGTAGTATCAGGATTATTCGAAATCAATGGCAATAATGTTTCGATTTTCACCATGCTTGCATTTTCTAATCCTTGACCAGCAACTAAGATTACGGTATCTAAATTATATGTATAAGTATTAGGAGTAACCATAAAGTTAGTATCAATACTCATGGTATCAATTCTAGTTCTATTCCAAGTACTTACATTTCCAGAAATAGGAAGTGTAGCGTTATCTCCAACTTCGAAAAAACCAATCGGAGCTACACATAGAGGTGGGGTGTCTTCCAAAATATCATTTCCATATTTTGTAGTCAACTCATTAGCATAAGGAGCACCTGTAATTGAAAAAGTTGTCATCTCTCCAACTACACCAAGAGCATTTAACCTAAAGTTAAATAATGGCATTCCATCAGGAATAGAAACCGGGTTAGGGGAAGTATTAAACCAAGAAACTGAAAGTACTTTTCCATCTGGACTTATTTGATTTGTAAATGTTCCATTACAGATTAATGCTTGATTAATTCCACTTAAGTTAGGAACATTTACCGTTATCGCTCCACAAAGGTTTGGAGCATTATCTAGTGCAAAAGTGGCAACAGTTTCATCATCTACTTGCATACTGAATTGGAAACCAATTACATTTACAAAATTTGTAGAAGTGTAAGGTATTTCAACTTCGCCATTTGAAGTTACATCAGCTGATGTAATACAAGTAGTTGGCGGTGTAACAATAAGAGTATTTGGCGTACAAGTCCCAACATTTCCATGAGCATCTGTTACTTGTAGAGTAGGAGTGATACCATCTGAGATTGGGTGGGAACCAATATCATTAACATCAAAAGTAGTATTACCTGTCAATTCAATAGTAATAATATCTGAACAATCATCAATACCTCCATTTAGCATAGCAGTAGTTGCGGTAGCCATTCCATTTGCATCTAAAGAGATGATTAATGGGTCAACACAAGTAACAACAGGATTGTTATTATCTTGAATAGTAATGGTCGTTTGACAGAAAGTAGTATCTGTGCTACCAGGAACTGATACTGCTAAAGTAATTGGAAAATCTTGAACCCCACCTGCTATTTGTGAGCAGTAGAAAACATTAGGGAAAACATTCAAATCAACTACAGGAGAACAATTGTCAAAACTTCCGTTATTAATTAAAGCTATCAATGGATCATCTATTAAGATAGAATCTTGCCCATTTGGAATACCAACAATAATATTATGACATGCTGCAAATGGTGGAGAATCATCTACAACATCTACACTTACAGTATAAGAATCTGAATTTCCACAAGGATCAGTTACGGTAAAAGTAACTGGTGTAGATCCTACTGGATAAACTCCTGAAGCATCAGCATCACCTGTTCCATTTCCGTCATTTGTAATAGTAAGGTTAGCAAAAGATACACATCCCGGTAGATCTAAAACATCTGTTGCTGTCATTTCTAACGAAACGGTAGCATCACATGATCCAGCATTTGCATTTATTGTAACAATACTTGGAAAATTAGTTGTTGCAAATATTGGAGCTTGAATATCTTGAACGGTAATTACTTGAGTTCCAGTTACTGAATTTCCACTTTGATCGGAAACAGACCAGGTTCTTGTTAATTGATAGTTGTAAAAACCGCAAAGAGCTGGGTCTGTTAATCGAGTAGTCGTTTCGTTAAAAACAATTCCAATTGGATTACAATTGTCACTAGCTGTTACTCCCGTTTCAACCGTTGGAATACTAATACAGTCAACTGTTACATCAGCAGGAATTCCAGAAAGAGTTGGATCAATATTATCTACAATTGTAATTGATGCGTTGCAAGCTCCAGTATTACCATTGATGTCATTAGCCGTTACTGAAACAGTATTTGGTCCAAGGTCAGCGCAATCAAAATTAACAATAGTATTTCCATTTGCTAATAGAGAACTGAAGTCAACACCACAATTATCAGTAATGTTAGGAGCATTGTATACCGCTTGAGGACCATTAGTTGTCCAATTACTAAACGCTAAATCTCCAGTTAAACCACCTGGGAATGTAATGTTTGCAATTGAAAAGATAATAAAATCATTATCAAGTGTAATACAAAAAGTCTCTCCAGCCAATAGGGAAATACTTTCAGCTCCACTTTGACTTGAAGGACCAAATGGGTCTGTTAAAATAGTAGAAGTTCCATCAATAGAATATCTTAATTCATCAAAATCAGGTTCCTGTGTATAATTCCAATCAAAATCAAAATCAATATCGTTTGGAACAGTAATACAAAATTCAGAAGTATTCGATGGTCCAGTTCCAGTTCCTAAAGTAAATCCTTCTCCTAATAAATTACCTGCTGCTATTGAAGCTTCTCCATTTTCATCTAACTCCAATGTTAAAGAAAAACAGGTAAGGGAAGGAGGGATATTATCATCAGAAATATTAAATTGTTGTATTTGCTGTGAGCTATTTCCAAATCCATCATCATATACCCAGAAGATCGTATGATTTCCAACAGGAATTTCATATTGAGGGATACTTCCTGGAGGAGGAGGAGTTGAGAAAGTCATTTCCCAAAAATTTAACCATCCACAATCTCCACCAGCATCGTCTCTAATACTTAGCGTCCATGTACCATCAGCATTTTCACCATCAAATGTACTTGCGAAAGTTCCTCCTTGTGCTTCAAATGTCCCATTGAATGGAGGGGAAGAAGCAGTTATACTTGTTCCACCATCTTGGAAATTAGTACCTGAATAATTAACTCCAAAGGATCCATTATTATCTGATAATTTTAAAATGGTACCAGAGGGTGACACAATAGAAATATCCAAATCACCAACCCAAGAATGGAAAAGATCCATACTAATATTTTCAATTACTCCTGTACCAGCTCCTAAAGTTCCAATTCCTGAAACATTAGTGGTGAAGGTATATGTTCCACTAGTAGATACTCCACAAGTTCCTGCAAGTGGACTATCATCTCCTAAAGATCCAACAGTACCTGAAAAGTCAGAAAATACTGTAGCATTGGAACTACATACTCCTCCGATAAAATTAGCAGAAGTAGTAGGAGTTGGATTCCCACAAACAGTATTTCCACAAGCATCAAGTGCGGTTGGGGCATCTACGAAAACTGGTCCACAAGTTGAAGTTACGATTGGTAAAGTTCCGCCTGCAACAGTTGGAACAGGGGCACCATCTTGATTCAACACGATTTGGATTTCACAAGTATCTGCAAAACCATTCGCATTATTATCTGTAGCAATGACTTCAATAATCAAAGTAGCTCCATCCGTTACTGCAATGTGACTACTTAGTAAATCGAATTGAGAAGGTTCTTGTGTTACAGTATTACTTCCTCCACAATTATCCGAAACTGTAGCCAACCCTCTTACATCGGGTACTAATAGTGATGCTGCATTACAAGCTGCAAAATCCACCGTTTGTGGACCAACACAGGTAATAACTGGCGCTTCATCATCCAATACAGTTACCGTATAAGTAATAGAATTGGTATTTCCACAAGCATCTGAAAAGTTCATTGTAATATCATTAGGCCCAACAGGTAATATTGCAATAGGTGCAGTAGTTGGCGTAATAACAGCAATATTATTTCCTTTTCTATCAGTTGCAGTCGTTGAAACAAAAATGACAGTTCCACAATTATCAGTAACTGCTGGTACTGTTAAGTTTACAGTTTGAAAACATGTTCCTGCTGCGTTATTAATGTCATAATCTGCTACAACTGGAATTACTGGATCAGTCATATCTCCTCCAGAGTGAGTAATGGTTTCACCCGTTAAAGAATTTCCACAATCATCAGTTACACTATAAGTATAGGTTACTGTCCAACTACAATCATTTCCTATTGAGTTAGTTCCTGTAAGTGTTGCAGTTACATTTCCACAATCGTCTGTATAATTTGCTGCTGTTGTTGTCGCATTGAATGCAGGTGCATTAGCCAAACAATCGTTAACAGCTGTCATTCCAGCAGGTGCAGTACCAGTAGGTGCAACATTATCGGTAAGTGTTATAGTTTGAGTAAAAGTACCACTCATATTTCCACATTCATCAGTTGCAATAAAAGTATTAGTATATGTTCCAGCATTTGGACACGCTCCCGCTACAAAAGTTCCAGCAGTTTCGGTAATTGTTATATTACCAGAAGTAGAACAATTATCAGTAGCTGATGGCATCATAGCTTGAGCAGTAACTAAGCCAGCTGCATCACTACATGCTAGCGTTACGTCAAGGTCACCAGCAGGATTTGTCCAAGTAGGAGCATTATTATCGGTAATAGTAATCACCTGGGTATATACTACACTTGAATTAGTACATTCATCGAAAGCAATAAAAGTATTAGTATAAGTTCCTACATTTTGACAAGCGCCAGCATTAAATGTTCCTGCGGTTTTTGTAATTGTAATATCACCAGTAGCGGAACAATTATCATTGGGTACAGGCTGTGCAGCTTGGGCAGCAGCTAAACCAGCAGCATCATTACAATCTAAAGCAACACTTAAAGCGCCAGGAGCACTTACCCATGTCGGATCAGTATTATCTGTAATGGTAATGACTTGAGTGAAAAATGCACTATTTCCGCAAGCGTCAGTACCTGTAAATATATTGGTATAAGTTCCAGAATTAGGACATAATATATCTGGATTAAAAACTCCAGTAGTAGTTTTAGTAACGGTAACTGCTCCTCCGCAATTATCAGTAGCAGTAGGTGCTAATGCTTGAGCAGCAGCTAAGCCAGCAGTATTACTACATTCTAAAGAAGTATTAAGAGCAGTAGCTCCTGTAGTGAAAGTAGGTATGGTTTGATCGCTTCCTGAGTGAGTAATCGTTTGACCACTCAAAGTATTACCACAATCATCTGCAATACTAAAGGTATAAGTTACCGACCATAGGCAATCGGTTCCTGATGGAGTAGTACCTGTTAAAGTAGCTGTTGCATTATTGCAATCATCTGAATATCCAGCTGCTGCTGCAATTGCATTGAATGCAGGAACAGCGGTTAATGCATTAGTTGCACAAGCGTTGATACCTGTAGTTCCAGTTGGTGAAGTTCCAGTAGGTGCATCTGTATCACTTCCACTTATAATCCAAGTTTCACTACCTAAAGTGTTTCCACAAGCATCTGATACATTATAAGTATAAGTTACATCCCAATTACAATCATCTCCTGAATCAACAGTTGAAGTAAGTGAAATGGATGCAGCATTTATTGTACTACAATTATCTGTATATCCCGTAGCAACTGTTGCGGGGACAAATGGATAATTAGTGGTTACATACGTTAAGGCATCGGTACGGCAAACACTTTCTGTTGAAGGGATATTTATAGAGGCTGGTTCTGACCCAGATGGAATAGTATTATCATTTACAGTAATTGTAACAGTAAAATCATCAGAATTGCCACAATTATCAGTAGCTCTATAAACAACTGTTCTGACAAAATTATTTACACAAGAACCAGCTACAGTATTGTCTGAGAAGATTGCAATAGTTGGAGTACCTCCACAATTATCAGTAGCGGTAGGAGCGACTAAAGTTACATCAGCAGCACATTGTTCATTAATATCTAAAGAACCTACAGCCTCCACAAAAAGAGGATCTGTATTATCATTCACAGTAACAGTAACTGTAAAATCAGATGTATTACTACAATCATCAGTAGCTCTATAAACAACTGTTCTGACAAAATTATTCACACAAGAACCAGCTACAGTATTATCTGAAAAAATTGCAATAGTTGGAGTACCTCCACAATTATCAGTAGCGGTAGGAGCGACTAAAGTTACATCAGCAGCACATTGTTCATTAATGTCTAATGTTCCAGCACCTTCAACAAATGTAGGACCAGTTGCATCTCCAGTAATATTTACAGATACATCACAAAAACCGATACCACCAAGATTACATAAAGGATCAGCATCTCCATGTAAAACTCGAACTACCACGGCGACTCCTGCTCCAGAGCAAACTGGTGTTGTTGGAGGAACTATATAGGATGCACTACCTCCTGTTACAGGAGTACATAATGCCGCCGTTACAGCTGCTTCAGCCATAGCGAAGGCATCTGATTCACATTCGACAGCTATTGCTCCTGGACATTGCGAATAACCTTGAAATGAAAAAATAGTAACAAAAGCCACTAAAGCAGTAAGCTTTTTTAAATGTCTTAATTTAGAAAGAAAAAGTAATTCTGCACTTAATCTATCTGCATTGTTTTGGGAGTAAATTCTAGGAACCATAATTTGTTGGTTTAAGATTAAAAAAAATTATATGAATTCATTCAGTTGCTAAAAAATCACCTCGTGAGCAATGAATAAAAATTAAAAAAGCTTACAACTCCATCATTGAAGTATGTAAGGCTTATAATTAGCCAATTAAAATTTCTTGTGGAACAGCGTCGAGAAAAGCCTGCTAGTCGTATATTAAGAAGACTAAACTTTCTCTGATTTAGTATAGACATCTAAGACGGTTCTGGATTAAGGAAAAATACTATTTTTTAAATAATATTGGGTTTTAGTTTTTTCCTCAGTAATGCCGTATTACCTGTGTGCTTAAACTCTTAATTAGCTGATTAACAGGTAGTTAAGAGTTTATTTTTTTGTTGAATAAGTCAACAGGTTGTGGATAGGTTTTATGATCTTATCAAATTCTCAGAAAGGACTTTTTACAATCCTAAAATAATAATTAAAGGTAGTAATTAATTTGAAAATTCAATTTTAAACTATTAATTAATTACTAACAATTAGGATACAAGAATATAAGTACGTAGTACTTTTACTAATGTTTAATAATAAATAAAATAATTTGAGACGGACAGTTTAGAGTGGAACAGTATGTTGTAATTTGGAATTAATCATTCCAATTAAAGCCTAAATTTAGGCTTTTTTATTAAAAAACAAGAAATCGAGTATTTTTTTTATTTGAAAATGGAATCTATTTAACATATAACGATATTCCATTTTCATAAAATATTGATTACTAGATGTTTAAGATAAGTGCTGATTGGGAAATCACAAACTAAATCATTTCTTCAAATTTAGATTATTCAGGTCATCCATTTTTGTCAATTTTTCACTTTGTGATCTCCAATCAACGCTCTACTTTTATTCTTTCTTCAAGATAATTGCATCAATTTGTGCATCCTTCACCATTTGATTAAATATTGGCAATTCGTTCGCTTTTATCTTTTTAAATAAATCTAACTGCTTATTAATTTCTTTTGTCAATACATTTTTCACTTCAATCGCCTGAGCAGTTGGAGGATAATCTCCACCAGAAACCAAAGAATTCAAGTGACCTAATTTGTTCGTTAACTTTATCGGGAAATTCAAAGGATCTTGCCGACTTTGATTTTTAGTTTGATACAATTCATTTTCTATCACCATCATCATTGAATCAATTGCGTTCGCTTTTTCAAAAATAGGTTTAGTAGAATCATCTTTTTTCAATCGACCCGTATAATTTTTTAATTGAGAACGCACATCCCGAATTTCGATAATTGCTTCATGTGCTTCACTCATTTTACTTTTTATCTCATTTAAAAAATCAAACTGCTCTTTCAAACCTTTGTCATTAGTTTCTATTCTTGGATCTTTTAGAATTTCAAATTCTACATTTTGAATCATGTCATTCACCGCCAATTGAACTTCGTATTTTCCTGGCATAGCTTTCGGTCCATTAAGGGAAGCCCACCACAAAATCATTTTGTCAAATGACTGCGCATCTTCATATCTCATATTCCAATTAAATCGGTTTGTTCCTTCTTCCACTTTTAAATTGTCTTTTTTCTCCTTCGCTTGATTAGAAAATTTACGGATCACTTTTCCTCCTTTTTCCAAAAATGATAAAGTGACATTAGTCGAGTCCGTCAAGTCTTTTACAAAATAATTTACCATAACACCACCTGGATGATTGGTTCCTGAAGTTAAAGATTTTCGACCGCCACCGCCTTTCATTCGATAAGAAGGCATTGGTTGATAAAGATGAGTTTGTCTATCTTTAAAATCTTTTTGCATTTGATGTAAAGGTGTCAAGTCGTCAATAATCCATAATGATCTACCTTGAGTTGCAGCAATCAAATTATTATTTTTTACTGCCAAATCAGTAATTGGAACCATTGGTAAGTTTAATTGAAGTGGTTGCCATTGCACTCCATCATCAAATGAAACGTACATTCCCGCTTCCGTTCCCGCATACATCAAACCAGGTCGATTTGGATCAATTCTTACGACTCTTGTAAAGTGTTCTTTATCAATTCCGTCAACCATTTTTTTCCAATTTTTTCCATAATCAGAAGTACGATAAATGTATGGTTGAAAGTTACCAGATTTGTACATCGTTGCAGCAATGTAGGCAATCGCTGGATCTGTCGGATGAGGTTCAATTGTATTTATCATGATCCACTCAGGCATGTTTTTAGGCGTTACATTTTCCCAATTTGCACCGCCATCTTTTGTGATATGAACTAGTCCATCATCAGAGCCTGCCCAGATGAGCCCTTGCCGTACCGGCGATTCAGCTGCTGCGAAAATGGTACAGTAATATTCTACCGAGGTATTATCCTTGGTAATCGGACCTCCTGAACTTACCAACTTAGATGGTTCATTTCGAGTCAAGTCAGGACTTATAATTTTCCAAGATTGCCCTTCGTCAGTTGAAACGTGTAAGTGTTGAGAAGCCGTGTATAGTTTGTTTTTTTCATGTGGAGAAAAGAAAATAGGGAAGTTCCATTGGAACCGATATTTCATTCCTTCTGCACCATGACCCATTGGATTGTCAGGGTAAACATTGACGGATCGCTCTTGATCATTTTTATGATTTTTTCGTTGTAAAAGCCCATCGTAGCATCCTCCATATACGATGTCATTGTCAGTTGGATCAACTGCGATATGTCCACATTCGCAACCTGCTGTAGATTCCCAATCATCTTCTCCAATCGACCTACCTGCACTTCTATGAGAAATTCGAATGGTAGAATTATCTTGTTGAGCTGCATAAATTCTATAAGGAAAATGATTGTCCGTAGATACTCGATAGAACTGTGCGGTAGGTTGATTATGGTAAGTTGACCAAGTCTCGCCACCGTCATAACTCACTTGTCCACCACCATCATCAGCCATAATCATTCGCTTAGGATTCTCGGGAGCAATCCACAAATCATGGTGATCGCCGTGAGGAGCATTTGCAGATTTAAAAGTTTTTCCACCATCAGTAGATTTATGATATCTTACATTTAATACATACACCACGTCTTCATCTTGTGAGTCAGCATAAATACGAGAATAGTACCAAGCTCTTTGTCGAAGATTTCGTTCACTATTTAATTTTTTCCAAGTTTTTCCTCCATCTTCAGATCGAAAGACACCACCATCTTTATTTTCAATAATGGCCCAAACTCGTTCTGAGTTAACTGGCGAAACTGTAATTCCAGATATTCCCCAAGTTCCTTTTGGTAATCCTTCATTGGCAGAAATATTTTCCCAAGAGTTTCCTCCATCAGTACTTTTCCAAATCGCACTTCCTTCTCCACCACTTTCTAAACTATAAGGTGTTCGTTTAATTTTCCATGTACTTGCATAAAGGATTCGAGGATTGTTTGGATCTAAAATCAAATCAACTGCACCTGCTTCTGAATTTACAAACAAAACTTGCTTCCAATTATCTCCTCCATCATCACTTCGATAAACACCGCGCTCCGTATTTGGTGCGTACAAGTTTCCCATTACGGATGCATAAACGATGTTGGCATTTCGTGGATGAATTCTAATTCTACTGATGTGTCGAGATTTTTCAAGCCCCTTATGTTTCCATGTTTTACCGGCATCTTCAGATTTCCAAATTCCATATCCAGAAGAAACATTTCCTCGAACGGTAACTTCTCCACCTCCGGCATAAATCACATTTTGATCATATTCACTTACGGCAACTGAACCAATCGATCCTCCAAAGAATCCATCTGAAATATTTTTCCATTGACGTCCACCATCTTGTGTTCGCCAAACTCCTCCTCCTGCAGCACCCATGTAAAACAAATTTGGTTTGCCAGAAACTCCAGTTACGGCAGCTGATCTTCCACCTCGAAAAGGACCAATTTCTCTCCATTCCACCGCTTTCAATAATTCAGCGTCCATCATAGTCCGTAAAGGTCTATCAGTTTTTGGTTTTTTCTTACGCTGCGCAAAAAGAGGTAAAGAGCTGATAATGAGGAAGATACAAATCGATAATTTTATCAATAAAGATTTTTGAAAAAAGGATTGGTTTCTCATGAATAAAGTTGATTTAGTTGGTGAGTAGTATATGGTGGTCTGCTTTAGTTAAGCTAAAAGAAATTGTAAAATAATATTTTACAAATCCACAAGAGCAGATCATTATATAAGACTCATTGAATTTTGTTTTGAAAAAAATTGAATTCACAATTTAGAAAAATGTAGATGGAATGTTAATTTTTTTGGTTAAAATAAATAAAGAGAGGTGTTAGCGCTTCATGCGCTAACACCTCTCTTATTTTAAAATATAATCGTATTTATGATTTACGCTAATTCTTTTTGTAGCTCTTTTAACTTATCAGAAAATGACCCTTTTCGTCTTCGGCTCACTTCAATCTTAGCACCATCATCCATAATCAAATGAGCCGAATCTCCTTTGATAAATTTTCTAATATAATTTAGATTAATAATATGACTTCGGTGAACTCTGAAAAAATTGAAAGGAATAAACATGCCCTCAAAAGATTTTATGGTTTTAGAAGCTACAATTTTACTACCGCCCTTAAGATAAAAGATGGTGTAATTATCATCGGATTGTAACCGAACAATTTCATGGATATGGACAAAATGCATTTCATCCAAAGATGCAATCGTTATTTTTTTAAAAGGATTCAAATGACTTAGATGTCCTCTAAAAACTTCTAACCGATCTTTCATATCATCGTCTTCTCGATTGGGCTTTATTCGTTCTACCGCTTCTACTATCATTTGTGGATCAATGGGTTTTGAGACATATCCAATGCAACTATAAGCACATGCTTTTACTGCATAATCTTGATAAGAAGTCACAAAGATTATTTCAAATTTGATATCATCTAATTTGTCTAACAAACTAAATACAAGTTCATTATTCAAATTAATATCTAGAAAAACAACATCAGGTTTGAGTGATTTATCCGTCAAAGTCAAATAGCCTTCTTCGATACTTCGAGCTTCTGCGATGACCTTTACTTGAGGGCAGTTTTTTTGTAAAATGTTTTTGAGGTTATCTAGGCTTGCTTGTTCATCTTCAATGATGATCGCGTGTAGATTCATAGTGTTCCTTTTTTTATTCACATAATAAAACGCTAATATATAAATTATTACATATTTATTTTAGGAAATATATGAAAAGTGAATTTTAATTCTGTAAGTGTATTGTTATTGATTTTAAATTTTGGAATAAAAAACGAGCCATCAAGCTTTTGTAGTCAACCCCAAAAAGTTATAATTTGGAAACTCTTTCCAAAACTGTTTCAATTAATTTTTCTACAATTACTTTTGGATTGGCACTAAATTCATTCGTAATTCGATTAGCTAAAATTGCATTAAACGAAATCGCCTGATGCCCGAAAACATTAGATAATCCATAGATTCCAGCAGTTTCCATTTCAAAATTAGTGCATCGTAAATCGTTGTAATTAAATGTTCCCAAATGCTCAATCAAATTAGGAACTGAAATATCTCCTCTTAAAATCCTTCCTTGTGGCGCATAAAAACCTGGACAAGTTAAAGTGATCCCTTTTAGAAAGTCGGGGGCTAATTTTTTTAATAAATCACTACTCGCAGAAGCAATGTATGGGCGAATAGGAAAGTTGATTTCACTCCCCATTTTTTCCATAAAATGTAAAAAAGTCATATGCTCGTCTGCATTATTTTTATAATCATAGAAATGCAAAAGTCCATCAATTCCAATTCCATATTCAGAGACTAACAATGTATTTACGGGGATGTCTTCTTGCATAGAACCTGATGTTCCAATGCGAATAATATTGAGTGAAGTAAGTACTGCTTTTTCTGTTCTGGTAGCAAAATCAATGTTGACCAATGCATCTAATTCATTTAAAACAATGTCAATATTATCTGTTCCAATGCCGGTAGAAATTACAGAAATTCGAGTACCATTTAATTCGCCGGTGTGGGTGACAAATTCTCGTTTTTGTATTTTATATTCAATGGAATCGAAGTGTTTTGAAACTTCACCAACTCTATCTGGATCGCCAACGGTAATAATATTTTTGGCAATTTGATCAGGTTTTAAATTAAGATGATAGATGCTACCATCTGGATTTATGATGAGTTCGGAAGGAGGGAAGTGCTTCATCTTTTTTTATGGAAATTAAATGACATTAAAAATAAAGTTATTAGTAAAATTAGCTTTTTATTTGTGTAAATTTTAAAAACATAAAATTCAATCATGAGAAAAATATATCATCTTTCCACTTGTTCCACTTGCCAACGAATTATCAAAGATTTAGGTGGACTCGAAGGTTTTGAAATGCAAAATATTAAAGAGGAAAAAATTAAAGCTAAACAGATTGATGAAATGAAAAAAATGGCTGGTTCCTACGAGGCTCTTTTTAGTCGTCGTTCGATGAAATACCGACCAATGGGATTGCATGAAAAAGAAATTTCCGAAAAGGAATATCGACAATTAATTTTAGAGGAATATTCTTTTTTAAAACGTCCTGTGATTTTTATCGACGATGAGATCTTTGTGGGGAATGCTAAAAAAGTGGTTGCTGCTGCAAAAGAGAAATTAGGACTTTAGAATTACCAAAAGACTTAGGTATCGGATTCCTTAAAGGAATCCGATACCTGAAATTTAAATTATCAACAATGCCAAATAAAAAAGAAATCACCACCTTCTTCAAAAATCTCCAAGACGATATTTGTGCTCAACTCGAAGCAGCGGATGGTGTAGGAAAATTTCAACAAGACCTCTGGGAAAGAGAAGGCGGCGGTGGCGGTAGAACTCGAATTTTTCTTGGAAAACATATCGAAAAAGGCGGCGTGAATTTCTCCGCAGTCGAAGGAGAATTACCTGAGAAAATTTCTCAAGCACTCAAAATTGATGCAGGTCAATTTTATGCTACAGGGGTGAGTATTGTTTTGCATCCAACGAATCCGCACGTTCCGATTATTCATATGAATGTTCGGTATTTTGAAATGTCTGATGGTCGATGGTGGTTTGGTGGTGGTATTGATGTTACTCCGCATTATGTAGTGGAAGAAGATGCAACGTTTTTCCATAAATATTTAAAAACAACCTGTGATGAACATCATGAATCGTATTATCCTGAATTTAAAAAATGGGCAGACGACTATTTTTACATCAAACATAGGAATGAAACTCGTGGAATTGGAGGGATCTTTTTCGATAGATTAAGTGAACAAAATGGTTTTGAAAAAAGAGCAAGATTCGATTTTGTAAAATCTATCGGTAATTCTTTTTGCCCAATTTATTTAAATCTTTTTCATAAAAGTAAGGATAAAGAATTTACAGAAACACAGCAAGATTGGCAATCAATTCGACGAGGTCGTTATGTGGAATTTAATCTAGTTTGGGACAAAGGAACTAAGTTTGGGTTGGATACAAATGGACGAACAGAATCCATTTTGATGAGTATGCCGCCATTGGCAAATTGGAAATATAATTACAAAACAGAAGAGGGGAGTGAGGAAGAAAAGACTCAAGGTTTATTAAAAAAAGGAATTGATTGGGTTAATTAATTTTACCTACCTTTAAATGAAAAATGGCTATAAATAATTGATATTCAATTATTTATAGCCATTTTTTATTTAACTAGACTGATTAGTTTTCACATAAAAGAACTAATGGGCCAGTTTCAATAACATTACTTTTGTTTCCAGCACGATCCTTAATATAAATTTCATAAACTAAAGTATCCTTAGTAATTCCAGTAGCCGCGAAAGGTGCGCCACAACCATCTGGAGCTAAAAGTGGATCAGGATGGATACAGCAAGTAGTATTCACTTTTATATACATTTCACCTGAAATTCCATTGCCAACGCCTTGCTCAGGAATGGGTGTTGCAGCTGCGGTTATAATCTCCGTACCATCTCTCAAGTCTTTAAAAAATACAGTTGGTGAATCATCAATTCCAATATCTCCATCTCCATCTGTGAAGGATATAGTTAATGTTGTAAATTCTTCATTTTGCGACCCTTGGGTCATGGTCGAATTTGAATAACTAATAAAAGCAATTTCTGGCGTGTCAGAATAATCAGGTGGCTTAGTACAAGCTATGATCATTGTGATAGAAAGGAAAAGAGTATATTTTAATGCCTTCATAATTTTGAATTTTTTCTAGAAAAAAAGACTTTTTAATTTAACGGAATCTAGCCATATTTAGTTTAAGTTACGATAGAAAACTAAAAAAGGTTAGTTGTTTGATCGCTAATATAATAGACGGTTATTTTTCTCTATTTGGTTGGAATTTATTTTTTTATAAAAACTCCTTATTCGATTCTTTGTAAATCACCGCCGTCACAACTTGTCCTACAGCTTCCAAAGTCTTCACATCAATTACATCCATATTATCTCCATGCGTATGCCAATGAGGACCGAAACCAAAGTTTTCAGAAGGCATATTAATGATGTCCACCATTGGTAATCTAAAGTTTTTTATCACAAAATAATGATCATCAGTAATTGATCCACCTGTTTCATTGATGAAAAAATTATCCTTTTTCATGCCTGCTGCCAATGACCATATTTTATTATTTAATCGTTCTGCCACTTGCATGGAATATCCTTCTTTATAAAATTTTGCATCCTTTGCACCTACCATGTCTAACAGGATTCCATACTTCACATTTTCTCTTTTGACATGTGGATTTTTACTCCAATATTGAGAACCTAATCCCCAACTATCTGGATTGTTACTTTCAGAATCGCCATAATCTTCTGCATCAAAAAGTACAATATCTAGACCCATCGGGATTGGATTACTTTGCAATAATTTAGCAATTTCTAACAATACTCCTACGCCACTTCCAGCGTCATCTGCTCCTAGAATTGGATCACTTTGTCGCAACGGATCAGGGTCTTTATCAGCAAAAGGACGCGTATCATAATGTGCTGATAAAATAATTCTTTCTTTTATATTTGGGTTGTACCGAGCGATGATATTGGTCGCATTAAGTTTTACATTATTAAATGTAGTAGCCGAAAAATCTTGCTCTACAACTTCTGCTCCGAATGATTTAAATTGACTCACCAACCAATTTTTACATTTTTGATGTCCTTCTGAACCAGTTACTCTAGTACCAAAAGAAACTTGTTTTGCTACAAATTCTTTAGCTGCTTTTCCATCAAATTTTGGAATTCTAACCTTGATGTTTTCTTGATCATCTAGCATCTTGTCATTATCATTATTCGAAGATTCATTTTCACATGCGGTGAAAATGAATGCAATTATTAAAATATAAAATAGGATTTTTGAAAAATGTAATTGCATTGTTATTTTTTTAAAACTTCATTAATTCTTTATAAACTTTTCGCATCGGTAAACCTACTATGTTGGAGTAAGTTCCTTTTACTTTTTTTATTTTGCAAAGGCCAATCCATTCTTGAATGGCATAAGCACCTGCTTTGTCAAAAGGCTTGAATTCATTGATGTAGTAGCGTATTTCCGAATCTGATAATGTATCAAATGTAACCTTTGAAACGCCTTTAAAAATTCGTTTTTTATCCTTTGACAAAAGACAAACACCCGTGATTACTTTATGCGATTTTCCCGAAAGTGTTTTCAAAATGTCAAACGCATCGTGGGCATCTTTTGGTTTGCCAAAAATAGTGTTTCCCATCACCACGGTGGTATCTGAAGTTAAAATTATTTCATTTGATTTGATAAAGTCTTTGACACCTTCCGCTTTTTTCTCTGCTAAAAATTCTGCTACATCTTCGGCTGGAAGGGTAGTAGGATAAGTCTCTTCGATATCTCGAGTTTGGATGTCAAATTGGAATCCTGCTTCGCGAAGTAATTGACTTCGTCGAGGGGATTTAGAAGCGAGAATGATTTTTCGGTTGATCATGTTTTTTATGTTTTTTTTAGCCACAGACTTGTGCTGACTAAGCTGACTTCCCACTATTTGTTTCCCACATGTACACACCTTGGGAAAGTCAGTTTAGTCAGCGCAAGTCTGTGGCTAAATACTCAAAATTAACAAATACAAAATTCCCGAGAGCATAATGTATTTTGAAATTTGGCTAAGTAGATGAAATTCTTTTTTTGTTTTGGCTAAAAATAATTTGACCAAGGAATATAATAATGGGAAAATTATCCCCGCCAAAATATAGAAAAATCCTAGATCGAACCCATTTTCTTTTTTTAAAAAAAGCCAATAACCTAAAATTAATAACAATATATTTCCAAAAAATATTGCGACCCATTTTGCTTTTGTTTTTCCAAAAACAATTGGAAGTGTTCGACACCCATTTTTTCGATCTCCATCCTCATCTTCTATGTCCTTAATGATCTCTCGAAACATTGTGGAAAAGAAAGCAAACACCAAATAAAAAATAAAAATGCCTACGACTTCTGAGCTTAATCCTTTCATTTCCCAAACATTTTCACGCTCTGCAAAAATAACGATTCCTGCAACAAAAGCGCAAAAAATAGAGACAATCACATTTCCCCATAAAACACTCTTTTTCAGGGACTTAGAGTAAAAGTATAACAAAAATATAGCAGTAGGATATATAAAAACCAGCGGTAGGTTTTTGACATAAATGGCTAGGTAAAGTGAAATCAGAAAACCAAGAATTGAAACTCCCCAATACATTTTCCAAGCATTCTTAGCAGAAATATATTGATTGATTATTACTTTTTTAGGTTTATTTAAAATGTCGATTTCGTAGTCCTCTAAATCATTAATAATGTAACCACCTGCTGCAATTAGAACAGTAGATAAAACTAAAATCGAAAAATGAAAATGATCCAAAAGAGGGGAGACGCCAGCCGATTCAAATGCAGGTATTAAAATCAAATATTGCAATAAATATTGTGTGAGAACAACAATGATAAGATTGGGAAATCGGATGAGTTTTAAGAAAGACATTTTGTAATGGTTAATGTAGAATGGTGAATGGTTAATACTGCTTGGTGCTAACAATTACTGGTATTAACCATCCACCATCCACCATTCTACATTAACCATTAATTTTCGGGCATCCATTTTCCATGCAGTCGCATTACTTTTTCAATCACATCTCGTGCGCAACCTTTGCCGCCTTCGATCGGAGAAATGTAATCAGCGATTTCAATTACTTCATGAGCAGCATCTTTTGGGCAAGCTGCAATTCCTACTTTGTGCATGACTTCAATGTCTGGAAAATCATCTCCCATGTACAAAATATTGATCGGGTGTAATCCATAAATGTCTACCAATTCTTCGTAGACTTCCATTTTATCACTTACCCCAGCATAGACATCTTTGACTCCTAAATTATTTAATCGAGTTATCACACCTTCTGATTTTCCGCCGGTGATGATGACTACTTGGTAACCATTTTTCAAGGCATGTTTGATTGCGTAACCATCTCGAATACTCATTTTACGAAGTAGTTTCCCACTTTCCAAAACGATAATTTCGCTATTGGTCAACACTCCATCTACATCGAAAATGAAGGTTTGGATATCTTTAAATTTCTCTAGGTAATTCATTTGAATAATGGTGAACGGTGAACAGTAAATGGTGAACAGCATTCACCGTTCACCATTTATCATTCACCATTTTTTTTATTGATTATCTCTCCATTCATACACCCATTTCGCTTGGATCTGCTCCAAGTGTCCTTCGTTGCATTCTTCTTTTTTTCCTTCAAAATTAGGAAGACTCAAAATCCAATCAATTAGGTCGGTAAACCGAATTCGATAGATTTTTTGCTCTGTAAAATCATCGCCAAATTTGTCGTACAATTTCATGGCAATGTCTTCATGATCAAGCCAGTTAATTGGAAAGTCGTCTATATCTTTAAAACCCATGTTATTTTTTATTATAAAATTTTAATGAATTAAAATAGGATTTTGAACATTCTGGAGAGTATTCAAAATTCAAAATTTCTTATTCAAAACTAAATTAATGTTCGTGTCCGATGATTCGAGATTGATCTGGAATTTCAACTTCAACTACCGCATCATTTTTTAAAATAACGCATTGACAACCTAATCGAGATTCTACTCGTGGATTGATTGCACGGTCAATAAAGTCTTCTTCTTTGTCAGAAATTTCTTCCAAAAATTCATCCCCTGAATGTACATAAACATGGCAAGTGCTGCATGCACAAACTTCGCCACAGTTATGATTCAAGTGAACACCATTTTCTTCAGCTGCTTCTAATAATGTGAAACCTTCTTCTATATTTTCCACCGTTTTCGGTGCTATATTTTTATCCTCGAAGGTAAATTTTACCGTCGCCATGATTGTTATTATTTTTTTTTAAATAAATGCTGTTTTTTAAGTCAAGCTAAAATTGAAATCAACACTTCCATTGGTTGTTTTTAATTACAATTTTAGTTTGACAACAGACCTTATTTAAAAGGTTATTTTTAATGATTCTAAAAAAGATTGCAAATGTAATTTTTAATAAATAAGTAAACAACTTATTGAGGGAGAAGTTCAAATGGAATATCTAATATCGAGCAAGGAATAACCAATGATGAAGTTTGTCCCTGTTGATGTTATTTATTATGGTTGGATATTGGAGATTCAAAAATTACTTTCTCTTCGAAGCAGGAATCAATCGATTTCGTACACTCGGAGTCATTCCTGCATAAACCAACAATAAAAATTCTTCACTCGTAATATTCACCGCATTGATAAAATTTGTTCTAAAATCTGTCAATGCATTTTGACTATCATAACCTCTGACTACGAGGTTGTGAATTGCTTTCGTTTTTGGTTTTCCAAAATCCAGAATAACTCTAATTGGAATTGGATTTTCATATGGCATATGAAATAAATGAATGCCTTCTTCTCCTTTTAAAAAACTAAAAAGGGAATATCCTTCGAGTTGAATAAATTGCTTTTCTTTATCCACTTCTTTTTCCAAATGAAGATAATCAAAAAGGTTGTTGTACAATTTAAAAAGATATTCAATTTGTTCCTGTCCTGAATTATGAATGACACTTTCAAATCGAAGGGTCACTTTTTGTAATTGATTTTTAATGAAGTTTTTTGAAAAAAGTTTGAGCATCGCCACTTCCAAAAAGCTATTTAAAAATTCGGTTTGAAGTGTATTATATTGAATGTTGGTTCGATTATAAATTTCACTTATTTCAGCCAAACCTTCTTGCTGGAAAAATAAATCTTTATAGTTTTCTTTTAAAATTTTATCAGAATTACTCCAAATGGTATTTCGCTTCAATCGCAGAGGAATAGCAGGATCAAGGTGAAATTTTTTATCTCTAAACCCTAGCGACAAATGTAGAATTCGTTCTTTCGTTTCCGCAATTTTTTCCTTAAAACTATAATGGTGACTCTTGGAATAATCGACGATTGCATGATCTTCCGAGTCATCACTTTCCATTCGTTGAATTTGTTTTTCGATGGTTTCTAAAATTCGATTGATGCGAAGGTAAAATCCTTTTCCTTTTTCTGCTTCGGGTAATTCAGGAAACCAACTTTCCTCTAAAGGCGCTACAAATTGAAGAGGAGAAATCTTGGGGACGAGTTGATTTTTAACCAAAGAAATTTCAAATAAAATCGGACTAGTCGAATAATTACTCACCAATTGTGCAGCAGTCAAAGCAGTCAAATCTTTTTCAATTTGTCGCTTTAAAGCACGTCCACCCATGCGAGAATTAAAACCTCGACGAGCGACCCATTCCAATGCATCTACTTCGATATTTAAAATAGTTGTTCTTCGAACAAATCCATCACGTGATAATAAATCCTTAATCTGCAGTCGAGCGATGCCTAAAATGTGTTGTATTTCAAGTGAATTAAAAATAACGATTTCATCAATTCGATTGACAAATTCAGGACGAAATTTATCTTCCACGGCCTTGCGATAAATCGCTCCATCATCTTGGCTGGAAGTTTTAAAACCTGCTTGTGAAGAAACTTGATTCGCTCCAATATTTGAAGTCATGATGATAATGATATTGGAAAAATCAATTGTACGACCAAGGCTATCTGTCAATCGAGCATCATCCAAAAGTTGAAGTAACAAGTCCAAAACTTTAGGATGTGCTTTTTCAATTTCATCCAACAAGACCACTCCAAAAGGTTGATACCTAACCTTGCCAGTCAGTTGACCTTCTGGATTTTGAGCATCTCCGATCAGCCTTTGCACGGCAGTATGATCGATGAATTCATTCATGTCAAATTGCATCAAAGTCGATTCGCTTCCTGTTAGGAATTTTGATAGAACTTTGGCAGCTTGTGTTTTGCCAACACCCGTTGGCCCAATAAACATAAAGGATCCAAGCGGTTTATTAGGAGTTGTCAATCTTGCCTTGATCGTATGAATTACATTCGATAAAGTAGCAACTGCCTTTGGTTGCCCGACTAAATCGTGACTAATTTTTTGATAAAAATCTTCTTCTTCATTAGAAATCGGTAGGTTGAAAATATCTTGATTAAGTCCGCTAAATGTTTCAAATTCAGCTCGCACTTCAGGAACATCAATTCTTTGACCTCGATGTTTTACGGCGAGTTGACGCATGATATTTATGATACTGCCTGGAAGTGATTTTCGTTTTAAATAATTTCTTTGGAAATCAAAAAGTGACTGAATGGCTTTTATTGAAAAAGTGCAATTATGAGAGTTTTCTAAAATCTTTCGATTTTCGAGCGCCATTTTCACAGCATTTTTTAGGTCAGGTTCATCCATCCTGATCATCTGAAAAAGGTCTGCATAGCGTCGATCTTTTTCTTGAATAATTTTCCATTCTTCGGGAGTAGCAAGGATGACTAGCTGAATTGATCTTTTTTCTAAATATGGTTTGAGGACATCATTGACCGTCATATTATTTTGAGCTGACTTTCCAATGTTTAACATCGCGACTGCATTATCGATCAAAATAATATCAGAACTTTTATTTTTTTGATATGGATTTTTGATAAAATTTAAAACGGCTTCCATCCTTTTTTGCCACATTCCTACAATGCTCATTCCCGTAATAATTCGGGTGGGATCGATATGCCAAATGGTTCGAGATTTTTTGTTGAACTCCTCGATGTGTTGAAATAAAGTTTCGTGAATAATACTTTTTTTCCCAACTCCTTCTTTTCCAACTATGGCAATTGGCGTATTTTTAAATGGCTGATCAAACAAAAGACTTTCCAATCTTTCCACCATCTCTTCCTTATAGAAGGCTCGATTTAAATCATTAGGAAAACTATTATTTAGATTTTTAGAAATTTTCCAAACTTCATTTTCACCATCCATTTTCGTATCAGCAGAAAACCGATCAATAAATGAATTTTGATTTTGATAGACAAATGAAAAACTATCATGAGCTGCTTGAATCGGAATTTCAACAGAGGTTACAAACTCTTTTTCAGGAGAGGTATAATTATTAAAATCAAATTCACTTGGTTCGTTCGAGTGATATTTTTTTAATAATCGACTAATTACTTTGGTAGCTTGTTGTTCAAGGTTGAATCTACTTTTTTTATTCTTTTCAACGACATACATTGTACCATTGAAATGTGGTAAAGAGGCGAATGTGATGTTATGTAATTCGAAGAAGGCAATTCCAAATCTTCCTTGCTGATCTTTTTTTCCAGGAATAGGAATAGTCAGGTTAAAAATTTGATAATCAATCGTTGGATTAAACCTGAACCAAATTAGATCATCTAGCGTAATACTTTCTAAAACATACCCTTTTACCGCATTTTGAATAGCCGATTTCATTTTGGAGACTGAACCTTCAAAACGAGGATGAGCATAACTCGAAAAACTAAAGAAAAGTGGAGTAGATTGATACTGCTCTTTTTCTTCATTTTTGATGAGGCTGACAAGTGCTGGAAATTCTAAATTTAATTGGACGGTGTTATTCATAAAGTATGCAACGATCTAATTTTTTTAAGAGAATAGTTTTCAAAACAATTTTCTAAGTTTGACGAATATGATTTTTTTAATGCTGACTTCTTTATAATTTTTTCTGTTTTGGTTTTCCTAAAGGAAAATTCTTAATAATTGCTTGGAATGTAAAAAGACAGCATGAATGAAAAAACTAAACCATTTTTAAATGGACTAAAAAAGAGTTGAAATTAAGAAAAACTATGCAAATATTTAATTCCAGATAAATTGGTGATAAAGAATATTTTTAATAAGTTTATCATTCTCTTTATTCAATAAATGAGAAGAGATAGTTTTACTTCGTATTAATTTTGAATTAAATATATATATTGCAAGGATTAGATATAAAACATTGATTATCAAATTCTTATACAATAAAAAATACAATACCAAATATTAATTAAATAGAGCGAATGGGCGAAAGTTATAAATATCCGAAATCAGATAATTTTAAGTTTAGAGAACTTAAAGTATATGCTTCGACTGAGTGGTTGGCTGATAACAAAAAGAAATATCGGCAAGTGTTTGACCGCTTTGAAATTTCGTATGTATATGCTGAATTATCTTTTCATAATAAAATGTATGATGAGGAGGATTGGGAAATAGATGTAGAGTTGAAATGTTTTTCTTTGAAAAAAGGCCGCAAGGAATTGTGTTCTTTACCTTTTAAGCGAAAGGTGAGTAAATATGATCCGACGGTTTTTATTCGAGAAGGTTGGGGGAATAAAAAGGAAGGCGTTTTTTGGAAAAAAGGAACTTATTATTGGGAAGCTTGGGTAGAAGGGGAAAAAGTGGCGACCAAATATTTCTACGTCGAAGATGCTGGAACGGAGGATTTTGATGGGACAAGTGGATACTTGAGTGTGAAATCACTCAAACTTTATGAAGGACCTTACGATGATGTTACGGATGATGATCGAGTTTACTTAAAAACGTTTAGTAGTGAAGAGACTCGGTATATTTATGTTGAAATTTTATTGAAAAATGAGCACATCGACAAAAATTGGCAATGCGAATTATATACCAAATTTTACAATAATGCGCGTGAATTAAAAGGTCAAGTCGTGCGACTGCAACGGGTTGAAAAGAAAGATGGGTTTATAAAAATGACTGCGGGTTGGGGATCAAATGTTAAAGGTTCTTGGCGAAGAGATTTGTACACCGCAGATTTAATTTTTATGGATCGATTGATTGCTACGATTCCGTTTGAGATTGATGATGATTTTGAAGAAGGAATAACTGGAGTATTTTTACCGAATCAACAAGCTCCGGTAATTTTAGCGAACGAGGTCGAACAAGGGCAAACATTTGATGAGGTCATGTTAAAAATGGATAATTTAATTGGCTTGACTGAAATCAAACAACGAGTTCGAGATCATGCTCAATATATTCAGTTTTTACAATTGAGGAAAGAAAAAGGATTTGAAGAAAAAGAAGACATCAATGTTCATTCTGTCTTCGTTGGAAATCCTGGAACTGGAAAAACGACCGTCGCAAAAATGATGGGACAGTTGTATAAAAAAATGGGGTTGTTGACCAAAGGACATGTGCATGAAGTGGATCGAGTTGATCTAGTGGGAGAATATATTGGACAAACAGCTCCCAAAGTAAAAGAGGCGATTGAGAAAGCAAGAGGTGGAGTTTTGTTTATTGACGAAGCTTATTCTTTGGCTCGCTCGAATGATGACAGCAAAGATTTTGGAAGAGAAGTGATTGAAATTTTGGTTAGAGAAATGTCAAATGGAAAAGGAGACATGGCAGTTATTGTTGCTGGGTATCCTAAAGAAATGAAACATTTTATGGATTCGAATCCAGGGTTGAAATCTCGATTTAAAATAAACTTTGAATTTACAGATTACTTGCCACAAGAGCTTTCACGGATTGCAGAATTTGCAAGTGTAGAAAAAGGAATCAAGTTTACGCAAGAAGCAAAAATCAAAATTGATGAGTTAATTACGAATGCATTTCGGAATCGAGATAAAACTTTTGGAAACGCGCGTTTCGTTTATGATTTGATTGAAGAAGGGAAAATTAACCTTGGATTGCGAGTAATGGATGGTGCAAATCCAAGAGGGTTGGATAATGACCAATTGTCGATTGTTGAATTGAAAGATGTAGCCAATATTGAAGTAGAAAAGAAAAGAGAGATACCATATATACCTATTGATAAAAATTTATTAGAGGAAGCAATGGATGAATTGAATAATTTGATAGGTATGGAATCTATCAAAGTTCAAATTCAAGAGATGGTTCAGTTGGTTAAATATTTTAGAGAAACTGGAAAAGATGTATTGAAGTCATTTTCATTACATACTATTTTTGTTGGAAATCCAGGAACAGGTAAAACCACAGTTGCGAGAATTTTGACAAAAATATATAAAGCATTGGGCGTATTGGAAAGAGGTAAAATGGTGGAAACTGATCGTCAAGGTTTGGTGGCAGGATTTGTTGGACAAACAGCCATCAAAACTGCAGAACAGATTGACGAAGCAATGGGTGGCGTACTTTTTATCGATGAAGCTTATGCCTTAACTGCTAAAACTGGCGGTGCTCATGGAGACTTTGGTGATGAAGCGATTCAAACTATTCTTAAAAGAATGGAAGACAATCGAGGCGAATTTTTTGTCTTTGCTGCAGGTTACCCAGACAATATGGAAAATTTCTTAAAAGCTAATCCAGGATTGAATTCTCGTTTTGATAAAACGCTAAAATTCGAAGATTACTCTCCTAAGGATTTAAAGAAAATTGCTAAAATGATGCTCCTCGAGCAAGGGGTAAAAATGTCGGAAGATGCTTCCGCTCATTTGGATAAATACCTTAATTTCTTGTATGAGTTCCGAGATAAATATTTTGGAAATGCACGTGATGTTAGAAAAGTAGTTGTTGAAGCAGTCAAAAATATGAATCTAAGGTTGGCTGAAATTCCAGAGAAGGATCGAAAGGAAAATGAAGAAATGATTCTTACATTTGAAGATGTCCGAAAATTTAAATTAGATACGAATGACTTTACTTTTAATAAAAAGAAAATAGGATTCGGTAGGAATAAATAAGAATTAGGACAATCAAAAAGTAGTTATCCTCGGTGATTTAGAGTAAGATTAACTTTTAATTTAAAAATAAATAAAAATGCCATCAGCAGAAATGTTGATGGCATTTTTTTATTGAACTGCACTAACTCATTGACAATCAAAAAGTTAAGCGGGGAGAAAATAAAAACAGCATGATTGTTTAAAAAATAGGAAGCGTTTTGTTTGTCACATTTTTTTAATTTATATGCATTTTTTTGCTCAAATTAACAATCGTTGGCAAGGTATTTGAAATTAATATATTAGAAAAAATCGTAATTGATTTTTTATGATGAACATAACATTTAGATTTATCCCAAGAGTAAATTTGCATTTTATTATCCCATGTTTTTTGAATACTTCTATTCAGTAGAATAAGTACTAAGGTGAGTTACTTTTTTCTATTGAGTGGGAATAAGCTGATTAATTATCTGCTTAATTGTTCCATATTTTATAAATAATGGAATGGTGTTCTGGTATTTTTTTACCAAATTTTAAAATACATGATAAGTACAAACACAAAGGACAATAACAACCAGTCAAAGAGTCTATCTATTTTTAGATTAGATATGTTTTCACTTAAAGTGATTCGTTTTCGACCTATCTTCTTGGTTCTGTTTTTATTAGGCTTATTACTAATATTCTACCTAGCCGTTTTAAATCCTGATTTTATTTTTTCCATTATTTCTGGACTGGTACTATTTGTAGCAGGTTTTTTCTTATCCAATTTATTCTATTTGAATGCGAGTGGAAAGAAAGAAGATATTTTCAATCGAATGATTATTGAAAATTCTACAGATTTATTTTTGATTTTTCAAATCAAAAATGGACGCTTTAAATATGTAAGTCCTGGCATTCAAGAAATGTTGGGTTATGATATGACTGCAGTTTTGGATTTATATGATTTGTCATTTGTACATCCGGCTGATCGATTTGATCTATATAATATTTTGGATAAAAGTTTCCTCCGTTTGAACCGAACTTTTACGACTAAGTTGAGAATGATAAAAAGGGCAGGAGGTATATCTTGGATTGAAATCAAGGGAGATGTGATTGTTGATGCATCCAACGAATTGGAATATGTTGTGATGAACTTGAGAGACATTACTGATGAACATGAACAAGCAATAGCTCAACAACAATATCAAAAAAGTCTTGAACAATCTATCCAAAAAAATAATTTCAAAAGTCATGAGTATGAAGAGATTGCTGATTTAATGTCTTCTTATGATTTGAAAGAACCATTGCGAACGATCTCTAGTTATTCTCAATTAGTTCAACATCGGTATGCGAAAAATTTGGATAGTGATGGTAGAGAATTTTTACAATATACTGTTGATGGTGCGAATCGAATGGCGAGAATGATGGATGATATTTTATCATTTTCAAATGTAAGCGTAGAGAAATTTAAACCTCGAGAGGTGAATATAAAAAAGGCGGTGAAGGAAGTTGAACATGTTTTGGCAAATGAATTGAAATCTTCTAATGCAAAAATTGTATATGGAGAATTGCCAGAAGTGAAAGTTGATTTTATTCAATTCAAACAATTGCTCAAAAATTTATTTGAAAATGCTTTGAAATTTAGAGGACAAGATGATCCTGTGATTGAATTAGATGTGCAAGAAATGAGCAATCATTATTTGTTTAAAGTGAGAGACAATGGCATTGGAATTTCAAAAGCATATCATGAATCTATTTTTGATGTTTTTGGAAAAATAAAAGAAGCTGGAAAAGCAAATGGAACTGGAGTAGGATTGGCAGTTTGTAAAAAAATAATATCCAATCATGACGGAAAAATTTGGGTTGAGTCGAATGGGACAGGACAGGGGAGTGTGTTTTGTTTTACGATCCCTTTGAATTTGGAGACAGAAGATGCTCAAAAAATAAATTCAAGAAAAGAAGGATTCCAACCTGCATTAACTTTTAAGAAATTAAAATTACACATGTAAAAAAATAAGAGTCAAGCTTGAGGTTAATTGCCGTAGGTAATCAACCTCAATACCTTGACGATTCAAGATAAAAACAACCACAGACACTTTGAAAATCGGAAGGGACGTGACTAATTTACGCATCAAATAATTTCTAAATTTAAGACTTTCTCATATTACGTTTAGTACAATTTTGAATAGTAAATGTTATCGTTGAAACGTAAACTTTGTTTGGGATTTAGGTTTCCTTTGATGAGCCTTTATTCCTAGTTATTCCAAAAACTATTTCAGACAAAGATTCAACGTGCGGTTGCTCCCTTCCCTTTCAAAAAAAATTATTTTTGCTTTTCAATTCCTATTTTAAAAAACTTCAAAATTCCTTGTTGGATATTCGATATTCCGTTTTGGGAATAAAAAAAACTCCTTCTATTTTATATGAAATAGAAGGAGTTTTTTACATATAAAGTGTTGACTAACAGTTATTTATTCAAGATGCTCCCATTCTTGAATTTCATCTCATAAATTTTTTCCGACGATTCAAATTCCACCCAAAAGCCATTTGATTGCGCAGCTAATTTTGTAGGCAACCAATTCCTTCCATTTTTCACCACAATAAAAACACCATTATAATCACCTACCCAACAAAAAGAATCATTTAAATGATGAAGGTCAATTAATTGAATTTTGTATTGATTAATCAGTTGGCGTGATACTTCCATTGGGTCATCAACAGGCATTCCGATTTCATTTATTTTGATAACTTGATGGATATTAAAATCATTTTCAGCTTCCAATTCTAAAGATGCTCTTTCGATAAACTCTGCAATATTTCCGTCCTCATCAAAAAAGTAAATAGCACGACCTGTGTGGTTTTCTTTAGTGCCAAAATAAATAATTTTTTCTCCTTCTCTTTTAAGTAATTCAATTCCTTTTTTTTCTAAAAAAATAATGGCTTGATCTAATTTTTGATTAGGAATGAGGAAGGCAAAATGGTAAATAAAATTACTTTGTTTTTCTTCTTCAAAAATCAGTTGAGTCTTTCCTGCTGAAATGGAGATTTTATTTTTATCAAAGAAATCTACTTCAAAGCCAAGTACATTTTTATAAAAATCAAACTGAGCTGAAATGTCTTTTGAGTATAATTTTAGTTTACGTAATTCCATTAGCGGATGCGTTATAAATGTTTTTCACCGAAGGAGAAACAGGAATTCCATCTCTCATTTTATCATCATCGATTGGATCTTGATACACTCTCTCGATAGGAACGATACCTGTCCAAATATCTAATTCATAATCTTCTTGATCGTTGTGGCAACCCTCATTTCGAACTTTGGCAGATGCTTCGTTGATCTCAATTTCCAAAACAGTTGTAGCTTTTAATTCCTTATCGCTTGGAAGTCGAACTTCTTCCCAACGACCTTTTAGTACCTGATCCGAAACGACCTTAAGTGCAAACATGTTGGCTTCTTTTCCCTCCACTTTTTTGGCTTTTCCAAAAACTACAACTGACTCATAATTCATTGAATGATGAAAAGCAGAATTTGATAAAACTAAACCCGTAACTCTGTGCATACAAAAACACATATCAAAACCTTCTTCCAAATTTTTGATCATCCTAGAACTGGCTGCTCCATGCAAATAAATTTTATTTTCATGTCTTCCATAGATTGTCGGAATGACAACTGGAACACCTCGATGGATAAAACCAATCGTGCAAGTACTATCATTATCTAAAATTTTATAAATCTCTTCTTGATCATAAATTCCTCGTTTGGGTACTCGACGAACTTTAGTTTTGTCATTTACTTCTTTCATGTTATGGATAATTTATATCGTCTTTCACGGGCGGCAGAGAGATCAGTAAAAACCGTAAAAACGAATGATGAATATTCTTAATTTGGTGTAATGCTCCAGTTGGAATATGAATACTATCTCCAGCTTGAAGATTGAATTCTTGTCCATTTAAAATGCAAAAAGCTTCTCCTTCTAAAATGTAAATGTATTGTTGAGAATGTTGATGGAAGTGCATTTCTTCCTGAGAGTTAGGTGGAATTAATTCTTCTTTGACATTTAAGTCTGGGTTGGAAAACAATGGCCAAGCCATACAGTTTTTGCCCCAAAGGTAACCTTGAGTTTGGTTTTTAATAATCTTCATGATGGTAGTTTAAATGGTTTAAAATCTTGTTGCAAAATCGACATAATTATTAAACTACGAAAATTATTTCCACTTTTTATGCATTCCCTTTTTGTTCCTTCTATTACAAAACCTACTGATTGATAGACATGTAGAGCTCTTGGGTTATCAGTAAAAACATCTAACCAAAGTCGATGTTTTTTTAATTTTCCGAAAACTAAATTTTGTAATAATTGTAAAGTTATTTTGCCATAATTTTTTCCTTTTTTATTAATGACAATTCGTTTTAATTCTACACTCAAATTTGAATTTTGTAATTCTCCTAATATAATAAAACCAATCATAACCCCTTGATTATCAATTAGTTTTAAGTGAATTTGATCTTTGCTCTTGATGACTTCTTTGTGTTCGGCAACTGAGTATTGGAAAATAAAATCTTTGTTTTCAAGATTGTTTTCCCATTTAATTATGGTTGAAAGATTATCATAATTTGTTGGTTCGAAGTGCAGCATTTTTTTGATTTAAAACTATTCGCCGAACCTCGCTACTATTCGAGATTCAGCGAATAAAAATTAAAACTCTATAAAATATTGTTTAATATTTATTTCAAAATTAAAATATTACTGGTAGCTTTGAATAGTCCAGTTTTAATAAAACAAATAGTCCAGTTATGTTGCCGTATAAAAGTATGATAAAACTTGATTCTAATTCTAGAATGCCAATTTATGTTCAGTTGGCGAATGGAATCATCAAAGAAATTTCTTGTGGAAATTTAGTGCCCGGATTAAAATTACCAGGCTCAAGAACTTTGGCCAATCATTTTGAAGTGCATCGGAAAACGATCATTGCCACCTATGAAGAATTGGAAGCACAAGGTTGGATTGAGACCGTTCCAGCTAAAGGAAGTTTTGTCAGTAAAAAAATGCCAGTTACCAAAGCTCAAAGTTTTAATGTTCAAAAAAGAGAAATAATTTCACCACTTCAAACTTCTCTTTTTTTTATCAAAAAAAGATTTAGCGAAGATGTAAATGAGATGGTTCCAAAATTTACCACCTTCAAATATCAATTTGACGATGGTGTTCCTGATTTAAGATTAGCACCGATTCATGTTTTAGCTCGACAGTATAAAAGTGTTTTGAATAGTAAGTTGGCTGCCAAGAAATTAAATTATACGCATGACCTAAAAGGAAATATTTCTCTTCGAAAAGAATTGGCGAAGTATCTTTCTGAAACCCGAAGCATCAATGTGACGACTGAAAACATCATGATCGTCCGAGGTAGCATCATGGGATTTTATTTATTATTTCAAATTATTTTGGAAAAAGGATCGAATGTAATTGTAGGTGAAACTAACTTTAAAGCTGCCAACGAAATCATGAAAAATGCGGGAGGGAAATTAATTACCGTTCCTGTTGATGGTCAAGGAATTGATGTAGAAAGAGTAGCAGAAATTTGTAAAAAGAAAAAAATCAGAGCAATCTACATCGTTCCACATCATCACCATCCGACGACAGTTTCCTTAAGTGCGGAACGGAGAATGAAATTATTGCAGCTAGCCGAGCGCTATAAATTTGCCATAATTGAAGATGATTACGATTATGATTTTCATTATGAAAGTAGTCCAATTTTGCCTTTGGCGAGTTCCGATCGGGTAGGCGTAGTTTCGTATGTTGGGTCGTTTAGCAAGTCGATTGCACCTGCTTTTCGAATTGGTTTTGTGGTTGCTCCAGAGGATTTAATTGATGAAATGTCAAAGCTTCGAAGATTTGTGGATCGGCAAGGAGATGTATTGTTAGAGCAAGCGATTGCGATGATGTTGGAAGAAGGAGAAGTTCGACGACATATGCGAAAAGCGCTGAAAACATATCATCAAAGAAGAGATTTTTTCTGTGATTTATTGCAAAGGGAATTAGGTGATTTTGTTGAATTTAAAAAACCCGATGGCGGACTTGCGGTGTGGACTAAATTTGATAAGAAAATCAATATGACAAAATTAAGTGAAGCGGCAGCAGCTCAGAATTTATACATCGCTGATAGTAGAAGATATGATCCGATTGGGAAAGAATTGAATTCGACGAGGTTGGGTTTTGCTTCAATGAATGAGAATGAGATGCGGGCGGCGATGAAGATTTTGAAGAGGGGAATTAAGAATTAGTCCATGAGAAATGGGGCGGGTTTGGACTGGCGAAAAATGTGGGTGCGGGTGTTTGCTTTTCTCAAGGCTAGTTCCCTCACCCTCATTTTTCGCCGTGCTCCGCCCGCCCCATTACACATCGAACACTTTTCATGGAACATTACTCATAGAATCTTCTCAAAAATTAGAAGAGGTTAATTTAAGTTTGAATTGTATATGCCATCCAAAAAAATATGACTCCAATTACTAAACACAAGGGAGAAAAAAAATTAGAATCTAACTTCCCAAAGTTTGTATTTTTTACTTTTTTGAAAAACCCAACATAGTTGAAATCGCCGATCGCTCTAATAATAAAAATCCCACCAATTACCCAAAACCCGTAATCATACATCCAACTTGGTAAAAAAGCGGCAGGGTTCTCTAGTTCTGAAATAGAAGAATAAATAGAGTGAATTATTTTTGAAAAAATAAAAACAATCATTAAAATAAATCCAAATCCAACAAGTGCAGATTGGAAAGGAGTAGGGACAAAAAGTAATGTTCCATCTTCTTTTGATGGAACAGATTTTTCTATTCCCCATTTTCCACCAAATGCCCAATAGAAATGTAATAATGAAATGGTGAAAAGAATCAAAATTAGAATAAGTATCAAGATGCCTTGCCAGCCAAATTGTATATCGATAAATGCCATGTTGTTTTAGTTTTTACTTGTCCAGAATTTTCTCGAAATGAAAAAAGTGAAAAGAGAAAAATCCTAACTACTCAATTTCGTCATCCCCAAAATCGTCATCGCAATTTCCTCTGGTTTTTCACTCTCCTTAAATTGAAATTGCCGAATCAATAAAGTCTTAAAAGTAGGATACTCTTGGTGTGTCGATGCATCATAAAAGTTTTCAATTGGTCTGAGGAAACCATGGAATTGAGTCAGTCTATAACAATGCTTTTGCAAGTCAAAATCAATCACAAATTTTTGACTGTTGATCGGAGATTGTAATTGAATAAAAAGCGGTGTTTCCAATTCTTGTAACTCTCCAATGTTATTCATGTAGCCTTTGTCGAAGAGCGGATAAAAATAAATTTTATAATCAATGGCATGCATTTTTAAGACCATGCCCATTTTAACTAACTGATTTTCAATGACTTCTGAAGGGAGGTCGGTGTTTTTCATTTTATCAAAAGGCAACCATTCATCTTCTTTTGCTTTGTAAAAATCAACTTCACCAATTCGTAATTTATAATCGAACTTTGGATAATTTGGAATGACATAGCCAGGATAGTAAAACTTAAAGCCATTTTTTTTTCCATAACTAATCTCTGCCAACATTGTATAAAATCCCAAACTATAGCTCGAATATTCAGGATCAAAAAGCCCGATGATACTTGCCATACTATTTTCTCCAAGATCAAAAAAACTAACAGCAATTAATTTTTCTCCATCGTAAACTGCGACTTCGTACGTATTATAAATCGTAGTTTCTCCACCATCTTGCAAAGCATCTTTGATCGTCTGAGAAACAAATCCATCAAAGCGCAATTTATGTTTTTGATACAATTCTTCTTTCTCTCGACTAATAAATGCTTTTCTAAATACCGTTTCAAACTGCTGATTTTTATTCCAAATTTTTCGGAGACTTTTTCGAAATTCATAACCTTCGAGTGGCAATCGAATTCGAATAGGAGAGTACAATTTTCCATCAAAATTTAAAATCTTCGTCGTGTAGATATATTGTCCTGATCGAAACCAGCCATTGGCTAAGTAAAAATCTAGGAGTTCGCCGTGAAGACTTTTCGGATTATGGAATTGTGTGAACATTGTAGGACGGCCTTTCAAAGCCGATTATATTTTAGTTTTTTTTAAAAAATTATGAACCTATGGCATGGTCTAAGGTTGTGCAAGAGTTTTATTTTACACAGATTTTTTTTTATTTTTTGAAAGAGAAAATTGTTTTACATTTTATGGAGAGTTGTTTTAGTTTCTATCTATTGCCCAGGTTTTAACTGTGGATTGGAAGATTTCTAAAACTTAACTCTATTAAATGACATCGCCTTGATTAACCAATTTGGTAATGGCTTAGTCGGGTTTCTCTTTTTCATATTGATGGTCCAGCCAATTTTTTTGACAAGCGGAACTTTTAATGTTTCTACAAATTCAATTAAGGTACCATCTGGATCTTCCAAATATCCCCAATTTCCATTTGCATCGCCCATATCAAATTCATCATCGACCAATACTTGAAATGGAAAACCAGCTGCTTTGCAATCTCTTACCACCGCACCAATATTTCGAACATCAAAACATAAATGGATAAATCCAATGTCTCCCCAATATCGATTTGCAAAGATTTTGTTCGGTGTTCTTGAAATGGATTGCACCAATTCTAATTGACTCGTTCCAAATAAATTGGAGAATCCGCCGCTCTTTGCTTGCTTACTCAGCAGTACTCTTCGAAAAGTTTCTCCTCCACTTGGTAACGCTGCAAGATCATCAAATGTTCCTGTCTCGTCATAAATAACTTCATCATAGCCTAAGACATCAACATATAATTTTTTTGCTGCGTCAATATCAGAAACCCCAATCGTACAACCAAAAAATCCACCCATGTTTTTTCCTTTCGCAAACCAGTTGTCGTAACTTTTGATTTGGATAATATTGTCGCAAGGATCTTGAATGTAAAATGATTGTGTACCATTTGGAGCAGTTACAATATCAGAAATTGGGGTAACTCCTTTGGCTTTTAAATTAGAAAAAGCTTCTTGAACATTTCGTGTTTTAACTTTTATAGAAAAAATACCGGTGTCGCCTAATTGAATTGGAGAAGCAGGAGCTTGAGGTTCTCGATCTTCAAATTGCCAAATTTCATAACCACTTCCTCCTTGCAAATTCAAGGCAAGAATTGCTCGTTTGTCATGCGGTTTTCCTCCCATGTATTTCGCCATGTGAGTAGCGGTATTGTTATCATCAAAAACTTTTACGTCAGCACCCAACTTTGTCGCGTACCATTTGAAGAGTTTTTCGGCATCATTTACACCAACTCCAATTTGTTGAATTCCGTAGATAATTTTCTCCATGCTGTTGTATTGAATTTTACCAAAAAAGGTACCTAGAAAACATCTTACGAAATAATAAATTCTATGTTTTCTATGTGCCTATCTAGTTTAAAAATATTCTATTCTTTAAAAACCCAAATTTAGGAAAAATTGCTAGATTCTGTTGCTTTCGAGATTGGTGTTTTCAAAACTGAAAATTAGGAAGATTTTCAGTTCCTAAATGTGTAAAATTTAGAGACCACTAAACATTACATAAATACTCTATTTTTTATTATTTTACCGATATTTGTAGAAAATCTAAACAGGTTAATCGAAAGTGTTCTATTTCGATTGAACAAAAGTGAATTTTGCCGTTTATATTTTTACAAAATAAGTTTTTAAATACTCAATTTGACTAAAGAATTTTTATGTTAAAAAATCTCAAAAAGTGGTTTGTTGTAGACGATGAAGAATTTAAAGACAAGATGTCTGGAGGTAGTGCAGATGATTCTGATATTGTTCCCGAACAAAAAACAAAATCCACTTCAACTCCAAGGTCAACTTCGTCCCCTTCTAGTACAAGTTCCACCTCTAGTTCAACAGTCCCTTCAGGGAAATCGAGCCCAAAATTTACCAATATTTTATTGCAAGCGATGGAAGCGAACAATTTGGATGGATTTGATTATTTAGAATATAAACACAGTTTGCACAACTTGGCAAAGATGCCAATGGATGAACAAACTCGTTACCAATCTGCTTATGCAGCTGCTTCGACGATGGGAGCAACTCCAGCTAAGTTAGTCAAGACCGCTCACTTTTATATTGATGTTTTGAAAAAAGAAGAAGCGAAATTTGCGCAAGCATTAGCGAATCAAAAAGACAAGCAGATCGGAGATAAGTCTCAATTGATTCAGCAGCATGATAATTTGGTCAAAGAAAAAACCAAACAAATTGAGCAACTCAAAAAAGAAATTGCGCAGCATCAAGCGAAAAGTGAACAAATGAAAAAGAGTATTTCTTCTGCAACGGTAAAAGTAGAAACTACTAAAAATAATTTTGTAGCCTCTTATAATCTCGTACTTTCGCAGATTAATAGAGATATTGAAAATATGAAAAAATACCTTAAATAATGGTGGACTTTTAACGGTTAACTGTGAATGGTTAACGGTTAATAATGTTTCTCAGGATTCTTTTAAAATAAATTAATCAAAATATTAAAAATGGAAATGCAAGATTTTAAACCAAAATCATTTTGGAAAAAACCGGAAGGGGTGACTGGGGCAGTTTTTTTAACTGCGATACTTGGTGGACTAGGATATTTGATTGCAACGAATACAGCTCTTATCGCTGGGTTGTTTGCAAATACAATTACGTTAGTTGCCACACTTGCAGTTTTAGGAGCAGTAATTTATATGGTGCTTGATCCTAAAATGCGAAACCTAGTTTGGTACATGTACAAAAGTGTGATGCGATCCATAACTGGTATGTTTGTGCAGATTGATCCGATTGGAATTTTGAAATCATACACAGATGATTTGGGTGATAATTTGGGGAAAATGAATAAGCAAATTGGAAAACTCAAAGGTCAAATGCATAAACTCAAAGAGTTGATTGTCAATAACCAAAAAGAGATTAAAAACAATTTGACCCAAGCGAGCAAAGCCAAAGAAGTCAACAAAAAGAATATCATGATTCTTAAATCTCGAAAAGCGGGACGATTAAAAGAATCAAATATGCGATTGGAAGATTTGTACAAAAAAATGGAAGTCTTATACCGAGTGTTGACTAAGATGTATGAAAATTCTGAAATCCTTTTGGAAGATGTGAAAGATCAAGTGATGGTCAAAGAGCAAGAATACAAAGCGATCAAAGCAAGTGCTTCTGCGATGAAATCTGCAGCAAGTGTGATTTCTGGAAATCCAGATAAGCGAGCAATGTTTGATATGGCGATGGAAGCAGTAGCTGACGATGTAAGTAATAAGGTAGGGGAGATGGAAAGATTTATGGAAATGTCTTCCAACTTTATGGACTCTGTAGATTTGCAAAATGGAGTTTTTGAAGAGGAAGGAATGAAGATGTTGGAGAAATGGGAGAAAGAAGGAATTTCTAAAATCTTAGGAGAAGAAAAATCAATACTCGTCAACCAAGCAAATAGTGATGATGATGTATTGGACTTAAATGAACCAATCGCAAAACCAATGCGAGAATCAGGTCATCAAAATCAATATGATTCGCTTTTTGATTAGTACTTAACTTCGTAGTAGGTATCGGATAGCTTTAAGTTATCCGATACCTATTTTAAAATAAAGGGGTAGCAAAAGGTTATCACTTAATTACCGAACAAATTTTTTTAATAACATAATCATACAATTAAAACAACATGGCAAGGAAACTCACCACATTTTCAAAATTATTAATAGTTCTAGTAATCGTCGCAATTCTTTTCTTTGGAATTACTTATTTGAGAGATAATGGATTCTTGGGAGATATGGGACAAGAGAATACAGAACAAGCAGATAATACAGGATCCAGCACAAGTCCAAGTTCAACTAGTTCTAATTCAGGAAGTAGTTCATCAAAAGATGTGATCAAAGTCGGAGTAGTAACTTGGGGAGGATATGCAGGTGGACAATATTTTAACGAAGGATTTGAAGCATCTAAAAAATCTCGATTTTATAAAGACTATGGCTTTGAAGTAGAATTTAAAGTTTTAGATGATTTTGATGCTTCTCGGAATGCCTTCAAATCTGGAGACGTAGATTTACTTTGGGCAACTATTGATGCCTTCCCAACTGAGGTTGGTGGATTGTCTGATTTCGATCCAGTTGTCGTTTTTCAAGCAGATTGGTCTAGAGGAGGTGATGCAATTGTAGCTCGAAGAGGAATTACAAGTGTAGCAGATTTGAAAGGTAAAAAAATCGCAGTAGCGGAAATGACACCATCTCACTCATTTTTGATTTGGTTGATGGAAGCAGGTGGATTAACTGTAAACGATGTTGAAATTTTAGGACAACCAAGTGCAATTGATGCAGCAGAAGTTTTTAAAAGTGGTCGATGTGATGCAGCGGTAGTTTGGAGTCCAGATGATATTTTGAGTTTGAAAGCAGTACCTGGAAGTAGAGTTTTAGAGAGTTCAAGATCAGCGGCATATATTATAGCAGATGTATTCTTTGCTAAAAGAGCATTCGTTGATGCGAACAAAGAAAAAGTTCGTCAGTTATACGAAGGTTGGATGAAAGGTGCAGCTGAAATTAATTCTAATACAAATTCTAGAAAAAAAGCAGCGGCTATTTTATCTGAAGAATTTACAGAAAGAGGAACTCCGTTGACTCCTGAAGAAGCTGATGAAATGATTGGAAATGTTCGATTAGCGACTCATGGTGATAACAAAAACTTCTTCCGATTGAATAGTGATTATAAAGGTATAGCAGGAGATGATTTGTATCGAAACATGACAGATAAGTATACTGACTTAAAATATATCGAAGGTCGTGTTCCAGCGTGGAGACAAATAGCTTATCCATCATTGGTAAGTTCCACCACTTTAACTGATCCAGCCAACTTTGCTGAAAAAGCTAAAAACTATACCAAAGCAACAAAGGCAGAAGAAACTAAAACTGCCTTGGCGACCAAAGCTGTTAGTATCTCTTTCCGAACTGGAGAATTTCGATTAGATGATAATGCGAAATATATTATTGACAAAGAGTTTGTTGACATTGCAAAAGTCTTTAACTCTAGAATTCGAATCGAAGGAAATACGGATAATGTAGGAGGCGTTGCTAGTAACAAAGCACTTTCATTAAAACGAGCAAATGCGGTAGCTGACTATTTAGTTACAGAGCACGGAATGCCTCGTAATCGTTTTGTCATTGTTGGAAATGGACCAAACAAACCTGTGGCAACTAATGATACAGATAAAGGTCGAGCGAAAAATAGAAGAACTGATTTTGAATTACTCGCGGAGTAAAAACTAAACAGACCTAGCGGTGTTAGCGTTTTAGGCGCTAACACCGCTTACTTTTTATAAAAAATAATATGGAATTATTCAAACTCCGTGGTGATCTTAGTCGTTCAAATAGTCTTATTTTAGGACTAGTTGGATTTGTAATATTAATTATCGTTTGGTGGGCAGTTGCAGAAATGCTTTCTATTAAACGTCCAGTTATTGAAGGTTTTGATACGCGATTAGAATCTTCAATTGGAAAAGATCCCGCAGTTCATAAATTATATTTAGATTCGATTGCAAAAGTAGATTCAATCAATTTTGCCAATGCAACTGAGTTTGAAAAAGTCTATCCATTATTTCCCACACCACTTCAAGTCGTTCAATCATTTCCAGAACTGATCAAAAAAGATGAGTTAGTACAGCAAACAGGAAGATCACTTTGGCTCAATATTCAAGGATATTTTTGGGCGATTTTCATTGCCGTTCCACTTGGATTTTTGATTGGGTTGTTTCCACTTTTTAGAGGATTGTTTAGTAAGCAGGTTGATGCGATGCGATTTTTACCGTTGACGGCTTTGACTGGGTTGTTTATTATTTGGTTTGGAATTGAAGATCAAATGAAGATTGCTTTCTTGGCATTTGGTATTTTAGTTTACCTTTTGCCTGTTGTGTCGCAACGAGTTTTTGAAGTGGCAGATGTTTATTTAAAAACTGTTTTTACACTTGGTGCTACAGATTGGCAAACGATTAAGACTGTTTATTTTCCTTCAGTCATGTCTAAATTGATGGATGATATTCGAGTGCTGACTGCGATTTCTTGGACTTATATTATTATTGCAGAGTTGCTAAATCGGCAAGGTGGAATCGGTTCGTTGATGTACATCAAGGCTCGACAAGGGCAAATCGAAAAAGTATTTGCAGGACTAATCGTCATCATTATTATTGGATTTTTGCAAGATCGAATTTTCCAATTTATAGATAAAAGAATTTTCCCACATAAATATTCTAGCACTCAACCAACGGGATTAAAAGAATCTCAATCAGGAATACTTTTAGTTTTAGGAGGTGTTTTATTTGCGTTGTTGTTGCAAGTGATTTTGCCAAATGCGGGTTGGATTATGGGATCGTTGTTGCCGGTGATTTTGATTGGGGGAGTGTTGTTTGTTTTATATGGGGAGTTTAAGATTGCGCAGAATACTAAAGCTTAGAAATAGAAAATTATGAAATGGAAAACAAGCACAATAATTACTATTTTAATTTTTTCCATTGGAGTCGTTGTGTTTACTCAATACGAAAAGAAAAATAAGATTTCAGTTTTAGAAGATACAATGGATGACAGGGTTGAGGAAAGAGTGATTTTTGAGAAAACAGAATTAAATAGAAAATATGAAACTCGGATTAAGAGTTGTGAAGAACTTAATCAAGCACAGCAAGAAGAAATTAATGAATTAAAAGAGCAAATTAAATTTATTCGAAATGGAGGCGAAAACGAATATTACATAAAGCAATTAAAATTAAATTCTAAAAAGGTTTTAGAAAAAATTAAAATAAGAAAAGGAGAAGTTTATAAACATGAGAAATCTGGAATAGTAGTTTATGTAAGAAGAGATTTTTATGAAGACCAAATTTACCTAAATATTACTTTACCAAATGAACAAACTCAAGAAAAAGATTGGTTAACGGGCAAGTATTACTATTATTGGAATTCTCAGGAAAATGAACTTAGCGAAATAATTCCAACTTTCATTGGAGATGAATTTATTGAAATAGAATGGACTTATTATAAAGCAAATCAAGGTACAATAGGTGACTCAATTAAATAAAAAAAATAAGAATGCCTAATTTTCAAGATACAGAACTAGACAACATCATCGAAATGCGAGGCATGGGTCAAAGCTATGATGGAGGAAAAAACTTTATCATCAAAGACTTAGATTTTTTGGTGGAGGACAAACCTGCCCAAGGTCAGTTTATCGTAATTTTAGGAATGTCTGGTTGCGGAAAATCAACGCTATTAAGATACGTCGCTGGGTTGCAAGAACCAACCGAAGGCAAATTATTACTCAAAGATAAACGCATCGGAAAGGACAATCGAGTGAGTATGGTTTTCCAACAATACTCTTCCTTGCCATGGTTGTCAGTTTTAGATAATGTCGGTTTAGCATTAAAATATAAGGGTGTTTCCAAAGCGGAACGAGATGCCAAGGCGATGGAACTCATCACTAAAGTTGGGCTCGCAGGTCACGAACATAAATACGCGCAGTATCCAACATTGTCAGGTGGTCAGTTGCAAAGAGTTGCGATTGCGAGAAGTTTATTGGCGAATTCTGATATACTTTTGATGGACGAACCCTTTGGTGCTTTGGATGTTAGCACACGATTGCAGATGCAAGATTTATTGTTGGATATTTGGAATGAATATCATCCGACGATAGTTTTTGTAACGCATGATATACCCGAAGCTGTTTATTTGGCAGATGAAATTTATATTATGAAGTCGGCGCCTTCTCGATTTGTGGAACACATACATGTTGATTTACCCTTGAAGCGAGATCGTTCAACGAAGCGAGATCCAAGATATATTGAGTTAGTTCAGCAAGTGGAAGATACGATGATCCGAGTTGCAGAAATGGGGTAAGAGTTTAGAAAATAAATGGAAAATCATCTTCCTCAATGACGATAATCGAAACGTTTGATTTTGAAGAAATAAAAGGATTTAAGTTTGGTTATTCTCCCTTCGGAAAACCTAAATTGTATTCTCACATCTATTTTATTGATGGATTAATGATTGACACCGGTCATACCAAAATGGCTAGCAAAATATTTAATCACGTCAAAGACCTTCCTGTAAAACAAATTTTTATCACTCATCATCATGAAGATCATTCTGGAAATATTGCCAGAATGCAAGGTCATTTTAATTGTCCGATCTATGCTTCCAAATTGTGTAGTGAAATGATGAAGTCTCCACCTTCAATAAGTTTCGCGCAAAAAATGTCTTGGGGGAATCGACCTGCTTACAAAAAGATAATTCCGCAATCAGATTTTTTGGAAACGGAGAATTACAAATTTGAAATAATTCCTATTCCTGGTCATGCAGCTGATATGGTGGCACTTTATGAGCCCAAGAGAAAATGGTTGTTCTCTTCTGATTTGTATGTGAACTCTTACATCGCCTATTTTTTGGAAAATGAAAGTACCTCTGAACAAATCAAATCGATAAAAAGAATCTTGGAATTAGACTTTGACGTTTTGCTTTGTGGACACAATCCACAGTTTAAAAATGGGAAGGCTAAACTCAAAAAGAAATTATTATTTTTGGAAAAATTCTTTGAGTTAGTTTCGAATTTATACGAAAAGAATTACTCGGCAGAACAGATTTTTAAAGAATTGAAATTAAAAGAGTTCTGGTATGTGAGGATGATGTCGAATGGACATTTGTCAAAAATGAATATGGTCAAGTCAGTCATCCGAGATATTGAAAATGAAATGAAGATTAGTCAATAATTTCAAATCTCATAAAATCCATCCAACCATTTTCCTTCGTTTCATCTGCTAATTTTATCGGAGTTAATTGATGAGTGATATTTTGCTGATTCCCATCTTTATTTTTTAGAAAAACAAAATCTCCCGCTATTAATTTTCGTTGGAAAATAACTTCCGTTGAATTATCATCCATGCGTTCCAATATCTGAGATTCTCCTCCTTTAATATTTTCTTGCTGCAAGATTATAGTGGAACCTTCAAAATTAGGATTCTCGAATGCAATCATCTTCTCCATTCCTTGAGAAATTTTTTCTCTAATAAATTGAATTTCAATTTTTACGAAATCCTGCGGTAATTCGCTTTTGATAAATTTATAGAATTGTGAAAACACCGATCCAAAAAGATGATGAATCGGCTTGGTTCGAAATTCTTTATTGAAAAAATAATTAATGGGAAAATTAGTATCCTCCTCTTTTTCTATAAAAAGTCGAAGACCTTTTGAGGAGACCTTAAATTCAATGCTAGCATTTTTTCTCAACGAAATTTTTTCGGAGGCATTTTTCTCCCAAGGCAGTTCATCAAAAAACTCAATAAAAGTTTTTACGAATAATTCAGGTTGAATATAAAAATATTTTAAATTACTCATCTGAACTATCGAATTGATAGGTCTACCAATCTTATTAGAAATTGTTACTTGAGAAAGTGGAAATTTTTTATTCTTCATAATTTATGATCAAGCCCTTCTTTCAGTTTTTCAAAATGGGAATAAAAAATCCCTACTTTCAGTCTCGAAAACGAAAGTAGGGATTTTTTTAGTCCCGTTTTTGAAAAACGAAAATATTGACTAGAGTAATTTTTTTAAGACACGCATTAGATTTTGTTCTAGCAAACTAAATTCGCCATCTGCCATGAATTCTTTTTTCATCAAGTCTAATAATTCATTAGTCCTGTCAGCAGTTGGGAAATATAAACCTTTGTAGGACAGGATTAAATTAATCTTATTAATGTCAGACATGGAATGATATTCCTTCCAAATTTCTTCGTAGGTTTCTTCATTTACTTTTTGCAAAATTGCTTCCTTTTCTTCAGAAGTAACTTTCAAATCTGCTGATGCAGCATAGAGCATTAGAAATGCTGAAAATTCTTGGAAATTCCACTTTGGGTGATCATTCATGTGTGTTTGTTTTTTTGTAAAAGTAAATATTTTTTCCAAAAAAATATAGAAGAATAATTTTAGATATAAAAGGGGATTGGAATAGGTGAAATTAAAAATTACTCCTACTACTATTTAAGAAAAGATAGTGATTCTTGTCGATTAGATCTACTACAATATTAACCTAAGTTTCAATTGTTTTATCCCGAAGGGAAGAGGAATTTTTATTTTCGTATAATGATTTTTTATAATAAAATAAAATCTAGATTTTGTCCTGAGATAGCAACAAGTTCTATTTAAAATACTTATTTTTGTATCCTTTCGTTGTTATTTCATCAAAACATAAAGTCTATTATATACAACTCACTTTTTCACGACGTGCGAGGATCAATTATTACTTTTCTAATGTTGCTTTTTGGAAGTTCACTTTTTGCTCAAGTTGGCAAAGTGAATAAGGAAACATTTTTTCCTGTAAAAATAAATAAGCAATGGGGAATGATGAATTCCAAGGGGAAGGTTGTAATTCAACCTCAGTATGATGCCATCGGAGAATTTAAAGAATATGGCTATGCGGTTATGCAACGTAATGATAGAGTTGGTTTGGTCAATAAATATGGTCGAGAAGTTCTACCGCCTGAATATGACGATATCAAAATTTTAGATTCATTACTCTTTGCCGTTTTGGATGTGTCGGATTGGAAAGTGGTTAATGTAGCAGGGGAAGTAATTTTGAATAATGGTTACGAGCAAGTTCATATTTGGAAAAGGAAGTTTATTGGGTTTAGGCAAAATAGAAAATGGGGAGTAGCGAATATCGAGGGTGAAATAATTACTAGTCCAAAATATGATGAAATAGAACTCTTGGACAATGAATTCTTTCAAACTAAAATCAATGATAAATTAGGTTTGCTATCCACCGATGGAGAAGAAATTTTAGCCAACGAATCTTCCCAAATTGAAATATATAACTCCGAACTTTTCTTTTTTCAAAAAAATAAAAAATGGGGCGCGGTCAATCAAAAAGGCCAACAATTAATTCGCCCATCCTTCCAATCCTTTTTTACCCTTTCCGATAATTTTATTAAACTCATTGCCAATAGTCGGGTGTATTTATATTCGGTTCCAAAAGAAAAGATTATCACTAAAGGACAATATGAAACTTATTATACTTTTTCCAAAAAACAAGTTTTGTGTAAAAATAATCGCAAACTAGGTTTGATTGATTGGTTTGGAAAAGCATTGTTAGATGTAAAATATGACGAGATTCAATCTTATGGAAATAATCAATTTCGAGCAAGCATCAAAGGTAAATGGGGAGTGGTTGCTGCAGGGGATCAAATCATTGTTCCATTCGAGTATGATTATATCGCACCATTAAAATCAAAAATGTGTGTGGTCAAAAAAAATGGAAAATTAGGAATAGTTAGCATAGATGGTAAAGAACAAGTACATCCTAAATTTGATAAAATTAGCATCAAAGAAAATAAAGCAGAGGCTTATCAAAATGATGTTTTTACGATCCTCACATTTGACAAAAATGGAAATCTACAAGGAGAGGATGAATTTCAGAATCATGTAAAATTAAAAATTGGAGGAAAGAAAAGTAAAAATATTTCCGAGAATTCAATTGATAAAAATGATTATCAATTAGATCAATTTGAATGGTACTATGATGCCAAGCAAGATAAGTGGGGATTGCGAAAACTAGAAGATGGAAGTGTGCATATCGAACCAGTTTTTGATTGGATTAGAATGGAGCGGGATATTAATTTTACGTTGGTAGGGATTGAAAAATGGAATAAGTATTCTTTTGATCGAACGAATTATCGGTTCGATATGGTTTTTGGATTAGTTAATAATGAGAATGGATTGCTCGTAACTCCGGTTGAATTATTAGATGTTCGACTCTCAGATTTTCAAGAGGGGAATCCTACCGCACGAGTTGTTTTTTCAAATGGGACACATGGTTTAGTGGCTAAAAATGGAGCTTACCTTGCAAAAGATTATGCATTCATTGATGACTTCCAAAATGGAATTGCTCGAATGAGTATGCGTGGGAAATTGTCAGGGAATTTGAAAAATAAAAATCAAAGTTTAGGGAAAGTCAAAGATTACTTAAGTGCGATTTTGTCACCAAACTATATGACTGATTATACGGATCATGACAAAGAATTTAGAAATGAGGCAGAGTTGACTTGTCATAATTGTGAGTGGGGATATATTGATACAAGCGGTACGATTGCAGTTACGCCTAAATATAATTTTGTTGGAGAGATGGTTAACAATATTGGGATTGTAGAGAAAGGAGCTAAAATTGGAGCAATTGATGCTTCCGGAAATGTATTGTTATCATGTGAATATGACCGTATTCATTTTTTGGAAAAAACGGATAACCAGATTTTGCAAGTCTATAAAAATGGATCAAAATATGGTTTGATTGATACCTTGGCAGAAGTGGCCGTTGATTTAAAATATGATGAAATAGGGGAGTTTAGTGAAAATCGATTAGCGGTTTTGAGAAAAGGACTTTGGGGGTTTACTAACTTAGAAGGAGAGGAAATTATTTCTTGTAAATATCGAAAGGTTGGAAAATTTGAAGAAGGATATGCAGCTGCTCAGTTAGGCAACAAATGGGGATTTATCGATCGCAAAGGGAATATTATTATTGAGTTTAAATATCGAAGAGTAGGGAATTTTAAAAATGGTTTAACCTGGGTCGCGACTTCTTCAGGAGTTGGATATATTAATGATAAAAGTGAAAAGATCATTATTCCAAAATTTGATAAAGCTTTTGATTTTGAAAATAATGTGGCGAGAGTAGTGGTCAATGGGAAGTTTGGATTAATAAATAATTTGGGAGAATATTTTGTCAGACCAAAATATAATCACATCGGGGAGTTTAATGAAATTGGAGTTGCTATTGTCCAAACTGGGAATCAAAAAATCAGATATGGACTGATAAATCAAACAGGAGATTTAATTGGAAATACTCAATACAAAAAAATTCTACCTTTTAAAGAAGGCTTGGCTGCGGTTCAATATAAAAATCGATATGGATTTATTGATGCTAAAGGTAATATTCAAATTGATGCTCAGTATTCGAAGGCTTCCAGTTTTTCAGAAGGCTTGGCTGCTGTTCAAAAAAACGGACAATGTGGTTACATTGATAAAACTGGAAAAGAAGTAATTCCGCTTACGTATTCTCGTTGCTTGGATTTTGAAGATGGAAAAGCTATTGTTTTTCAAGGGATGAGAAATGCAGGAGTAATTAGTAAAACGGGGGAAGAGATTATTTCACCAAGTATTAATGGTCTCGTTGGCTTCTCCAATAAGCGAGGATTAATTCGAGATAGAAGTTGGAATTATTACTATATAACTGAGGAAGCAAGATTCTATGATGGATATTATGACTATGCTCAATCTTTTGAACATGGAATTGCTATCGTACAAAAAAAAGGAAAATGGGGAATCATCAACCAAAATGGAATGCCCGTCATTACTCCAAAATATGATAAGATTGAACCTTTCCAAAATGGATTTGCAAAAGTCAGAATTAATGGATTTAGTGGGTTGACTAACTTGAAAGGAGAGCTAATTGTTTTGCCTGAATATGAGTTTATTAGTTATGTTGGAGAAGGATTATTTAGAGTAGAGCAAGGTGATAAGATTGGATATTTCGACTCGATGGGAGAGTGGATTTGGAAATTGCAAAATTGATTTTTGATAAGAAATAAAAAACGATACAAAAAGAGCTGTTAGCGCATGAAGTGCTAACAGCTTTTTTTTATATGCTAAATGAAATTTGTATAAAGGTCAAACGAAGATGATTAGTCTTCTTTTACCAATCCATTCTCATCCAAGAATTCTAAGAAATGTGATTTTAAAGATTTATTAAAAATCGAAATGACTCGTCCTTCCTTCTTTTCAAAACCATCACTTACTTTAGCCACCTCTTCAAGTATATTAATCAAGTCATAATAACTTTTTGTTGGTCCATTTTCTTTTAGTGTATCCAATGCTTTTAAGTAAGCCTCTTTAAGTTGAGTTTCTTTTTTTCTTTCCCAATTAAAAGACCATTTGGCATCTTCTCCCCACGAAAATTGAGCAAGTTTTTCATCAATCAATTTTAGTTCTTCTTCCTGAATTAATCCATCTGCAATGGCAACTGCATAAATAATTTCTCCAAAAGCATCATGTAATCTTGCTTGACTGACCATAAGTTAAGTTTGTGTTGATGTAAAAATTAAGTTTTATTTTCTGAACAAATATAAAACTAGTTGAAATTTATTTAAGTGCAAAATAAAACTTATTTCCCATATAGCACCTTAATAGAAAGAAGAAGTAAATTATTGAATCATAGATGAAACCTTGCTTTTCCTTTATTATTTCCATAGTTTTGGGCTTTAGTTATCCTACCTACCGATTATTTTTTAATTCCAATTATTTTAAACAAATTTTTGACTCTTAATGCAATACGTATTGGGAGAATTTTTATTTATTCTAAGACAATCTATCTAATGAGAACTAAATTTACTATTCTTCTGTCCCTAATTATATTAGGTGCAATTTTTCACTCTTGCAATTTAGACAAGACAGAATTTGAAAAAGAAATTGTAATAGAAGAACCAATAGAGGAAATAAACCCATTTGCAGGAGCAAGCGATTTTGCTATTTCCCAAAATTATTTATTTAGAATCATGACGTTATCTTTGACGAATGCCTTACTTCGACCAGAGATGCATGGCCTGCAAGGTCCACCACAAGTAGATACTCGAACTTGTCCAACGGTGACAGCTACGACTGGATCTCCAAATGTATTGGAAATTGATTTTGGAACAGACTGCTATTTTGTCAATACAATCGGAGGAACGCCAGATACTATTTCTGGCCTAATTCGATTAGAAGCATATGGTCCGATTACTGATCCTTCTACAAATACTTTTTTTATGATGGATGAATTGAAAATGAACGGGAAAACTATCAGATTCGTAGCTGGGAATCCTGTAACTTCAAATTGGATAAAATTTCAATTTTCAGGAAATACTTCTACCAGTACATTTACTTATGATGCATTTATTGATGGTTCAGTTACTTCAGGAAGAGATCCAATTTTTGGTCGATCACAATTTCAAATTATCGATTGTACCTCTGGAGATAGCCTAGTTTTGTACCCATCTTATTCAGGTATTACTGCCTTTAATTTCGATTTTATTGATCCAGATGATCCAACAACTCCTCCTGAATTCACCTATGAAAGTTTACTAAATGGAAGCTATGAGATTGATGTCAATCCAATAGTTGCATTATATTTTGATGGGACAGGAACGTTAATCGAAGATTACAATATCACGAAAGAAGATAATGCACCATTGCTTTATAAGCCATTATGTAAATGGATTTATGGAGGGAAATTTAACTATGATGATATACCTACGAGTAATCCAAGTTATTCAGATATGATAGATAATCCTTATTTAAAAATTTGTTATGGATCTGATGAATTTGGAATTGAAAATAATGATTGTGATCGATTTGTGAAAATGACGAGTTGTGATATTTTTAATAATAATTTATGTATTGCAGGAGCGGATACCACTATTTTGGCTTGCCCACTTTAAATATTAATAAAGGGTCAATCAAAATCAAGAGAGAAATTATTTTGATTTTGATTGACCCTTCTTTATTTTTTTAAAATTTATTCTTCCCCTTCCTCTTCTTCCTCAGGTAGTAATATTGGCTCCAACATCGGCAAAGTCATCCACTCACTTTCAGCCTTACTCACTCGACTAAAACCTAAAAATCCACCAGAAGCATTCGCCACATGTTTAGCAAAACTTACAAAACTATCATAAAGTTTAGCATTAAATGGAGGATCTAATTTTGGAAAAATAGTATTTAATTCAGCTAGTTGATTAGAGATACTTTGTTGTCTTTCAGCAGTATTTTTAGGAAGTTCATCAATGTTTTTATTGAGTCGTTCGGCAAAATTAGTCCCAATATGTGAGTAATAATCATGCAATTCATTAGGATTTGAGTAGGTTCTAATGTTTGCTAATTTGATCGCCCATTTTTTCTCATCATAATCAATCATATCGTCAGCTCCTGCAATCAAAATTGTGATTAAAGGAATGGCGTTAAGCATTCTTGAAGCTTCGCCCTCTGTTAAGTTATTAAAATGTTGAATCATTGTATGTAGGTTTTCTAAAGTTGGAGATAGAGTAAAATTTTGATTTTTTATGTCAGTAGAGTAAGATATATCTTTTTTGTAGAAAATGAAAAATGAAACAAGAATTTGTAAGGGTATTTATTTTCAATTCGCTAAAACACATTGTCCTTAAATACTCATAAAATCACCCTGTATTCTTATATTTGCAAAAAAAACAAAACACATTGGCAAAGAAAGGGAAAACAACAAGCAAACCGAAAAAGGTTACTCCATTAATGAAACAATATTTTGGAGTAAAAGAAAAGTATCCAGGAGCTATTTTACTTTTTCGAGTAGGTGATTTTTACGAAACATTTAGTACTGATGCAGTCACGGCTTCTCAGGTCTTAGGGATCGTTTTGACCAAAAGAAATAACGGTGGGGAAGACATCGCACTCGCAGGATTTCCATATCATTCGATGGATACCTACTTGCCTCGGTTGGTAAAAGCGGGTTATCGAGTAGCGATTTGTGAGCAATTGGAAAAACCAAGTAAGGAGAAAAAAATTGTCAGACGTGGGGTAACTGAAGTCGTTACTCCTGGGGTGGCGATTAATGATAAATTACTTGATCATCGAACCAATAATTATTTAGCTTCCATTCATTTTGGGAAAAAAGATGAATTGGGTGTTTCATTTTTAGATATTTCTACGGGTGAATTTATGGTGACGCAAGGCAGTTTAGCTTACGTCGATAAATTGCTTCAAAGTTTTCAACCTTCTGAAATTATTTTTTCCAAAAAGAATGTCGCACTATTTGAGAAGCGATTTGGAGATAAATTTTATACTTATCCTTTAGACGATTGGATTTATGCGATTGATTATTCCAAGGAAAAATTGATCGAACAATTTGAGGTGAGTACATTAAAAGGTTTTGGTGTCGAACATCTAGAAATGGCGCAAATTGCAGCAGGTGCATCTTTGCATTATCTCGCGACTACTCAAAATACTAATCTAAAACACATCAATGCACTTAGTCGAATTCAACCTGATAAATATGTTTGGTTGGATCGGTTTACAATTCGAAACTTGGAGTTAGCATTTAGCAATCATCCTAGTGGAATTCCGCTGATTGATATTTTGGATAAAACAGTTTCGCCAATGGGTGCGAGACTCATGAAAAAATGGGTCGTACTTCCGTTAAAAAATCAAACAGCTATCGAAGCTCGTTTGGACATGGTCGATTGGTTGATAAAAAATCATGAGCAAGCTAGCGAAATCGAATTGAATATACGTCAAATTGGAGATTTAGAAAGACTGATTTCAAAAGTGCCTTTAGGGAAAATTAATCCACGTGAGGTGGTGCAATTAAAGCGAGCTTTGGAAGCCATCGTTCCAACTAAAGCTTTATTGGAGAAAAGTGAAAATTCATTTTTACAAAAAATAGGAGATAACTTAAATCCTTGTAAATCAATCAAAGAACAAATCGCCAATGAGCTTCGAGAGGAACCACCGGTGAACTTAGCGAAGGGAGGAGTGATCGCAGATAATTTTAATCAAGATCTTGATGACCTTCGACATATTGTGAAAAACAGCAAGGATTTACTCCTTGAAATTCAGATGGCAGAAGCGGAGAAAACAGGAATCACTAACCTGAAAATTGGTTTCAATAATGTCTTCGGTTATTATCTCGAAGTAACTAATAAATATAAAAATCAAAACCTAATTCCCGATGATTGGATTCGAAAACAAACGTTGACGAATGCCGAAAGATATATCACCGAGGAGTTAAAAGTTCTTGAAGCCAAAATCCTAGGAGCGGAGGAAAAGATTCTTGCACTTGAAGAAAAGCTGTTTGAACAACTCGTTTTTTCTATCGCCGATTTTATTCAACCTGTGCAGATGAATGCTAATTTGATTGCACAATTAGATTGCCTTTTGTCTTTCGGAAAAGTAGCGGTGAAAAATAATTATTGTCGTCCAGAAATTAATGATTCGATGACTATCGACATCAAGGCTGGAAGACATCCTGTGATCGAACAACATTTGCCGCTTGGCGAAAATTATGTTCCCAATGATGTGTACCTCGACAATGAGGAGCAACAAGTGATGATGATTACTGGGCCAAATATGGCAGGTAAATCGGCACTTCTTCGACAGACTGCTTTAATTTGTTTGATGGCTCAGATGGGGTCTTTTGTGCCTGCAGAAAGTGCGAAATTAGGATGGATTGATAAAGTGTTTACTAGGGTAGGAGCCTCCGATAATATTTCTTCTGGGGAATCTACTTTTATGGTGGAGATGAATGAAACGGCCAGTATCATGAATAATATTTCTGATCGTAGCTTAATTTTATTGGATGAAATAGGAAGAGGGACAAGTACTTATGATGGTATTTCTATCGCTTGGGCGATTGCAGAATTTTTGCATAATAATCAAATTGGGACCAAGGCTGGGATGAGACCCAAAACACTTTTTGCGACTCATTATCATGAATTAAATGAACTCGCCAATAAATTTACCCGAATTAGAAATTTCAATATTGCTACCAAAGAAGTTGGACAAAAAGTGATCTTTCTTAGAAAGTTAATTGAAGGAGGAAGTCATCATAGTTTCGGAATTCATGTAGCAAAAATGGCTGGCATGCCTCGAAGTATTGTTGAACGGGCGGCACATATTTTAGTACAACTCGAGCAAAAGTCTATCGCGAATGGAGAAGAGGAAAAATCATTTGGAGGACAGCCTGATAAAAATATTGGAAAAAAATTAGAGAAGATTTCAGAACCGATGCAATTGACTTTCTTTGATGCGAACGATCCAATTTTAGAGGAGTTAAAAGAAGACTTATTGGATTTGGATGTGAATTCGATGACGCCGATAGAGGCGATGATGAAGTTGAATGAGTTGAAGAAGAAATTGGAGTGAACATTTTAGGCGGTAACTTCCAGTTACCTCCTAAATTATTCTTGAGAATAAAAAAAAAGGAGCTAAATTATTTTTAGCTCCTTTTTTTTAGGTCCATACTGTACTATAATTTAGGAGGTAACTGGAAGTTACCGACTAAAAACTACCGTCTCTTCCGACCACCACCCATCATATTCCCCATATTCCCTTTACTCATTGTGTGCATCATTTTTTTCATCTGATCAAATTGCTTGATAAACATATTGATCTGGTGAATATCTTGACCGCAACCTTTTGCAATTCTTTTCTTCCGACTCATATTCAACACTTCAGGATTTGCTCTTTCTTGTGCGGTCATCGAGTAAATAATCGCTTCTACTTTATTGAATGCCTTATCATCAATTTCTACATCTTTCAACGCTTTGCTCATTCCAGGGATCATTTTCATCAATGATTTTAAATCACCCATTTTTCGAATCTGATTCAACTGACTTAAGAAATCATCAAAATCAAATTTGTTCTTTTTGATTTTCTTCTCTAATCGTTTTGCTTCTTTTTCGTCAAATTGCTCTTGCGCTTTCTCTACAAACGAAACAATATCACCCATTCCCAAAATTCGATTCGCCATCCGATCAGGGTGGAAAACATCTAAGGTTTCCATCGTCTCACCTGTACTCACAAATTTGATTGGTTTTCCAACAGTATACTTTACAGAAAGTGCAGCACCACCTCTTGTATCACCATCCAATTTTGTCAATACAACTCCATCAAAATTAATTCGCTCATTAAAAGCTTGAGCCGTATTCACGGCATCCTGACCCGTCATCGAATCTACTACAAAAAGTGTTTCCGTTGGATTGATTGCTTTTTTGACATTCGAAATCTCCGTCATCATTTCTTCATCCACCGCCAAACGACCAGCTGTATCGACGATCACTACATCGTGATTATTGTTACGAGCATATTCGATGGCATTTTGAGAAATAGAAACTGGATTTTTATTCTCTTCTTCTTTATAAACCGCTACACCAATCTGCTCACCCAAAACAGTTAACTGATTGATCGCCGCAGGTCGGTAAACATCACAAGCCACTAAAAGAGGTCGCTGCTGTTTTTTTGTTTTTAAGAAATTCGCCAATTTAGCTGAGAAAGTCGTTTTACCAGATCCTTGCAAACCAGAGATCAAAATGATTCCTGGATCTTTCGTCCCTTTACCCGTATTGATTCCTTCGGCTTGTCCACCCATCAATTCCACCAATTCATCCAAGACGATTTTGACCATCATCTCACCAGGCTTCACCGCACTCAAAATATTTTTACTTCCGAGGGCTTGCTCTTTTACTTTGTCTGTAAATTCTTTGGCGATCTTATAATTCACATCGGCACCTACCAAAGCACGTCTAATTTCTTTAATTGAAGTAGCTACATTCAGCTCCGTCAATTTTCCATCACCTTTCAGATTCTTAAACGCGCCGTCTAATTTGTCCTGTAAATTTTCAAACATAATTTTTAATATTGAAATGGTTGATTTGGACAACCAAATTGATTTTTAATTTAAGGGTGCAAATATAGTAGAAATATAGGTAAGGTTGAAATAGATTTTGAGGAAAAAAGGTGAATTTCTAAAAAGGGAAAATTTCACCACAGATGTAGACAGATTAGTAAAGATTTTTTCAGTAATTAATATCCTGTGGAAAATCTGTGTAATCTGTGGTGAAATTTTGTTTAATGCATAACATTCTGATTAACAGTTGTTTATAACATTGAATCACTAGTAAAGAAGTAATTTTAAAAGAAGAAACTTAACATTAAACTGAAAATTTAACTATTACCTTATTCTCCTATTTTATGACTAATTTCGCACCCAAAAAAAATCATGTCCACATTTCAAGAATTAGGAATTTCAAAAAAGATTATTCAAGCACTTAATGAAAATAGAATTGTTAAGCCATCTGAGATTCAGCAGAAAGTAATTCCAATTTTGATGGGAGCAAAAACTGATATCGTTGGACAAGCACCAACTGGAACTGGTAAAACTGCTGCTTTTGGAATTCCTATTTTACAAAAAATAAAACCGAACGAACCTGTTGTGCAAACATTGATTCTTTGCCCGACTCGTGAACTTGGAATTCAAATCAAAAGAGAATTATTTCGATATACAAAATACACCGAAAAGATTTTTGCGGAAGCAGTTTACGGAGGTGAAAAAATTGATAAGCAAATTGCTTCTCTTCGAAGACCAACTCATATTGTGGTCGCCACTCCAGGTCGATTGATTGATTTGGTGGAACGAAAAGCGGTAGATTTAAGTCGAGTTGAAACGGTTGTTTTGGATGAGGCTGACGAAATGTTGAAGCGAGGATTCAAAGAAGATTTGGAGAAAATTCTAACGTTTGTTAAAGGTAAAGGCAATATTTGGTTATTCTCTGCGACGATGCCGAAAGGAATTCAGGACATCATTCACAATTATTTATCGCCTGATGCACATCGGATTCGAGTGCAAAAAGACCATGAAGTTAATCCTGATATTACGCATGAATATGTGTTGTGTAATCCTGTAGATAAATTGAATTATTTGATTCGGTTTCTTAAAGGGCAAGGGGAAGAGCAAGGGTTGATTTTTTGTCGGACGAAAAAAATGACTCAAACATTGAGCATGCAATTGAAAGCTAAAAATTTTAGAGTTGACGCGATGCATGGTGATCTCAAACAAATTGAAAGAGATAAAGTGATGCGTGCTTTTAAAAATAAAAATTTACAAATGGTCGTCGCGACGGATATTTCTGCGAGAGGAATTGATATCAAAGATTTAGCTTTTGTCGCTCATTTTGAGCAGCCTGATCAGTCGGAATATTACACGCACCGAAGTGGACGAACTGCTCGTGCGGGGAAGAAAGGAATTTCTTTGAGTTTTGTTTCGAATCGAGATTTGGAGAAATTGATGTTGATGGCGAAGAGTTTGGGGATTAAGATTTCGGGACGGAAATAGGAATTTGGATTTGCCACAGACCAACACAGACTTGACTGACTTTTCCACATTTCAGTCTCTTAGATCAATTAATGTGAAAGTCAGTCAAGTCTGTGTTAATCCGTGGCAAAAAAAAATAATCAAATATTATGGAACCTTTTCACAATTCCAAGTGTTCTCTCTTTTGTAAAAATAATAACATGAGACTTACGATTATTTTCCAACCTTTTAAAATGGTATTTTGCCCATTGCTCTTTATTTCTTCAACGCAGAAGTAAAAGCTGGGCAGGCAATTTAGCACTCGCTAATTGACCGTTGCTTCTGTATTTAACAAAAACAAGTTTGGTATTTTAAATTAACCTCGATGAGAGTTAATCTTTCTTTTTTTGAAAAAAAATAAAATCAAAAAATGAGAATAGATTAATGTTTCGGACGAAGGTTATCTGGCATTGTTCAGCTAGTCAGAGTATTGTTTTTTTTGAAGTATAAAAAATTAAAAAGATGAAACGCGATAGATTGCGATTTTTACGAAATATAGGAATTGCCGCACACATTGATGCAGGCAAAACAACATTAACAGAAAGGATTCTTTACTTCACCGGCAAGTCACATCGCATAGGCGAAACTCATGATGGCAACAGCCAAATGGATACGATGAAGCAGGAAAAAGAAAAAGGAATTACGATTAGTTCAGCGGCAACTCATACGGAATGGAAGTATGGTGGAGAGCAATTTTTGATGAACATTATTGATACTCCAGGGCACGTTGATTTTATGATTGAGGTGGAACGATCACTCCGAGTTTTAGATGGAATGGTTGCCTTGTTTGATGCGGTTGCGGGAGTTGAATCTCAGACGGAAACGGTTTGGCAACAGGCAGCTAGATACGAAGTTCCTGTGATTGCAATGGTCAACAAAATGGATAGAGTAGGAGCTGATTTTTTTGAAGTGGTTCGACAAATTGAAACTCGTTTGGGAGCGAATGCTTTAGCGATTCAAATTCCAATTGGAGCGGAAGATGGTTTTGTAGGAGTGATTGATTTGATTGAATGGAAAGCAGTTTATTGGAATGAGGAAGGAGAGGTTTTGGAGAAAAATGAAATTCCAAAATCGCTGATGGAAGAGGCACAAAAGTATCGAGATATTTTGCTAGAAACAATTGCTCTTTTTGACGAAAACTTGATGAATCAATATTTCGAAAATGCCAAAAGTATCACCGCTGAGCAATTGAATATTGTCTTACGGAAAGCAGTTTTAAATCGACAAATTGTTCCTGTAATTATGGGTGCCGCGTATAAAAATAGAGGAGTGCAAACGTTGCTAAATGCAGTTTGTGATTACTTGCCTTCGCCATTGGATCGAGGCGCAGTAGAGGCAAAAAAAATGGCAGATGAAACTACTGTTTTACGTCAGCCTGATGCCGACGAACCCTTTGCTGCCTTGGCTTTTAAGATTGCGTTGGATGAGCAGAACCGACAACTTTGTTTCTTTAGAGTATATGCTGGAATGCTAAAAATTGGGGATTCAATTTTAAATCCTCGAACGGGCAAGAAAGAAAGAATTGGTCGTTTGTATCAAATTCATGCGAACAAACGAGCGGAGATTCAAAGTGTTTCTGCTGGCGATATTGCTGCCACGGTTGGTTTGAAATCTGTACGAACAGGAGACACACTTTCTGCGCAAAATGACCCAATTATTTTGGAAAGTTTATTCGTTCCTAAGCCTGTAATTAGCATGGCGATAGAAGCGAAAAATGCGGAGCAATTAGACAAATTAGGAATGGCATTAGCCAAGTTGCAAATGGAAGATCCTAGTTTTAAAGTTCAATTGGATGAAGCAACTGGACAAACAATTGTGCTCGGGATGGGTGAATTACATTTGATGATTAAGTTGGATATTTTAAAAGAAGATTTCAGTCTTGACGTCAAGGTAGGTTCTCCGAAAGTGGCGTATCAGGAAGAATTTACCAAGTCCGTTCAGACTCGATATCGATTGAAGAATCAAACTGGCGGCGGCGGGTTATATGCAGAAATCGAAGTGAAAGTTGGTTCTGCTGACGAGGCATTTTTAAACAGCGATGCTTTCCTAAAAGAAGGAAAACGATTGCAGTTTGTCAATAAAATTGTTGGCGGTACAATTCCAAAAGAATTCATTCCTTCGGTTGAAAAAGGTTTTGCTCAAATGTTGGATAATGGTGCTTTGGCAAGTTATCCAATTCAAAATTTGAAAGTTGAATTGTTGGATGGAAAAACACATTCCAAAGATTCCAAACCTTTAGCATTTGAACTCTGTGCCATGGAAACTTTTAGATCGATCGCGATGCAAATGGAACCTCAACTTTTAGAGCCAATGATGGCTGTGGAAGTAACTACTCCTGAAGAATATTTAGGAAACATTTTAGGTGGTTTGAATCGAAGGCGAAGTGTTATTTTATCACAAGAAATGACTGGACTTCATAATCGAATTGAAGCAGAAGTTCCTTTGGCTGAAATGTTTGGTTACGTGAATCATCTTCGATCGGTGAGTGCTGGTCGGGCAAATTATTCGATGAAATTCAAACATTACGCTGCTTTGCCAGGGCAAAAAGTGGAAGAGGTTTTGGCTCAAATTTAAAATGTAAGTATCATGTTATAAACGGTAGCTCTCATTAATTTGGGAGCTACTTTTTTATTTAAATACTCAAATAAATTCCACCGACTACCAATGCAACTAATGAAGTATGCAAAACAGTTGCTAGCAAATAACAACCAATCGCCTTTAGAAATCCCTTCCAGTTTTTTTCATCAAAAACGGAAATGTAAGCCACAAACATATAAATAATGGAACCTGTAATCAGAATTGTGAATACCTTCATATCAACAAATGCTACAGGGATAGTAACAATAAAAATAAACGTAGTCAGAGCAATGATATAACTATTGATAATTAAATGCTCTGCGTAATTGTATTGTTTTTTTCGAAAAATCCAAAGAGTTGCTAATGCAAAAAATGGAATTTTTAGTAATTGAAAAATGTGATAATATTGCTTGACTAGGTTATTGAAAATTCCAACTGCATCATTTAGTTTTTGAGGAATACCTTCACCTAAATTAATTGTAGTTCCCCCCATCATACCATCAATTTCATTTCCACTCAGGGCATCAGAATTGGAAGCTTTTATTAATTCTAAGGTTAAGAACGTAGCAATGGTAATCATCAAAATTAGAAAATTCATTGGCTTGATATGCTTCGTCCTTTCGACTGTAAAAAGATAATTACTCAAAGTCTTCCCAGGAGTAAACAAAAGATTTTTTACCGTAAAAGAAAACCCTTTTTCAAAATTGAAAACAGCTAAAATAGATTCATAGATGGTTTGCATCGAAATGCGAGGTGGAATATTTGGTTGCTCCATATTTGTTTTTTTCTAAAAATAAGAAATTAAAAGTTGGAATAAAAAATCATATTGGAAATGTATTGTTATTTTATAATATGAACAGGAACTTATACTTATTTTATATAACTTTCGTTTTCTTGTTTTAAAGAATTTTACCTCAAAAAAAATAACTAAATTATGGCAAAATGGCTCACCTCAATTTCTTCTAATGTTCAAGAATTTATTGAAAAACAAAAAATGTTTTTCGTCGCAACTGCTGCTAAGGATGGCAAAGTAAATGTTTCGCCAAAAGGATTAGATACTTTAAAGGTGATAGATAAAAATAAAGTGGTTTGGTTAAATCTAGGAGGAAGTGGCAATGAAACGGAAACACATTTAAATGATACAAATCGAATGACTTTGATGTTTTGTTCATTCGAAGGAGGTCCGTTGATTGTTAGATTATATGGAACAGCAAAATCTATTCGACCTGAAAATGAAAATTGGGAATCGATGATTTCGTTTTTCCCCAACCAACCTAGAGCACGGCAAATATTTGAAATGGAAGTGGTGGATGTACAAACTTCTTGCGGATATGGAGTACCATTTTTTAAATTCGAAGCACAACGGAAACCATTAACAATTCCAAAAGTTAAAAAATAATAGAGAGCAGACCACCACGTTACTCTTTAGTGTTAATAAAAAAATAAAAAAACAATGCTCCTACAAAATAAAAAATATAATCAAAATAGTCTTTTGTAAACTGAGCTGACCATCTCGGAAAACCTTCTTCAAAGACAATGGCCAAAGTGATTCCTATCACTACAGTCTCTAAAATTGAAAACGTGTACACCTTGTTATGATTTATTTTTCTTAGAAAAAAACGACGTTCGGCCAGCATGAATCCCATGAAAATTGGAAGGCATAAAAGTGGGTCTAAATAGCTATCTAAAATAACAAAATTCCAACCTAATATCTTTTGAAAAAATTGGTGTAGGATAAATAGAAAAACACAAAAAAGCCAAGCAGGATTTTGAAAAATTTTCATTTTGAAGAAGTTATAATGCAGCAGTTATTCCTACTATCAATCCTATAATTACAAAAGGAGAAATCGCAATCAAAAGAAGAATTCCAATAACTCGGATAACTATTTTTGTAAAGCCTATCCATATAGAATCGTCTTCATTAATTGTTGCTGCTCGATTCCACCAATTAAGACTGTCGGCTGCTTTGTCCATCATCTTATCAGAAGCAGATGGTTTTTCACTAGGTTTCTTTTCATTTTTATATTCCATAATTTAAAAATATTAATAACTATTAATATTAGGCATGATTTTTTCAAAATTAAAATTGTTTAGAACAAATTTAAATGACTTGAATTGTTCTTTTTTTATATGCAAAACTTGATTTTTAAAAAATAGCCTATCGTAAATTGTTGGTTTTCAATGTTTTATATATACTAAAACGTTCGGTTCTCTTATCTTAGTTTGTTTTATCATTCCCCTCTAGAATAACTTTCCCCTAAGTTTACTTTTTTTTTAATCCAGAAAACTTCTTTAAGATGAAAAAATGGACAAAGGGACTTTTCCTTCTTATGTCGCTATTCCTAGTTCAAAGTTGTGTCAAAGACCTTCAAGAGATAGATAATATTGAGGTCGAAAATTGGCAACCAGAAGTGGCAGTTGCACTTGTTAATACCACCGTTTCCATCCAAGATTTTTTAGATGATTTTGATTCCCAAGGCTACCTTGATATCGATGACGATAACTTCATGACATTAGTTTATGAGAGTAATGTTTTTTCTGTTTCGGGAGAAGAAATTATTGACATCCCAGACATTACGATTCCGATGTTAGACACTAGTATGGTGCTACCTTATGGGGCAATAAATACTTCGTTTGATATTGACTTTTTTACGGTAAAAAGTGGAGTATTAAATTATGCTTTTCAGTCAACTTATTCTGAAGATATAAATGTCATAATTGAAGTACAAAATTTGACTCAAAATGGAGTCAAGTTAAGTTATCCTACAATTGCTGAATATTCAGGTAGTTCTCCAACTAATGTAAGTGGAACGATTGATTTAAGTGGTTACATCATGGATTTTTTCAATGACGAAATCAAAGTAAAATATATAGCAACTAATGCAGCAGGAGAGCGAAAATTTTTACAGAATATGGTTTTGCAACTTCAAGATTTTGAGTATTCTCTTATCCAAGGATATTTTGATCAGTATATATTTGACTTGCCGAGTGATACTATCTTGATTAACCTTTTTGAGACGGCGGTGAGTGGAAGTTTGAAGATCGAAGATCCAAAAATAAATTTGAAAATCTCTAACAGTTTTGGTGTTCCAATTGGAATGATTGCAGAAAACTTAACTGCGGAAACGATGTCAGAAGGAACGATGGAAGTTTATTCTGTTTTAGATGATGGGATTGCATTTAATTATCCTTCATTGATGGAAGTCGGTCAATCTAAGATTACTGATGTTGGAGTGAATAAAGATAATTCGAATTTGAGTGAAATTATATCAAGTAATCCAACACAATTAAGTTACGAATTAGGTGCTTTGACTAATCCTAGCGCTGATCCAAATATAAAAGGATTTGTGTTAGATACTAGTCGATTTGATGTTGATATGAAAATGGAACTTCCGGTGTGGTTAAGTGCAAGTGGTTTTGCAGTAGAAGAAGTAAGTAAATTTGATGCTTCATTTTTTGAAGGTATTGAAAGTGCTTCATTTAAATTAATTACTGAAAATGGATTACCGATAGAAGCAGGTGTACAAGTTTATTTTATGGATGAAAATAATATGGTTTTAGATTCATTATTTGATAATGGAAATATGACTTTGATTCCAGCGGCAGAAGTTAATGCTCAAGGAGAAGTTACTGCAAAAAGTTCGACTGAGAATATAGAAGAATTTACAATTGAGCGAATTGCGAAAATTAAAAATGCTACTCAAATTTCAATTAAAGGAATGGTTTCAACTGCTGAAATGGGAACGGTTACGGTGAAGTTTTATACTGATTATGGCATGAGCTTTAAGCTTGGAGCAATTGCTAAATTGAAAGAATAAGTTTTTGTAATTAAGTTGTTATAACAAGATACTTACAAATAAAATAAAAATAATAAAATGAAACAATATATTTTTTCCCTACTTGGAGTTTGTTTAGGATTTTCGATGCAAGCTCAGATAGAATTGGGAACACATTTTATGTCCAATGTTGCTCAAAATAATTTGACGAATCCAGCTTCATTTACAGATAATGGTTACAAAGTCAATGTGAGTTTGTTACCTTCAGTTTATGCCGGATTTTATAATTCTTCGATTGCTCCTGATAATGTTTTGGAAAAAAGAGGAACATCACTTTACCTTGATGTAGATGGATTAATTGAACAAGTTGGAGTAGAAGGAATGAATATTCAAACCAACTTAAATGTTGAAACATTTTCTTTTTCTTTCCAAGCCAAAAGATGGCAACTGAGTTTGCATCATGGCGTACGAGTGAGCACATTTCACTCGATCCCAAAATCTATGTTGCAATTTGCTTGGGGCGGGAATGCTCAATTTGTAGGAGAAACAATCAACATCGCACCATCCCAAAATATTTTGGCTTACCAAGAATTTGGTGTTGGCTTTGGATATAAAATTGGTGACAACTTGACTTTAGGGACACGTCTAAGATATTTAGTTGGAATTGCCACTTACCAAACTGCGAATGCAAAAGCGAGTATTTATACTGATCCTGAATACTACCAATTAACTGCCGATACAGATTATTTAATTAATACTGGAGGGCTACCTGAAAGTGATATTGATAATGGAGAGTTTTTAAATTTAGATGACTTCGAACCTTCTTTATTTGGAGATAATCGAGGTGTCGCATTTGACTTTGGAGCAAGTTTTGATGTTAATGAGAAACTCAATATACAAACGAGTGTATTGAATATTGGAAAAATAAAATGGGAAGAAAATGTCAATAATTATTGGAGCAATGGAACTTCAACTTTTGCAGGTTTGGATTTCCAACCACTTTTTGAAGACGGGGATTATAGTCCAGAGGAAATATTGGATACTATAGCGAATACGTTTGAATTTACTGCTTCACAGAATGGTTTTAATACGGTTTTACCAAGTTCATTTTATTTGAGTAGTACTTATGAAGTAATGCCGAAATTAACCGTAGGAGCATTGTTATTCGCACAAGGATTTCAATCGGATTTGACAACTGCCTTTGCGTTGAATATCAAAAAAGAGGTTGGAAATATTTTTAGCATCGGTGCTCAATATGCTTATATCGAAGGAGGTGCAAACAATATTGGATTAAGTACTTCTTTACGATTAGGACCAGTTCAACTTTTTCTCACTTCTGATAATGTGATTCCATTGATGAATCCGATGAAAGGACAAAATGTGAATATGAGATTTGGAATGAATTTACTTTTTGGAAAAATAAAAAATCAGAAAACAGCATTTCCAGTACCGGCTGAAAATGAAGAAATAATAAAAAAATAACTCAAAGATATTTTAAGAAAATAACCTTATACATAATCAAGTTTTGTTTCAACTGCGGGGGCGTTCCCTCGTGGTTTTTTTTTTGCCGCAGATTGTTATGATATAATATGATTAGTATGACTTTCCATTTCGTGTAAAATATGTGTAAAAAGAGAATCATAAAAATCATGATAGATCAGCCCAATCTGCGGCAAAACAAATATCATCTCGTCACCACCACTCGTTTTAATTCCATGTCATTGATAATCACAATGTACATTCCATTTTCCCAATGAGATATATCTAAAAATTTTCGACCACCCGTAGCAGTCATATCTTCTATTTTCCGACCGACCAAATCATAAACTTTAAAGCCAACTTCTTTTCCTCCTTTTTCCCATTCAATTGTTAAAATGTCGCTAGCAGGATTTGGATAAATTTTTAAATCGTATTGTGAAATTTCTTCTACGTCATCAATAATGTCAGGACAAAAATCTAAATTAGGTTCTAATTCTAAATATCCTTGAGGAGTCAAATCTCTTCCGTCAAATGCTTGGTAATCAGTAGGAATTCTTTTCATTCTGAAAGTCAAGTTATTATTAATTAACAAGGTGTCTCCTTGCGTTGCAGGATTTACTCCATTTCGAGGAGTGATATATTCCCACACAATTTCATCATCTGGCGTCAACTCAAAACTATATCCCCAACGTCCCGAACACAACAAAGTATTTCCATTTGGTAAGAGTTGAACACTCGACAAACCTGTTGAATACATGTCTTGTGGAGTCGGATGAGTAAATGTTTTTAGATAATCAGTTGGACCGTAAGTATCACTATCCAACGTGTATTCCCAACTGTACATATCCCAAGGCGGAATAATTACATTGGCAGTAGAAAAATCAGCTCCCACTCGGTTATTGAAAAATGCGATGTACCCATATTGAGGGTGGGAGGTAGGCAAGTAATCATCAATCCAATGCACATCGTGTTGGTAATATGATTTTTGATCCGCCGAGTCTCCTCCATAAGCTGCAGGGAATCCCCAACGATACATTAAGTCACCACCTAAATTAGAACTACCACCTGAGCTAGTAGCTGCTTGAGCAGTTGTCGTCGTATGATCGATAATCCAAAACTCATTAAAGGTAGGAACGCTGATCATTACTTGTTTTAAATCCTCATTGTAGTCCAATGCATTACCATGCATCCAATCTGCTTTTCCATCATTAGCATCATAGTTAATATCCACTAGACGAGGACTAGTTGAGACTACGCCAAAATTATCTTTTGTAGCATCTCGATCTTGCACTAGGTGATCCCAGGTACTCCACTCCCAAACAATATCTCCTGTTGGATTTACTTCAATAATAATATCTTCCCAAATTTCTCCTTGAGTCAAAGGAGCGAAAGAAGTATCTCTTCCAGCTTGAATTGCTTCATCAAGTGTTCGCAATTTCCAAGCGATCATCAATACATTTCCATTGTCCAAAGGAGCAATGTCATGGTGCAATCGCATGCTGTCATTGTTCATTTCAAAACTCCATAAAAGTTGATTATCCCAGTCTCGCATTTCGACAATGGCACCACCTCCGCCTGCCCAAATTGGGTTGCCCGCAACAGCTGAAGGACGCTTAGTTTTTACCAAGTTTCCATTAGGATAAAGATAGGCCGTATTGCCTGGTCGGAAGTCTATTGCATCATCCCAACGATGAACTATCTCACCACAATTATTGAGCAAATAAACATTGGGTTGGTTGTGAGGATAAACTAAATTATAGCCATCAAATGACTTCGTCGGATTGTATGAAATCAAACCAACCGTATTTTGCGCAGCTAGATTTCCTCCTATAAAAATTAGAATTAAAAGAAGTTGTATATTTTTAGTCATAAAAGGAAGTTTTATTTAAAATATATATAAGTTATTGATAAACAGTAATTTAAATTATCGTTTGATTATTTTTTGTACAAAGAAACGATTTTTTTCTCTGTTGGAAATGTGAACGGTATAAAATCCATTGATCCAATTAAGAGAAGGAATTTCAATGTTTTCATTTTGAGAAATTTGACTTATTGTTAGTCTTCCCATGATGTCAAATACTTCGATATTTACTTCGGTTCCAGTTTGGTTTTTTATAAAAATAAAATCGTGAACGGGGTTGTTTAAAACCTGTACACCTTCCAAGTTGGAGTGATTTTTAATAGCAACGGGACCACCATATATTTCACAATCAGAAGGTAAAGGATTGATTTCAATTGGATCTCCTGGTGTCAAAATCTTATCTATGAAAGCAGGGTAATCTGGGTCATATCGAGTTGCTCGAAATACATTCGAATTAGTCACAATTGTACCTTGCGTCACCGGTCCAGAATTGCCGATTGGCAGCCGATAATGCCACACCAATGTGCCGTCATAATCCACTTCGTAAAAATTCCCCTCACGTCCTACACAGATCAATGTGTTACCGTTCGATAGTCGATGTGCACCTGAAATATTTGACGAATACATATCTTCAGGTGGATCAGCTTCGTACGTCCAGAATAAATTTTCTGGACCAAATGGCTCGGTGTCAGAAATTGTAAATGTATTGTTAGCATCCAATGGAGGATCAATCACATCTACCGAAGAGTAGCTTCCTCCGGGTCTTCCTTGACCATTATTAAATACCATAATTTTACCTTCGTCAGGGTAACCTGCTGGAATCCACTTGGCATCATGTTGACCATAGAAGATTCGATCATCAGAAGTGCCTCGATCATAAGATTGAGGATTACCATAGCGGAAAAGGAAGTCACCACCTTTTCCAGAATTTCCACCTGTGTGACCAGCTGCTTCCAAATTTGTAGTACTGTGGTCGATGACATATATTTCACTTAAGTGTCGAGAGCTTAAAATTATTTGATCCAAATCTGGATTATAATCTATTGCATTCAAGTGAATCCAATCTGTATTATTTCCTTGAGAAGTCACGCCAAAATTGATGTCCATTAATTCTGGATGTTCAGCAATAACATCATAGTTCATTTTGGTAGAATCAAAATCTTGTACTAAATGATCCCATAAATGCCACTCCCAAACTAATTCAATCTCATCGGCTCCAACGGGTTTTATTTCTACGACTCGCTCTGACCAAATTGGATTAGAGATACTTGCAGGATTTCTACCAGCTTCCTCTATTTCTGCTTCATCTCGAGATTCCCAAGCGATCAGTAAAATGTTTCCATTAGCCATAGGAGCCACATCGTGATGATGGTGATAAGTATTACTCGAGTAATCATATTGCCAAATCAAATCACCATCCCAATTGAAAATTTCTAATCGACCACCTGTTCCTCCTCCGTTGAAGTTACTATTGATTCGGCCAGTTCGTAGTAAATTTCCATTTTCCAAAAGATAAACCGATGCTCCAGGGTTGGTTGTACTCTGATCCCATCGATGTACTTCATTACCACAATTATCAATCAAATAAGTAATCTTACTATTGCCATGAGTGAACAATGTGTAGCCATTTAATGAAGTAGAGTCATTGAGGAATAGGCCAACAGTTTGTTGAGCAAATGATATTTGTACTGAGAAAAGAAAAGCAAAAAGACAGTAAAATTTAACCATAAAATTGATTTTTGAAAACAGAAAGATTGTGTTGTCAAATATCTAGCTAAAAATTGATTTTTTTATAAAATAGGAAAAGGATTAACGTGGGTTTGTACTATAACTGCCAAGTAGCCGCCAACTTTAGTTGACCAGCTTCTTCAAATCAAAACAATTTTTTTATAAAAAAAATAAAACTGCAAAGTATTCATAACTCCTTGATAATCAATTTTTTAAAATATAAGAAAAAGTAAGTTATGTGTAACAGTATATTTGCATGTTGAAAAAAAGAACTCATAGAGTTGCAGGGAAAAGAATAAAGTTATACATTTGAAACAAATTGTTGCAAAATATAACAGTCTTCTAAACTGTCCTCCAACCTGTCATTTCCTCGAAACAAGCTTTAAAATTTTAATCGTATTCATGATACGACTCAAAGTCATATTATGGATATCTATATGATGTAATTTGATTAGCGAAAGCGTTATAAACAATAATCATACAGGGAAAAGTATGTCTATAACAAAGCAATTACAAAATTATTTTTTAACAGAGAAAACGTATAAACAATGTATGAAAGAGCCATTCTCCATCTCGATATGGACGCCTTCTTTGCGTCCGTCGAATGCCTGAGAAACAGTTCATTAAATGAGAAACCGCTGATTATTGGAGGTTCTGGCAATAGAGGCGTCGTTGCTTCTTGCAATTATATCGCTCGAAAATTTGGAATCCATGCAGGCATGCCTGTTCGAATGGCATTGCAAAGATGCCCCGATGCAGTCGTGCTCAAAGGTGATATGGATACTTATTCCCGCTACTCGAAAACGATTACTGAAATCATCGAATCCGAAGCCCCTGAATTTGAGAAATCGTCCATTGATGAATTCTACCTTGACCTCACAGGTATGGACAAACATATCGGTTGTTGGAAATGGGGAAATGAATTAAAAAACAAATTGGTGCATGAAGTTGGCTTACCCATTTCATTTGGTTTGTCGATTAATAAACTCGTTTCAAAGGTAGGTACAGGTGAAGCAAAACCTGATGGAAAAATTCAAATCCCTCAAGGCAATGAAAAGTCATTCCTCGCTCCTTTGCCTGTTCGGAAAATGCCAGGTATCGGAAATGTACAAAATAGAAAACTGAGTATGATGGGTGTCCGTACGATTCAAACCTTGAGTGAAATCCCTCCCAAATTATTGCAACGTGAGTTTGGAAAAACTGGCATTTCTTTTTGGAAAAAAGCGAATGGAATTGATAACAGTCCTGTCATTCCTTATCGGGAAAAAAAATCTATTTCTACTGAACAGACTTTTCAAATAGATACAATCGATGTAACTCGATTAAAGAGTATCATTTCCAAGATGGTAAGTAAATTGGGTTTTGAATTACGAAACTCGCAACGATTAACTTCCTGCATCACAGTCAAAATTCGTTACACCGATTTTAATACTTACACGCTGCAAAAGAAAATTCCTTACACCGCTAATGACAAAACCTTAAAGAATTTTGCCTATCAACTTTTTGAAAAATTATATCAACGCAGGCAACTCATTCGACTGGTCGGAGTGAAACTGAGTTACCTCGTCAATGGAAATTACCAAATCAATTTGTTCGATGATACACTAAAAGAAATTCGGCTCATGGAGCAAATGGATAAAATCAAAAAACGATTTGGAACAAAAGTAACACGTGGTGGTCTGCTTTAGCTGACCTAAAAAATCACTTCTCATATAAAAAAAAAACTTTTACGGTCAGCTAAAGCAAACCACCACGTGATGCTCAATTGCCATACATATTTTAGTTTGCGGTACGGAACCTTGTCGCCGCAACAACTCATCGCCGCTGCAAAAGCTAATGATGTCAAGACTTTAGTGTTAACTGATATCAATAATACTTCATGTAGTTATGAGTTTGTAACAAAGTGTACACGGGAAGGGATTAAACCAATTCTGGGTATTGAATTTCATAGAGATGATCGGTTACTCTATGTTGGGATTGCAAAAAACAACGAAGGATTTCGAGCCTTGAACTTATTCTTGACCAATCATTCGTTGGATGGAATCTCTTTGCCTGATGTACCGCCGAAGATGGAAAATGTCTATTTTGTTTACACCCATTTTCCTAAACAAATTCAAGATTTTAGAGACTATGAATATTTCGGGATTCGGCCGAATCAGGTTAATCAATTATTTCGTTCCGACTTAAAAAATCACTTAGATAAATTAGTCATTTTTTCACCAGTCACTTTTCTAAATCAAGAAGGATTTAATGTGCATAGATTGTTACGAGCCATTGATCGGAATGTCCTTTTAAGTAAACTATCTCCCGAATATTGCGCTAAACGAGAAGCAGTTTTTTATAAAAAAAAGGAACTCGAAACGATTTTCCAACAATATCCACACGTCATAAAAAATACGCAAAAAATCCTAGACGAATGTTCGATAGAGTTTAAAAGCGGATTACATAACAATAAACGCACGTTTACAGGAAGTAAAGAAAGTGATTTTAAATTACTCACAAAACTAGCGTTGAATGGCTGCAAAAAACGCTTTGGTAATCGTCATCCAAAAGCAGGAGAACGAGTGCGTCGAGAATTAAAAGTCATCGAACGTTTAGATTTTTGTAAATACTTTTTAATCACCTGGGACATTGTTCGTTATGCAAATACTTCTGGTTATCATCACGTGGGGCGGGGGAGTGGTGCGAATTCGATTGTGGCTTTTTGCTTATGGATTACAGATGTTGATCCGTTGGAATTGGATTTATATTTTGAGCGATTTATTAATCCTTATCGAACATCACCACCTGATTTTGATATTGATTTTTCGTGGGATGAACGAGACGATGTGACGGATTATATTTTTAAAAGGTATGGTCGAGAGCATGTTGCCTTGCTCGCGACGTACAGCACTTTTAAAGGGAAAAGTATTGTGCGAGAATTGGGGAAAGTATTTGGTTTGCCGAAAGAGGAGATTGACAATTTGATTAAAAAACCAGAGGACGTTAACAAACATCATAAGTACGCCCACCTCATTTTTAAGTATGGAGAAAAAATAAAAGGCTTCCCCAATCATCTTTCGATTCATGCAGGTGGAGTGATTATTACGGAAAAACCGATTCATTATTTTACGGCTTTGCAGATGATGCCGAAGGGTTTTCCGATCACGCATTTCGATATGTATCATGCGGAGGATTTTGGTTTTCATAAGTTTGATGTGTTGAGTCAACGAGGTTTGGGGCACATCAAAGACGCGGTAGATTTGGTCAAAAAAAATCAAGGACGAGCAGTTGATATTCATGAAGTGGATAAAATCATGAACGATGAAAAAGTAAAAATTCAATTGCGTTCAGGACATTGCATCGGTTGTTTTTATATCGAAAGTCCTGCGATGCGAGGACTGCTCACCAAACTGCATTGCGATAATTATAAACATCTCGTGGCAGCTTCTTCCATCATTCGACCGGGCGTGGCGCAAAGCGGAATGATGCGAGAATACATCAAACGATTTCATGCGCCGCACTCCTTCGAGTACTTGCATCCTGTATTTGAAAAGAACCTTTCGGAGACTTTTGGGGTGATGGTTTACCAAGAAGATACGATGAAAATTGTACATCATTTTGCGGGATTGGATATGGATGAAAGTGATGTCTTGCGCCGCATCATGACAGGTAAAAAATACCAAGGTGATACCTTCGAAAAATTGCGAAAGAAGTATCTCGTCAACTGCAAAGCAAGAGGTTACTCCGACGAATTGACGCAAGAAGTTTGGCGACAAATTGAAAGCTTTTCAGGGTACTCCTTTTGCAAAGCGCACTCAGCAAGTTTTGCGGTGGAGAGTTTTCAAAGTTTGTTTTTGAAAACCTATTTCCCTTTAGAATTTATGGTGGCGGTGATTAATAATTTTGGTGGATTTTACTCGACGGAATATTATTTCCATGAAGCTAAAATGTCTGGTGCGACATTGCATGCGCCTTGTGTGAATCATAGTTTTTATTTGACAAGTATTTGTGAGTCAGCCATTTACGTAGGATTTGTTCATCTAAAAAGTTTTGAAAATAAAGTCGCTCGTCACATAGTTTATGAAAGAAATGTGGATGGTCCGTTTAAAAATTTAGAAGATTTTATCAATCGAGTTAACATCACGGCAGACCAATTAGAGTTGCTGATTCGCATAGGCGCATTTCGATTTACGGGGATGAATAAATATGAATTGATGTGGGAAAAAAATGCGGTTTTTAATCCAAAAAATAAATTCGAAACAACTGGTTTTTTATTTACCGATACTTCAGAACATTATGTTTTGCCGAAGTTGGAGGAAGGAGAATTGGACCAAGCATTTGATGAAATTGAACTACTAGGGTTTCCGTTGTGTTCGCCATTTGATTTGTTGAAAGATGCGATTCCAAACGATACTTTTTTATCAAAAGACCTGTCTCAGTTTTCTAATAAAAAAATAAAAATTGTAGGGTATTATGTTTGCAAAAAACCGGTGTGGACGTCGAATGGAAAGTGGATGAGTTTTGGAACTTGGGTGGATTCGGAGGGACGTTATTTTGATACCGTACATTTTCCGCCGTCATTGCAGCGGTCGCCATTTCGAGGAAAAAGCATTTATTTGATTTACGGGAAAGTAGTGTTAGATTTTGATTTTCCGAGTGTGGAAGTGGAGAAGATGGAGCGGTTGGCTTGGCGGGGAGATGAACGTTTTGGGTGATCCATTCTATAATTATGTGCTTAAGTTTTTTTATTGTTTTTCGTTTGATAAGTATACTATTTTTCTGCTAGCATTATTTAACTTTATGGTGCGGAAGAATGTATCAGGTTTATTCAATACCATTTAGTCAATACGGGTGGAGCAGGGACCTTCGCATCAAAATTATAAAAAATAAGTTATGTGCAATCAAGATAAGTTTATTGATTATTTAAGTTCCTTTACCCATTTGTCCGATGCTTATATTAATGACATTAAAGAAAACTTAAGCACGAGACAAATAGCAAAAGATACCGTTTATTGTGAGAAGAATACTCATGCAAAAAAAATAGG